>DAHU01000019.1:4670-13830 GCA_002495945.1 Euryarchaeota archaeon UBA13
CGTTTGATAATCGGTAACGATTATCGTAAGCTAGTTCCATCATCAGCGCTGATTGGCGCTTTGCTAGTTCTAGCGGCAGACACTATCGGAGGCACCTTATTTTCACCAGTAGTATTACCTGTTGGGATAATGCTATCAATCATCGGAGGACCCTTTTTCCTCTATTTATTGTTGAGTAAAAGGAGTGGTGCTCATGACTAAACCAACAAAAAATCGGCGAAATAAACCATTGATTGAGGTTACCAATCTCTCCTTCAGTTATGGTAATAAAAAGATACTCAGCGATATTAATTTCTCAGTCGAGCCCAATACTTTTGTTGCCGTATTAGGAATCAATGGCACTGGGAAATCGACTTTGATTAAATGTCTAAATAAAATCAATAAATTAACGGAGGGGGAAGTAAAAATCAATTCAATGTCAATCGATGACATGACAATTAATGAACTTGCTAAAATGGTTGCTTATGTGCCTCAAAACGTCTCGACAAGTTTCCCTATCGATGTTTATGATGTGATATTACTCGGTCGTCGTCCATACCTAAACTGGTCAATTGGTGATTATGATAGAGATATTGTTGCCAAAGTAATCCAGAATTTACGACTTCAAGATTTTGCATTCCGTAAATTCCACACCCTGTCCGGAGGCGAGCAACAAAAAGTGGTTATAGCGAAAGCGATAGTTCAGGAACCACAAATTTACCTTTTCGACGAACCAACAAGCAGTCTTGACTTGTTTAGCCAGTATGACATATTAGGCGAAATAAAAAGCCTGGTAGACGATAAATCAAATCCCTGTAGCGCTATTGTGGCCATGCATGACATCAATTTAGCGAGTAAATTTGCTGATAAAGTCTTGATTATACATAAATCTAAGGTTTATTGTTATGATGCTCCAAGCATTGCATTAAACATAGAGACCGTGTCGGAGGTATATGGCGTGGACGCAGAGTTATTACGCGAGACCAAATCAGGCTCCCCAATAATTAATGTGTTGAGATCAAGAAAAGAGGAATTACAATGAGTAAAAAAATGTTGATATTATATGGAACAGAGACAGGCAACTCGGAATTATTAGCCATGGATGCAGATAAACTTGCCCAAGACAATGATTTTGATACCACAGTAAACGGAATGGACGAAGTAACAGTTGATGACCTAAAAGGACACGACAATCTGATTGTGATATGCAGTACATGGGGCGATGGAGAACAACCAGATAATGCGATTGATCTTTACGAAGCCACGGTTGACGCCGATGATGGTTGCCTCGGCGGGCTAAACTTCGCCGTACTTGCGTTAGGCGACACTGCGTTTGATTTATTCTGTGAAGCAGGGATTCAGTGGGACGATGTCCTAGAGCAGAAAGGCGGTAACAGAATCAATGATAGAATTGATTGTGATACAGATTACGACGACGAAGCAGAAGAATGGTTAGAGGAAACTATCGGCCTTTTCGTCGATAATGGAGCCTGATAGGATGGCAGATGATGAGGTATTAGCTGCCGAAGAAAACTCAAGGAAAAATGAAAACCCAGCAAAAAATGTACTTCAATGGCTCATCGATGTCGGTCATGGAGTGCTCTCAACCCTTGCCGTTAAGCAAGAGATAGATAATTTCCCTCTAAGTTCAGTGGTTCCTTATGCCATCAATGATGATGGCAAACCATACATATTGATCGCTAATATCGCAGCCCACACAAAAAATCTCACTAACAATCAAAAATCCTCACTATTCGTATCACACCCCCAACCACAAGGCGATCCGCAATCTTACTGGCGTGTGTGTTTGGTAGGTAAATTCAAAGAGGTGCGAGTATCGGAAAATGGGTATGATAATTCTGCAGAAGCAGTATATGTTTCTGATGAAGAGCAAGAACATCTACTGACGAGATATCGCGCCCGGGTACCAAATGCTGATGCTTATTTGAAAACCCACAATTTTTCATTCTGGATTATGGATGAAATAATATCAATCAGGTATATTGCCGGATTTGGTAAAATTTGCTGGATAGATGGTCAAGAGTATCTCTCTGAGTCAATTCAAACCAATATGGATGAAGTCAAGGCGGGGTCTATTGAACATATGAACGATGACCATGTTGACGCAATGGTTGATATTTACAACGCTCACTACAGCAAGAACTCAGCGATTGTTCACATGAATGATTTGGACTCAAGGGGCATATTCCTTGAGTGCATGGAGACAAATCATAAGGTGTACATTCCATATGGTAAAACCATTACATCCGATGAGCTTAGGGTCTCTATAATCGATTTGGTTAAGGATGCAAGAGCAATTTTAAATCAATAGATTAGATACTTATTTAAAATCCCAACATTAGGACAAATTGATACTATTGGTTGGTGTTGAGTTATGACTAAACCAATAATCCGGATTGAAAACCTCTCAGTTGGTTACACTAAACCGCTGCTTGAAAAAATTAATTTTGTAATCCAACCGGGTGAAATAGTAGCGATTATCGGTATTTCCGGATTGGGTAAGACAACATTGCTTAGAACAATTGCCGGACTGATTCCAAAATTATCGGGTAAAATTTTTGCAGATATAAGGCCAAGAGGCGGCATAGGGTATATTCCTCAACGACTGGGTTTAGTTCGACATGCAAGCGTATACCACAACGTCGAGTTAGGTGCTAGATGCGGAGTAAAAGTACGTGACGATTCTGGTAACATATTTAATTGGTCTAAGAGAAAGGCTGTGGTAGTTCGTAATTCGGTTGAAGAGGTTGGTCTTGCTGATAAAATAGATGAGCCTATAAGACGATTGTCAGGTGGTCAACAGCGTCGCGTTGCCACTGCAAGAGCGATGGCGCAAAATCCAGAACTAATCCTTGCCGACGAATTTTTGAGCGAGCTGGACAAGGAAAACGCAGATGCCATAATTGCGTTGGTGAAGACCTATGTTAGCAATAACCAATGTGGAATGTTGCTTGTTGAGCATCACTCGGAGCGAGCAAAGCAGATTGCGGATCGAATAATCGATTTAAGCGATTTTGAGACTAAATCAATTGAGGAGGAATAACCCAGTGTCAGTGAAATTGAACAAAGTCTGGATGATTTCCTTCGGTCTAATCGTGTTGGCACTAATTGTAATGAACAATCTTGTGAGAGGCGATTGGGGTGACTTGACCGGCGGATTTGGCAACTTGATTAAGTTCTGGAACACTGAATTATGGCCACCGGAATGGTCGCTGATTTTTGAAGCTCAATCCGAGCCGCCAAACTGTACTGTGGATATTGGGTTTTTCTGCTCTAAAGCATACACAGGTATGTTAGAAACCCTGAAAATGGCTTTTGTTGCGACTATTTTCGGATTCATTGGTGCAATTATGTTCTCTTCTTTTGCTGCAAAAAACTTAGTTTCCAAGTCTGTGTTAATTCCTACTAGACTCTTTTTAGCACTAACAAGAAGTTTACCCAGCATAATTTGGGCGATTGTGTTTGTTATAGTTGTGGGCATTGGGCCTCTGGCCGGCGTTTTGGCGATGATTTTGTACACGGTAGGCTACCTTGGGAAGTTGCAATATGAAGAGATTGAAGGGATTAATCGCGAACCGCTAGAAGCCTCAAGAGCAATGGGTTTGAGCCATACAGAGACATTAACGAAAGTAGTGTTGCCTGAATCGGGCAACACTTTCTTGAGTCAGTTATTGTTCATGTTTGAATATAATGTTAGGCATGGCACAGTGCTTGGTTTGGTTGGCGCAGGTGGCATTGGTTTACACATTGATCGAGCGATGGAATTGAATCAATACGATCACGTAATGGCATATCTGATAGTGATATTTGTTGTGATTGTGATTATTGACTTTGTTTCACTATTCGTGCGTTCCTTTGTAACTGATGAGTCAGAGATTGGCGATAAATCAATTCTGTCGGTGCTTCTTCCGGCGAATTTAGCACAGAGGATATACCAAGGAAAACGAGACAGCGATTAAGACTCATAGAGATGGTATATTTCGCCGGTCCAGCTGAAAATAAGTAACTCGTCATTAATTCCCTGACCGAAACCGGTTATGTAGGTGCCAACATTAGTCACAATAGATGACTCCCAACCGCTATCTGTTTCGACAATATTCCATATGGTGCCGGTGCAGAAGTCACCATATACGTAACTTGACTGCAATGATTCCGGTCCCCAATCCATCCAAAAACCTCCGGTTATCGAGCAGTTCCCACCGGTGTGGGGATACTCAATTATTGGGTCGGTCATATTGTCGTTGTCCGCAAGAGGTTCAGGAGAACTTGTGCAATCATCATTGGGGTCAAAGACATGCATTCCTTCTCTAACAGACCAACCAAAATTGGATTGATCAAGTAAATCGACAACATTTACTTCCTCATAGCAATATTGGCCAACATCGGCAATCCACAATCTACCCTGATTGTCAACATCAAACTTCCACGGGTTTCTTAGTCCGTGATGCAAGACATAATCCGTATCATTACCATATTGTTGCAACACAGGTTGTATGGTTTTATTGTCATAAGCAAAGTATTGGATTGTCCCCAGTGGATTGTGCAGATTTTGGCCGTTGTCATAAGGATCATTCGAGCCACCACCATCGCCTACCGACCATAGGTAGGTGCCGTCACTCATAGAATGGATGTTTCCACCGTTGTGGTTCCTATTCTCTTTGGCAATTTTTCGCAATTCAACTACGGTTTCATGGGCAATTTTACCATCGACAATTTTGACTGAAGCAACCACTACACTCGATAGATTACTACCTGCCTCACAATCAGCATCTTCTGTGTAGGTAAGCAATATTTCCCTGCTGTAAGCAAAGTTATGGGTGAATTCAAAGCCGAGTAATCCCTGTTCATTGTGACAGCGTGAAATTATCTGACTTACATTACCAATTTCGGTTAGAAGCACACCGTCCCATGATGAGATTTTCCCATCGAGTTCGGCTATCCAGACCTCTTCTCTAATCGGATGTAAAAGACTCTTTACTGGTGTAGAACTTACCTGCAAGTATAACTCGCAATCATAGTCTAATGAATCAGGGTTACAAGGAATTTCAACCTTTTCTGGCCACTGAAATCTTGGTTCATCTTCAACAAAATAGGTGTCATAAACATGTTGTGCAGATATGCCAGCCGAGACCAATAGCAGAAGTACAACTATTGCTTTACCTTGCAATATTATCACTCGCTGGTATTGGCATCTTCTGAATCAATGTTCTGGTTTTGATTTCTGTTGCGCATGAATATTGCCCCGGTAACAATAGCCAAGGCACCAAATGCGACACCACCATACAGTACCAAGTTAGACGATTCCTCCGAGGAAGTCTTGTTTACTTTCTCATTGAGATATGCCGCTATTCCAGGAACTTCTTCGATTGAGTCGCCATATGTACCCATGTGGACACTTGAGTTTGTTATGGTAATTCCAGGTGTGCCAAGCACATCACTTAGTATTTCAAGGTCATCGGCGTTTTGATTCATTGCATCGAATGCGTTTCTCAAATCTTCGACATCAGATTCGGAGAAATATTCTGGGTTGTACATAACTGGGTGACTTGGAGCTCTTCCAAAACCAACAGTTTCACCATTTTCATCATAGCCACCGAGAGGGTAAAAGTCTTCTGTGCTGGTGAAATCTCCTTCAAAGCACCATGACTCTGGATCGTCTCCACAGTAGTCAGGTACAGTTGGGTCTTTGGCAAATGAGATGTAATCAGTTGCCGAACCAAGTTCGTGCTCTGCCAAACATCTTAGCGAGCCGCCGTATCCTCGGTACAGTGTTCCACTGTCTGGAATACTTGAGTCCTCGGAGAAGTGTGCTCTTACTGTGGTATACAACGAGTCCATAGTGTTCGGGTCGCCGACGATTTCAACATAGCCGTTGTTGATTAGGAATCCCATAGGCAATAACATACCTGAGCTACCAAGAGGAGATGTATGGCAAGAAATCTTACCAGCCATCAGAGTGTATGGGTCTGTGCTTGGATCGTCATCCAAGTCAGCCTGAGCCATGTCCGAGTCTTTGTGTACCCAAGCAACAGCATTGTAGTAAGGTCGTCCATCTTTCTTCTGTTCAGCCGCTGCAACTTCAAAGCCTCTAGTAGACATGCTCAACCAAGCAGCTCCACCGTCAAGGAAACCGATGTCAGCCTTGCCATATTCCAAGGCTGCAATAGTGGCAGCCGGTCCGGATACTGTGTAAATTTCGACCTCAACATCCATTAATTCCTCGAGTCTATCAGCGAGAATTTGTGGATTCTCGTCAGAATTTCGATATTCTTCTTTGGTTTCAAATGCGATAGTTAGACAGTTGTCTTCATCTTCACACTCGTCGAATTCAACTGGATCAAATATACACCCTGGTATACTGCTTATGATAATCAATAGCGTTGTAAAAATCGCGATTTTAGGAGCCTTCATTTTATTCACCTTAGGGCTCCCTAAAACTCATCGTTGATATAGTTTAGGTTATCCTAAATTAACAACTTGTCTACTCAGCAGCGATGTGAACTGCGCCCGCTTTGTAGAATACTTGAATACGCTCTGGAACTTTTTTTGTTAGTGCAGCAACGGCTTCATAAATTTCGTCTTTCTTTACTTTGAAGGCTTTAGCGGCGTTTGCGGTGGACCATGGAATTGTCTCGAAGTCTGACTGTCTAATCCACTCAAACAGTCTCGCTTCCAGTTCGCTCAATTCATCCGCCATGATGTGCCTATGGCCATGTCATACAAAACAACACCGACGGAAAATTATTCAGTTCAAGCCGACAATTCTACGACAACATTCTTCTGCATCGATATCGCCGTCGAGTAAGGTGTTAATCGCTTTAGTAAAAGGAACATCAATTCCTTCATCTTCCGCTCTATTGATGAACATTCTTGCTGCTCTAACTCCTTCAGCCACCATGGTCATCTCTGCCAGTGCTTCATCAACGGAAAGTCCTGTGCCCAATTTTTCCCCCATGCTACGATTTCTACCGTATGGAGAAGTTGCTGTGACATACAAGTCTCCTAGACCTGCAGGACCAAACGCTACCTCCGCTTTTGCTCCAAGTTGGGGAAGTAGTAAGCAACCTTCTTTGAATCCAGCCATAAAAATAGCAGCTTTTAGATTATCACCGCCTAGGGTTCCTACCTTCTTCAAACCGTCAACTAATCCGCAGGTTAGGGCTATTACATTCTTGAAAGCACCCCATAACTCTGCCCCGACAGGATCTGAGGCGGCGTGAAGAATGAATGTTTGAGTGGTTAAAGTTTCAGCCAATCGATTTGCAACAGATTCATCCTCGCTGGCAACTAATGCTGTTGTTATGACTCCTCCTGCTGCCTCAGGAGCGATGGTTGGTCCAGTTACGACCGCTAGAGGATTGGTTTTCTTAGCCGCATTGAGTTTTTCGTGAATGGCTTGTGATATCAATCGCTTTCCAGGAGCTAGTCCTTTTGCTAAATCAATGATTACATGGCCAGGCCTCAAATGCGGGATTACATCGTCAACAACATCTAATATTACGGATGAAGGAATCGCCAGTACTACGATTTCGACCCCATCAAGTGCCTCATCAATTCTCATTGTTGCTTCCAGTCCCTCGACTGAATGCTCTGGCAAATATTTCTTGTTGACTCCATCCATTACTATGGATTCGTAAACATCCTGTTCGATAGTCCAACCTTTGACTTTGTGACCTTCTAATAACCACATACGAGCAACCGCAGTACCCCAATTTCCTAGACCAAGAATCGCAATATGTGCCATGTTGACCGAATCTGCGATTTGTATTGTGCTTATGTTAATTGCCGCTATATCACAGCGAAATTATTGATTTGCAGATATTATTCAATCTACGAACTCAAAAAAGGTCGTCATCTTCCTCATCAAAGTCAAAGACATTATCTTCTGCTTTCTCTTCAACCTTCTTGGCTTTTGACGATTTAGACTTCGCCTTAGGTTTGGCTTCCGCTTCCTTACTTGCCTCCGCCGCTTTGTCTTGTTCAGGCTTTGCTTCTTGGGATTTTTTAGCCGCGGCTTTTTGTTTCATTTCTGCAGTAGCAGCCTGCTTTCGAGCACTCGCAATTTCTAATTCACGTGCTTTGATTTCTTCAGCAGATCGGCCTGTTTGTGCAGCAAGACTTCTTCTACGATCTTCTCTTGCTTTTCTTTCTAATTGCTTGTGTCGAGCTTTTTCGATGTTCTGTAGCATGTACATAGCATCATGCTCAAGAAGCGGTGAATCGGAAATTAGTGTTATATCGAGCCATCCGCCTTCTTCGACAATAAATTCTGCTAACGGCTCGAAGTTAAGGTCTGATTTCTTGATTTGGGTGTAGTGCATTGCGTTACCGGTCCTGTGTTCGACTCCAGAAAAATGACAGTAGAACTCCTTGGTTCCGATGGTTTCTCTGACTAAGTCAAACATCTCGCCGTAGTCTTCTGAAGTTCTCATGCTGCCGTGACCACGTGAATGAATGTGAGCTATATTTAGCACTGGAACAGTTCCTTCCACATGATTTACCACTTCGAGAACTTCTTCTAAACTACCCCACAATTCTTGTCTACCAGATGTTTCGATACCAATCTTTGATGGTGTACCATCTTTCAACCATGGAAAAACCGGATAAATGTCTTCATCGTCATGCCATATTTCATGAACTCTGTCTACAATTCCGGCAAAAACATTAGCCAATTGTTCATTCGCTGCTCGACCTCTTCCCATTTCGCCATAGTGGCCTGCATGCAGGGTTATGTGGCGTGCATTGATGGTTTTAGCCGCTTGTAGAGTTGATTCAATTTTAGTTAATGAACGTCCTCTTTCCACTCTATTTCCAAGTAGTTCTGAATAGTATGGTCCATGGATATTCATTTCAAACTCGGTCTTATTCGCTAGAACTCCCGCTTGCCAATATTGTTCGAAGTGTTGAGGAGCAATCATTCTAACCGTTTGAACTTCCATCGTTTCCAAACCGAGAGATATGATGTCGTCCATACCTTCTATTATGGTACGACCTTTACATGATAACGGAATACCTGCTGGACCTAATCTAACTGGCAACTACATCCCCCCGCAGGTTCAACCCAACGGTCACCTAATGATAAGACCTTTCCGTTATTAGGGTAAAAAAACCCGGAAAAAGGCAAATTTTGTCCTTGTGATGATATGCGACACTTCATGAA
>DAHU01000122.1 GCA_002495945.1 Euryarchaeota archaeon UBA13
ATTCCAAGAGCCCCCAGATGCATTGTTTATCTCATCTAAAAATTCATGAGGCACTGTTTGATCAATGTCTTTCACCTCTTGTACAGCAACCATATCATACTGCAATACGGTATCAACTAGTTGACTTACAACTTCTGGTTTGTCCATTTTTGCTTTACCAAATACTTTAATGTTAAATGTCGCAATACGGGCAACTTCTGAACGATTTAGTTGAGGAATCTCTCTTCCAACAACGTCATCATCCTGCTCATTGTCTTCAGAGTCGCCCTCAACGTAAACAAAAACCGTATTCTCCTCCTTGTGAACAATCAAATGAATCGTCATTGGCGCAAGAATTAGAATTGCTACTAAGCTCAATGCTTGGAGGTAGCCATCCATTGAACCCATGTCGCACCTACTTGTGTTTGAGTTATCAAGATTTATCGTAAATACCCTTGGAAGAGGTTATTCATGAGTGGTAAATGGCAAGAGCATGAACGGAGAAGTTAGCCCCGAACAAGCACAGAAAATTATCGATATGCTAACTGAAGGCGGTGCTATTGACAATGTCAACGCACCACTAGCACTCAGGCTCATTCCACTGGCGGAGGAATTAGAAAATCACGACTTAGTCGGCCGCCTACTTGTGCATGCTGAAAGTGTTGCAGCTGATGAACTTGAGACAGGTTGGGTTAGTTTTGAAAAATTAAGATTTGATAACGCATCTATCGACAATTTTGTTGAATTAGCCGCGATGGCAGAAAATATCTCTGACGGCAGTCCGTTAGCAGCCGCGGTGTTGCATCATGTGGGATTGTTATATCTAAGCGCTGAAGATTATGATAATTGTAAGATGTTCACTACTCGCTCAATGCGAGTTCGCGAACAGGTAGATGACCAAGCAGGATTGGTGTACAGTTTGGCCGTACTTGAGGCATGCGAGAAACGTCAGAACAATCATGACTCAGCACTGGCACACGGAACAAGGAGACTCGAAATTTTGACCAAGTTAGGAGACCGTGAAGGATTGATGGAATCCATGGCTGATGTCGCACACACCCAAGCAACGCTTGGATCACTCGATGCAGCGATAGATTTGTACAATCAATCTCTTGAGTTATCCAACGAATTAGAGGACGTGTCTGGTCAATTCGTCGCCCGTTGGGGGTTGGCAGACATCTGTGAAATTCAGGGAGATTACCAAACAGCAATGTTGCACCTTTCAGATTGCCTACATTCATTCATTGCCTTTGGTCTGCCTGCACCCACTCCAATAAGAGAACGTCTTGATGCGTTAACAAAGTTAGAACTACCTTCTGAAGAGGAGTAATTATCCACATCGATTATGGTCTTAGAACAACTCGCAGGGAACAGTGGCAATCCATGAAGCATGACATTTTCTTCTCGATTAGTCAAACACCGGGTGTGGGCGGTGATACACCCAGCGAGCGGCAAATGTTCGAAAACTACTTTCAACAACTCCAACATGCCGACGCTCTTGGGTTTGAGGTCGGATGGATTGCTCAAGCCCATTTATCAACAGAAACCCAAAAATCCAACTCAGCGCCAGTCGTACCCCACTGGCAAGGAGAAGTTGGTTTGTGCACAGATTTCCCCCAATTAGCAATGGAAAGTTTTCGCCAAACACAAAATATCGATATTGGCTCAGCAGTGATTAGTATCTTGGCAAGTGGTGGACCAATAGCTCAGGCTGAACGCATCGCTAACACAGTTCAATTTCTATCGATGTTGGATGATAATCGGAAACTGCATGTTGGATTCAGTGCGGGCAGATTTGAGTTCATGGCTCGACCTTACGGAATATCACCAAGAAACGCATGGGAAAAGGCAGCATGGAAACCCCTAAGGAGTCAAATATTTTTGGAGGCAAGTGAAATTTTCCTCCGCTTACTGAATGGTGAGGTTATCTCTAGTGATGACATTAGGCAAACAGTACTAACTCGAGAATTGTTCCGCAGCGATGAAGAATGGCAATCGGTAAAAGCTGCTTATTTGGAAGACAAATTGGCTGAAGACACTGAAGCAATACCAATACCGAGAAGATATAATTTTGAAGATATTTCCATAGTTCCAAAACAATGGAATCGAAATCAATTACAACTCGTTGCGGGAACTCATGACCCGTTTGCGCAGAGCTTTGTCAACTCAATTTTGCCGGTTAAGGTATTCAATTTGTCGATAACTTCTCCAACAGTGATCGATGAAACTCACGATAGAATGGCAAAGAACTTCCACCCCGATGGTGGCGCATGGCAACGCAGTTACATGCCAAGAACAAGTTTTGTATTTATCAACGATGAACAAAACCTCGATGAACAAGCACAGAGTGATGCGGCGAAGTATGAGGCCGAACAAGCACTTCAGGCTTATTGGAATGCCTTGGAAGGCACAATAGACCCAGAAAAGGTTTCAAAGGCTGCTGATAACGCATTAATCGGCAATCCACGAGAAATTGCCCATCAAATTGTTGATAGATTCCATCCAGAAGACACGATAATGGCATGGTTCGATTTCTTTAATCATGATTCAGACCGAGTGTGTCGAAATATGACTGCATATATGGAAAAAGTCGTACCGATGGTCGAGCAACTGATAGGGGGAAGTTCATGAGCAGAGACAAAATTCCTTCGGCAATAAGTGATGGGAAACCGGGTAGTTCAATGTATCCTGAATCTTCCATTGGTGAGAGCATCGAGGGAATTCCGACCGGCCGTGAAGTGGACTGGGAACCACTTGTTGATTACCGACGCAATGGCGTATCTGAGACCACTATCCATGGAGCAGTTGCTTGGGCTCATGGAGATGAAGTAATACATTCATTTGGCGGTAATGTTCTTTGTTATGGCCGCTCAATGATGAAACCATTTATGCTTAAGGCATTCACAAAAGAACTCGAGGACGCCACATGGGAGCAAAAGGCAATTTCAGTAGCCTCGCACAACGGGGATACCGAACACGTTTCTACCGCTCAGTCATTGTTATCTGAAGAGGAGTGGCCACTTATGTTGACTCCATTAGACGTACCGCTAGTACAATTCGGCCGTCAGGTCCGACGGCCCAGAAGATGGTATCACACCTGCTCAGGAGAACACTCGGCTATCCTTCATGGTTGTAGAAAGAAGGGTTGGAATCGGGCCGGCTATACTTTACCAAATCACCAAGTTTTCAGGGCGTACATGGAGCAAATTCGAACCTATTTAGGAGATGATTGGAAGCCGTTACGAGTGGCTAAGGATGGCTGTGGATTACCCACTGTATCAAACACAGTAGCAGAACTTGCACAAATCTATGCCGGTTTGGTCAGAGACAAAGATGATGATTGGATTTGGGAAGCAATGGTCAGGCATCCCGACTTGGTTGGAGGTTTCAACCGCCTTGATTCTACAATTCTAAAAGCCGGCAAAGGTAAGGTCATTGCCAAGGAAGGTGCCGATGGCCTACTCGGATTAGCAGTTGAGCATCCTGATTATCCTAATGGTTTAGGTGTGGTCATCAAAATCGCTCACGGATGGAACTCGCAAGCTACTTGGTATGTCGCAAGAGCAGTATTAGGAGTGCTGGGTATAGACCTAAGAAATCCCTATCCACTCAACCGCCAAAAAGCATTCATTGTCCCTGGGATAGTCCCGCCAAATTATGTCGAACAACTTAATCAAATTGATACTTGGGATGAGTGGGACCCTGACAAAGACAGATGGACTTACGATGTCGAGGTGTGAATTTGCAGATTGAGAATTTCATCGGTGGCAAATTTATCCCCCCATTGAACAGCAAATACCTTGAAAATTACAACCCCGCAACCGGCAAGCAAACCTCGAAAATACCAGATTCAACTGCCAACGATATACAATTAGCAGTTGATGCAGCCCAGCAAGCCTTACCACTATGGTCCAAGTTGCCAATGGCAGAACGAATCGCATGGCTAAGAAACATAGCCGAAGCACTAGAATCACATAAATCAAAAATTGCTGAATTAGAAAGTATGGATACTGGAAAACCACTATCCTTGGCCCAGCGTGTCGATGCTGAACGCAGCATTAAGAATTTTGAATTCTTTGCTGAGCATGCCGAACAACTTGGAGAGATGGTCTTTGAAATGGCTGATGCAACCAACTATGTAGAGCGCAAAGCGGTCGGAACAGTGGGGCTGATAACGCCATGGAATCTACCACTTTACTTACTATCTTGGAAAATCGCTCCGGCCTTAGTGATGGGAAATACAATCGTGGCAAAACCATCTGAATTAACGCCACTAACAGCAAATCTTCTTGCAGAAATAGTTTCGTCAATCGGCCTTCCTGATGGCGTTTTGAATATTGTTCACGGCCTTGGCCCTACAGCGGGTCAAGCCATCCTCGAACATCCGAAGATCAGCGCAATTTCCTTCACTGGTGGCACTGAGACTGGTAAGATTGTGGCAAAAACCGCAGCGCCAATGTTCAAGAAATTGTCATTGGAACTTGGCGGAAAGAATGCTACTATCATTTTAGACGATGCTGATTTAGATATTGCAGCCAAGGGGGCAGCTAAGGCTGCTTTCACCAATTCGGGACAGGTGTGCTTGTGTGGTTCAAGAATTTTAGTTGCAGAATCAATCTATGACCAATTCATACCGAGGCTGATAGCGGAAGTTGAGGCTATGAATGTCGGTAATCCCAGCAATGAAGACACAGATGTTGGCTCGGTTATTTCGATGGATCACATGGAAAAAGTTCTGTCATACATTGAGTTGGCAAAGAGTGAGGGTGGAATTATCAAAACAGGTGGAAAAAGACTGCGACTGCCGCCACCAAATGACAATGGTGCTTTCATCAAACCCACATTGATTGAAGGTTTGGAAATAAATTCCAGAACCGCAACGGAAGAAATCTTTGGACCCGTTGCATCAGTTCACAAATTTTCTACCGATGTGGAAGCAGTTTCAATGGCCAACAGAACCGAATATGGATTAGCAGGCTCAATATGGACTTCAAAACCTCGCCGAGGCAAAGCGATAGCCGAACAAATCGATAGTGGGATATTATGGGTTAATACTTGGTTACACCGAGATTTGAGAACACCGTTCGGTGGGGTCAAAAACTCCGGTGTTGGACGTGAAGGAGGCGACTGGTCGCTGAACTTTTTTTCTGAACTCAGCAACATATGTGTAAAAGATGATTGAACATATCTTGATAAGCAAAACCGTCGTTTTAACAGTATGCCCGCTACCGGTAATCTGCCATTGTTTGTTCTGCCAATGGTGTTGGTTCCCGGAGAAATACAAAGTCTACGAATTTTTGAGCCAAGATATCGCCAAATGCTCGACGATTGTTTGTTAGATGACAAACCATTTGGCATGATTATGACCGATCCACTGTCATATCACAACGGATGGAATGGGCCCCGACTGTTTGGCTGTGAAGCAGAAATAATTAGTCACGAAACAAAAGGCAGCAACCATTTCATTGAATTTGTCGGGAGAAGGAGATTCAAAATCGATAAAGTGATAGAACCTGCATTACCACCGTTTGAACATGAATCTATGGCTGATTTAATTCCAGAGATTGGTATCCTACCAGACTTAGAAACAATCCTCCAACGCATTCCCGAAGATAGTGAGCATTCAAAATTATACCTTTCAGCAGATGTTACCTACCTCGATGACGAGCACGAATTAACTCCATATCAACAGACTGAGTTGCGCGCCACCCTGAATGGAATTTTGAGTAAAATTGGTGGCATACTACAAATCGAACAGGAAGCATTAGATGATTGGATTGAGGACAGGACTGAAATGGTAATTGATGAGAGTTCATCCTCCATGTTCGCAGTTGCTGCATTAACTATTAGCGATCCCGAATACAAATATCAACTACTATCTTGTAACGACCTAAAAGAAGTGTTTTTGCAGTTGACAAGATTCTTGGCTGAAATGGATGTTTAGGCGATATCTGAATTAGCGAGACCTTCAAAACTCAAAGGCTAGTGGTAGAACCATGTCCGTTCACGGCCAAGCCAAGAAGGTCACCACCCATACTCTTCAAGAAATGAAGCGAGCAGGTGAGAAAATCACCATGCTTACCGCATATGACTACTCACTGGCAAAATTAGTAGACAATGGTGGCATTGATGTAATCCTTGTTGGCGATTCTGCATCAAATGTGATGGCTGGACAAGTTACCACTGTACCTATGACATTAGATCACATGATCTACCACGCACAGTGCGTCAAGCGGGCTGTTGACCGTGCTCTAATTGTTGTTGACATGCCATTCGGCACTTACCAAGGCAACTCAGCAATTGCTCTCGAGTCGGCGATAAGAATAATGAAAGAGGCAGAAGGTCATGCTGTGAAACTAGAAGGAGGTGCTGAGATTGTTGAATCAATCAAGCGAATTCTAACCGCTGGAATACCAGTAATGGGCCACTTAGGATTAACTCCACAATCAATCTACAAATTTGGCACCTACAGCGTGAGAGCCAAAGAAGATGAGGAAGCAGCCAAATTAATAGAAGATGCAAAAATACTCGAAGAGGCGGGATGTTTTGCCATTGTCCTTGAGAAAATACCCCGAGAATTAGCAAAAAAAGTTAGCGAATCTGTGAGCATACCGACCATTGGCATCGGAGCTGGACCTGATTGTGACGGACAAGTTTTGGTATTACACGACTTATTGGGAATAACCATGGATTTCTCACCACGATTCCTCAGACGATACCTAAACCTTGCAGAATCAATAGATGGAGCAATAAAACAGTATTGTGAGGATGTAAGGTCAGGAGATTTCCCTAACGAATCGGAAAGTTATACCTCATAGACTGATGCTGTAAGCTAATAACGCACCAGAAAAAGACCCGATGTCAACCGCAAAGGCGTGCCATACACCGTACCTGAATGGAGGTAAATCGTATCTTCCCCAAGAGGTTGAAATCCATACCCACAGAAGTAATGCACCATAACCGCTACAAAACAAGGCGCCCCAGCCAGAAAACCAGACCATGAAAAAGATAGTACCTGGCAATGCAAGTCCCATAGTGTACTCATACCACCTCGATGGTTCATCTCTAACTAAGGTGAAATACAGTAATGGAGACAATAATATCGAGCATAGAATAGCACCTTGTGGTGGAGAAGGCCAATTGTATTCGGGAGTGATGTACTGTTGGAAAGCAATTCCAACAACCACCCCAAACATTGCAGGCGCAATGATGTGTCTTAACCCGGTATCGAAATCTAATCCTCTAATACGGTCCAAACCAGATTCATTGGACGAACTGACATACGATGATGACTCAATTTCTATCTCGTCCATAAATCGCCCAATCATCGCTGGTGTTTGAGGCTTAGGGATTGATTATTCCATCCGCTTATCATATAGGCAACCTATCCATAGCCCGCAACATGGCGCAAGGAGAGATTGTCGCGGGTTGTCTAGCACCCCACCCACCTCACTTGGTTTATGCTGAGAATCCAGAACAAAATGAACCAGTTGCAGAGGGTGGTTGGGAACAACTTAGATGGGGCTATGAAAGATT
>DAHU01000112.1 GCA_002495945.1 Euryarchaeota archaeon UBA13
AACTATCCTCTGATGTATCCGATTTATTCCAGTTAACTTGTTCGTCATCATCCTCATGCTCTTGATTGGATTCACTGAGTGGTTCCTCTGTTGAGGATTCCACATCCCCTGCTGAGGCAACATTTTCGGTATTATCTTGTCCAGTTGAAATAGCGATAGTTGTCTCTGGTTCATTCATGGAATCTTTCGACATATCGGTATTAATCAATCCTTCATCTTGTCTTACATCAATCAAATCAGGCGCTAGTAAAACGTCACTGTCATCTATTTCTTCTTGTTCTAATTCTTCTTCAACAAGAACCTCTTGGATTTCACTGATTTCTGGCTTGAAGCGTTCAAGATATGCCTCTCCCTCCGTCGGCGCATCTAATGTCGCCAATGCGTCTTGCATTATTCCCGCTGCTGGTGGTTTGGCTCGAGCACGCATTTCTGCCTTTTTTCGCTCGATAATGGCAAGTGCTTCCGCTTGCTCACGCTCTTTTTCCATCTCTGCTTCAATAGCCTGCCACATGCGCTCTTCCTTGCGCTTTTCTCGCTTCTCTTCTCGCAATTCGAGTTGCTTCTTACTGGGCCGATCGTATAATTTCCAAAATATATAAACCAATAATAACAGAATTATCGATGTAAAAAATCCAGTAATCAACGTACGGACTATGTCCGACAATTCAAGCACCCCTTGTTTAGACAGCTTCTGCTTCAAACACTACATCATCCGATGCTAGATGTTCAAAGCCGGGTACTAGGTCCCCTAGTTGGTGGACTTTGTCGTCCTGTCCACCCGGTAGAGTTGAGATATCAACATCGGCACCTTCTGGAATGTTTCTAAAGATTGGTCGCTGGATAAGATATTTGTTTAGGAAAATAAATGATACAGCGATAACACCCCAGAATGCTAGGATTATCCCTAGACCTTTAGGATTGGCTGGATTCCAAACATCCTCGGTATTAGCAATCATATCGCTGAAGTATGACACCATTAGAACAGTGAACAGTATCGGGAACGCGATGTATAGCAATATATCCCACCAACGACCTACCTCGATATCATTGTCTCCAGTATTAATGAAATCGTCTCTAAACGCCGAAACACCGACGCCAAGGTAGCCCTTGAGACCGCCAGGTGCCTCACCTGCTTCGACTTGAGCCTTCCAACGCAGGTAACCATACTTCCAAATTGAGAATGCTATGAACAGTCCTGAAAACATCAAGCCATAGCCCCAAATGTGGTCTTGAACCTCCAAAAATTCTGGGAATGCAACTCCTGAGGAATCTAATTTAATCCAAATTATGGCTGAAGGTAGACCAAAGATGAACAACGCAAGACCAGTAATCGCTACTGAGCGCTCACGATTGTATCCATGGTCAACGAAGTTTCTTACACACAATTCAACGGTAGAAATCATTGAAGTCAATGCCGCAAATGAAAGCGCAAGGAAGAACCCTGACATCATGACGAAGGGGCCGATAGAGCCGCCTGGCGCTTGTGCGAAAACTTCGGGCAGGGCAAGGAAGGTAATCGCTGAAGAACCACCGGTTACTGTTGCAAGTGGGTCGCTGCTAACAGCGAAAATCGATGACAGCACAGCAAGTCCAGCAATTATCGATATACTGTTATTGGCAAGGCCCATTGTGAATGCGTTCAGTACTGTATCCTCGTCTTTCCTCATGTATACTGCGTAGGTAATTGCCATACCCATACCAGCTGAGCACGACCACGCTGATTGGGAAAGCGCATTTATCCAAATTTCAGGTTCAAACAATAAATCAAAATCAACGGAAAACATGAAAGTTGCACCGTCTAATGTGCCATCTTCGAAGTCCATCCATAGTGAAAGGAATAACGACATAAACAAAAGCACGAATAATGAAATCATCAATACAACATTGACCTTTTCAATGGCTTTTGCACCTTTCCAGATTGCGGCCAAAGTGAGACAAATTACGAGGAATTGGAAGAATATTACCTGACCGGGAGACTGCAAGAATGAGTTCCAGACCTCTGTCGTGTCAACCCCTTCCCCGGTGAGTCCGCCGGTAATTCCCAGTTGGAAATATTTGATTGTCCAACCGGCAACAATTGCGTAGTAAAAGCCGATGGCAGTTGAAATCCAAGCCGTCCAAAGTCCCATCCAAGCAAACTTCTTGCCGGCAAAAATCCTGAATGTACCAATTGTTCCTGTTCTACTGCGCTTACCCATGGCGAATTCTGCAATAACCAGCGGAATTGACCAAGCGAACAGGAAAATTAGCCATGGAATTAGGAAGGTACCTCCTCCATTGGCTCCGACCATTCTCGGAAACCGCCAGATATTTCCAGTTCCTATTGCGGCTCCGATCGATGCGAATATTAGCCCCAGTCGGCCGTTGAATTGGTCAGATTGAGCCATGAAAACACCTCGGCTTAACTGCCGTCCTCCAAGATGGCTTCAACAAATTCCTTGTCATTTTCATCAACCAGCATCATACGCAAACAAACTGCTAATCCACCCCAAACGAAACCAGCCACAACTAAGAACATGAATAGGGCGCCGAACAGACCACCGTAATCTGCGCGATAATCAAGCTCTAAGACATAATATTCCCCGTTTGTCGGGAATAGATACAAATTACCTCCGCTTAAGGTACCTAACATCGCCTTATAGTGCACTTCTCCAGCAACATTGTCTGGAATCGGTAGACTTGAAGTTAATACTGTACCATTGTCTCCGTTGCCCAAGGTACATGTGTCACTGGAATCTACTTCGAACGGTGACATAGACCAAGCAGTAGTCGACCATTCTCTAGGACCATAGTCGCTTTGAGCGCGACTCGGTTTTACAATTCTATACATGACGTGTGAGACGTCTCCATCAAGTGAGTAATCAAAACCATTTGCTACGCAAATATCAACCGGTATATCCCCTTTGCTGAGTGGAAGAATGTCTTTAGGTTCATCAAGCAGGTTGGCAGATAGTTGTGCCAATCCATCATCTGCACGCTCTCTAGGATTGTCTGCAATCTCAGCAATGTAGAAGCCTAACCCCAAATTTCTCACTGCAATATGATCGATGTCATCAGGATGCTGGTGGAAAGCAGTACCAATTTCAGAGGTGTAACAATATGAACCGTGAACGCCATAATGCCAGTCACAGAAATCTCCTGAGGTTGGGTACAAAGATGAAGATTGAAGGTTTGCATAAAGTGTCATGTCGGCCATCTTCTGACCATGGTATTGCAACTGGTAATGGTCAGGACTTTGACAGTCAGTACAATGTCCCCACGGCCACAAAATGAGTTCTGAGTATGAGTGATGGGTAAGTGTTGACTTAAATTCACTCGCACCGTCACCGTCATCATCGTTCATTTCTGTCATGTCTTGAATGAATTTGGTTTCCGGCTCAGAGTTACCGCCCAACCAATCTTCATCGGTTAAACCGTCACCATCATCGTCTTTGCCGTCGACGTGATCTTCGTTTAGCCGATTGTCACCGTCTTGATCCACTGTATCCACTGGTCCGTTGTATACATCGTTGTTAGAGCCGTCAAGTTCGCCCTCTGAAGGTGAACAAGTACCCGGAATTAGTGGGCCTGTTGCTCCAAGAGGCGCGCCCCATTCGAACTGATAGTTGCGGTTTAGGTCAACGCCATCACAGTCCTCATCGACATCTTCCTGCAAATCGGGTAACGGAGTTACACCAGTAAATGTATTGTCACGCAGATTCTTTCTCCATCCACCACTTGGACAGGTCTCCCATGCAGGCGCTGGGCAGAACACTTCTCGATCGTAGATATTGCCATCTGTGTTCAGCATTGGAATCAGATAAATTTCCCTCATGTTAACTAACTCAGTAATGAATTGTTCTGAGTAATCCTCGTCAACGCCGTGATCGCCGGGTCCACAATTAACACCGTCACCGTTTGAATCTTGATATTCAGTAGCCATACCAATACAATCACCATCGTCATCCAACACTCCGTCGCCGTCAGTATCGCCCCAGCCATCTTCATCGACTAAGCCATCGCCGTCATTGTCGTAAGCAATGTTGCCGTAGGAAAACGCAATGACCTCGAGTTGTAGCATTGGTACTTGGACTGACATCCACTCTCTAGCATGATGGTTGCCCACAATCATTACATCATGACGGTCGGGATAGTTTCCGTTATCTCCGACAAACGGATTGTAGTCTCCACCTTGAACGTCTTTGGTAATCTTCATCCATGGTGAAGAATGACCGTAGTACCAACCTTCGTAGGCATCAGCTGTAACCTCTTCACCTCTTGCATTAGTCCCCCCGTTCATGCCTTCATGATATTCGAATATGTCTGGATTTTCCTCTGCTAGTCGCATCATACGAGTCTTCATTGTGTCGTATGTGTGGTACTGCTTGAATTGAAGAATATCGTCGCCGGCTGGTGCCCAAGGGAAGATATCGTTGATGTAATCATCTGACCAGACATCTTCGGGAGCGGTACCGGTGGTCGGCTCGTCTTGAGCAATGGTTGATGCAACCATTGGAGTCATCAAAGAAAGTAGCAATGGTAGACAAATTAGGAAACCAAAAGATGGTCTGGTCTTTAAGGCAACAATGGGAGTTTTGCGATTCGCGGACATCCTATCATGTCAGCGAAGTGCTTTGAGTTCTTGAAGCCGTCGCGTGAAGGCACAACGCCTAATCTAGTAAATCTAGTATGTTTTCTGGAGGTCGCCCAATGACTGCTCGGCCATCTTTGATTAAAATTGGGCGTTGTAATGCCTTTGGATTGTCCTGCAATAATTTGCGAAGTTGTGGCTTGTTATTGGGGTCAAATTGTATTGATTTATCGATTTCTTGTGGCCTAACTATTCCAGTCATTCCTAACAGTAATTCAAAATCCTCTTCGGCGATACCATGCTCGAGGTATCGATAATCGTCGAACTCCAAATCCCTCTCCAACAACAATGCTAGGGCCTGTCGTGACTTTGAGCACCTTGGGTTATGGTACAATCGCATGTATTACGTGTCAAAATGATAGTTAATGAACCAAACGACTGCTCTCTTTCATCAAAGAATATGTCTAAATCACAGACTTATTACAGACAGCATGGTCGAAGACGATATTGCCAATCAAGCGGTTGAATCTGTGGGAATAAACGAAATCACCGTGCTAGCAATAATCGGTATTGCCATCACAGGGATAATTGTTAGATTCTTGACAATGGTATTTGCCCCTTCGCTACTGAAGAAAATAATCCGTTCTGAAAACCTCCAAACAAAAACAGTCAAACAGTCCGATAAGGCGCTTGGTTCAGCAATTGGTGCCGGTGTATCATACATCCTTTCGCTGCAGTTGGTAAGCTCGATTGAAGACGGTTCTTCGACCTATCAAATGCCAGAAATCATGCTTACCATTCTACCCAATTTCTTCCAATTTATTATCGCCCTATCAGTTGTGATTTGGGCCTTTAGATTGGTAAATGTGGTACAAGATGTTGTCACACTTATCGACACTGATGGAGTCAGTGATGGTACCGACAAGACCTTGGTATCTGCTTTGGAAAGCGTTTTGAGATTTTTTATCGTATTTATTGGGGCAATCTTCATTGCCGATGCGGTTGGATTGAATCTAACCTCGCTCATTGCTGGATTAGGAATTTCAGGTCTCGCTTTGGCGCTTGCAGCAAAGGATACAATTTCGAATTTCTTTGGAGCTCTCACGGTATTGTTGGATAGGCCATTCAAGGTAGGTGATTGGGTAGTTGTCGGGGCGTCTGAAGGCGAAGTTATTGAAATAAATCTTCGAACAACTTTGATTCGTACCGGACTTGATACTGTAATTACCATCCCAAATGCAAATTTAGTAAGTACGCCCGTTGAAAATTATGGCAAACGAAGGTGGCGTCGATGGCAAACTATGCTACACTTTGACATCAATTCGCACCCCGATAAAGTTGAGGCTTTTCGTGATGATGTATTACAGTCCATCGAAAATAATGCGGCAACAATGAATGAAGAATCTTCGTGGTGTCGGGTCAATGACATCTCTGCAACCTCAATCGATGTTTCACTAAATCTGTACTGGGACGTCCAAAGTGGAGCAAATGAGCGACAAGAAAAGGAGAAATTCCTGCTTGAGATTATGCAACATGCCAGAAACCACGATCTCAGTTTCTACGATAATAGAATCAGAAAACAGACCAACTAGTATGGCTGCGGGTCTTTAGACCAATATACTACATTGCACACTATTGCGCCAACCACACACAAGCACCCGGTAATCAATGCGGCTGAAGGCGAGATTGTGCCCATTCGGCCGGCAAAGAAAGCAATCACTGCGCCAACAACCCCGCCCCAAAGTCCGGATTTCCATAATCGTAGTACGCCTAAGTGTGCTTGTATTCTAGAGACATCGTCTAGCCAACGCTGGGCTTTGTTACCTAGTTCTTCATCTGCATATATTCTTGCTTCACCCAGCGCAAGTAAAACTGCATGATATCGCCAAATCCATGGCCCTCCCAAAAGAGTAGAAACTGCTTTTTTATTTCCGTATGACTTTGGCGACTTACTGAGCCAAGCATCCAGCATCACCTTCCTTGTCGCTTCATTCATTCCTTTGAGGAAGGAGATTTGTTGCTCAACCAGCATTAGATTTGCCAAGCCAGGCAATCTGTCAGCCTGACACAATAAATGTTCAACTGGAGTTCTAATGTCGGCAATGAACATTAATTCATCACCACGCTTGGTCAACAGTTCTGTGTCAACGTTCAAGCGAGGTAAGCCGACTGTGTATTGAGAATGGGGTGCTCGCCATAGGGTTGTCACCTTCAACTCGGCCTCGATATCCTGTAATCGTTCATTCCATCGGCGCTCGGTATTCGGTGTAGAAAAAACATGTAATTTATTGTGAATAAAACCAAGACTGTTTGCTAGTTTTTCAGCGTCTAACGCTTCTGCATCGCTAATTAGCATCGGACACTCATAGACCGCAATCCGGTCGTGTTTACCAACGAAATAGACCATACTAGGTAATACCAACGGCGAGTCATCTAAAGCCGAGAACCACGGCTCATATTGTACTAAGCGAGACAAATCATTACCGAGGGCAAAGGGGGTGATTCTGGCAATTTGAGTCTCGTTCAATCTAAGCAAGTACCCTTTTCGATCTTGTCGGATTTCGCTCAAGTTAGTCACATTTGGCCACTGCCCCCAAACAGTACCATCTTGGGGTGGAGAATTCCACCACATTTCGTCTAAGCACTGAGAGTAGTCCCAAGTTTGTAAAGTACCAAACAAAGTCTGGATACGTCCCGATGCAAACCCTTCAGAATCTTCTGTGATGATGCCTTTAGGCCACCACGGAGACTCGTCCATGCCAATGGGACCAGTTCAACCCACAAAAGACCAATGCCCTATCTCGACTTATTACGGGGTTATCATAAAATGGTAGTTAGATATCCAATAGATGTGGCACAGCAGATTTTTGTTCCAGGTTCCATTCAAGGCGGTGGTTCTAAGAGTAAAATTTGGTGGATTATCGGTTTACTAATGGGCGCTGGCTTGTTATTTGGCATGGTAGGCGTCTCTATTGAGCCTGACCAAGATAGGTATCAGCAGTGTCAAGTAGAATTCGAGAGAGGCGACTTATCCGAGGATTGTGATGAAGTACTCACTCAAATGGACAGCAGTGACGACGTGGTTGCTTGTGGTAGCTTATTCTGCTGTGGTGGACTGATTATGATTTTTGTTGCTGCTTTTTCCAATAACGGGTCTCGCAGAACTGTTATAGTTCAGCAGGGCTATGTTCCGCAGACAACTGTAATCCAGCCAAATAGTAGCCAACGAATTGTCCACTCTGGAGCCGTAGTAAATCAAGGCATGCAGGGTCAAATGCCACTGAATAAAAATCGACCAAGACCACAAACTCAAATGGTAGACCCGCAGCAAACCGCGAATCAAACTACGAAACAATCCTCAAATGTCGGTGCGCCTTCAATGGAGGAAATTGACAAACTCGCAAAACAAGCGAAAAATCTCGAGCTAGCAAGAGACTTTTCCAAGGCGGCGGAATTATACCAAAAAGCCGGATTATTTGCCGAGGCAGGTAGAATTAGACAGACCTATCTTGAAAATGATAAGCCAATGGTCCAAATTGGACAAATTGGAGATTCTGTAGTCAAGGATTCTGTAATTATGGGCGAGCAAAAATCTAACCTTTGTCCAAATTGTGGCGTAGTTATCCAACCCGAATGGAATTTCTGTCCGTCATGTAACAGCCCACTGTGAGGGATTTGATGGACTTCGCACAGTACTCCATAGCACTAATTTTTGCATATGCCTTCACTCGATATGTTACTGAAAACACGAAAATTCATGTTAAATTCAAAGGATTATGGCTACATCACTGGATTTTATCGGCAGTCGTAATGATAATTTTATTTTATTTTGAGATAGACATACCAATAATCTGGGGCGCACTAACTGGCATTGCGTTAGAAGGTTTGCCGAGGAAAAACTGGTCGATAAGGAATAAACGATGATGTCGGCATAACTGCTTTATGACCATGGGGCTTGCTATAATCATGGAAGACGTCGAGTGGTTGAAATCGATGTTATCCGAAGAGCGAGAAGTTAGACCGCCAAGCAACCGCAAAAAAGAACAAAGACATCTCAATGGTAATTGCGTAAAATTATATGACAATAGCCAAATCATTGCGTATGCTGAAACAAGAAAAGTAGGCAGCCATATCGAAATTTCCACGGTTTTAGTTGATCCTAAATACCGAAACAAAGGTTATGCAAAGCAACTGATAAAGAAAGCACTAGAAGATATTGACCACGATAAGATTCTTTGCTGCACAAAGAACCCTGCTATGGCAGGAGTCCTAGATTCACTGGGTTTTAAGATTACAAAATGGCCGGGTTTCTGGACATATTTTGTGCTTTCAATCAACACTATTAGAAGACTATTCTCTATGCTTGTCCGACTTGACTTCAAGCGTATATGGCACCAAGGTAAGGGAATTCACAAGTATGACCAATTCGAAATAATTCGTAATTGATTAGCACAACTAACCAAATACAAGTTTCGCGTCGTATCATCATGATTCGCCGAGTAAGAGTTCCTTCTCGAGTGAACATTATCGGTGAGCACACTGATTATGCCGGTGGCTTAGCATTGCCATTCGCTACTGAAGTATATCTAGAACTGTTAATCGAGGCGCAATCTGTTGGATTTGACGGTGATGAAACCGTTATTGCTTTATGGCAAACTGCTGGAGGTTATCCTGCTAAACTAACCGTTAATAGTGAAATTCCGATTGGTAGAGGAATGTCTTCATCCGCAGCCCTGTGCGTAGCAATAGCCATTGGTGCTAATCCATCCTTAGACAAATTAGCAATCTGCCATACCGCTCAGCGTCTTGAACATCAGGTGCTTGGAACAAAATGCGGTCTGCTCGACCAAATGGCGATGGTATTTGCAAAAAAGAATCATGCTATGCTGGTTAATTTCTCTGACTTATCAAGAACATTTATCCCAATTCCACCGACCTGGCGATTTAAGTTAATTGACTCGGGCCTAACTCGCAAATTATCAGATACCAAATATAATTCAAACGCAGATTACTCAGCTAAGCATGTTGTGGCAGAGAATACTCGTGTGTTGAAAGCTGTCAATGCGGATGCCACTACTCTTGGCAAACTACTGAATGAATCTCATGCCTCGCTGACAACGTTAGGCGTAAGCCTTCCCGAGATTGATGAATTAGTGCACAGCATACAGACTACTCAGGGAGTATTGGGGGCTCGTATGATGGGTGGTGGTTTTGGCGGCATGATTTTGGCACTTGTTGCCAATGATGAGGTACTATCTGAGGCGATTGAAGTCTCAAGTTCTGGTCGGTTGCTGTTTGAGGAATTCGATTAGTTTAGACAGCCTTTCTGGAGTGCCCATATCCCAAAATTTAGTGTTGTCAATGTGCGCGCCAATCTTCCCTGAGAGTTTAGGATAGACTGTTTCCTCCCAACTCCATTTTCCATCTCGGCCAAATAACAATACTATTCGTTTACTTACCACGCTAGTGCCGGCTTCATAGCCATTAAAATCAGGTGTAGAATTATGCTTGTCGTATTTGATTACCCTGCCATCACGGTGTTGCAAGTTCATCGTTTCATGTGACTCTGTAACCGTCATAGTCATCAAATTTGCATCATCTCGATGTTTAATTACTAATTTTTGATAGTCAATTGGGTGGAAATCGTCACCCCATAGCAAAATAAACTCCGGTTCAAGGTAATCTACCGCATTCCATAAAGCGCCGCCTGTCCCAAGTGGCTGTGGCTCCTGAACATAAGTCAGTGACACCGTATGGTGAGTATATTGTTCGAATTGTTCTCCAAGATGGCCAGTCAAAATTAATGCCCTATTGCAGCCTTGCCCGCTTATCCAATCCAAAATATGACCAATTATTGGTTTATCATCAACCTCAACTAATGATTTAGGAATTCGTTGAGTGAGATCACCAAGACGCGTACCCAAGCCACCCGCCAAAATTACAACCTGTGGCATCTCCACAGACTGCGTATCACCGGGGTTCATAATCATCTAAAGAAAGATACAATTTATCAATTAATCGCAGTTTAGAGTTTACATTTGGCTACTTAATTTACGTGAAAAATTGGTTTTGTGATAGCCGGACTAAGACATAACCTCAAACGGGTGAAAGATTTGAAACAACCATGTCCGAGCATATTGCTTACCCCTCGAACATCAACATTGTTAACACTTCATTCTTAATCGGAATGCCAATTTTAGCCGTTACGTCACTCATTTATTATTCGCTAAATTACGGGATTGGTTGGTTTGAACCACTTATTTTCGTCGCGTTTTACCTAGCGTCCGGACTATCAATCACAGCCGGTTATCACCGCCTATTCAGCCATAGGACCCACAAAGCAGCATGGCCACTGAAATTATTCTACGCGCTGTTTGGTGCAGCAGCATTCCAAAATTCCGCAATCAAATGGTGTAGTGATCACCGCCGACATCACCGAAAAACCGACAAAGAGGAAGACCCTTACTCAGTAACTAAGGGGTTTTTCTGGGCTCACATAGGTTGGGTTATGGTCGACGAGGGTGAAGAAATTGTTGAGAATGTGGCAGACTTGCAAGAGGACAAAATTCTCGCTTGGCAGGACCGCAACATATTCCTCATTGGTTTCCTAACCGGCATTATGCTTCCCGCTGTTGTTGGATTTGCCTTAATTGGCGGCATCCACGGCTTTCTTGGAGGCTTAGTGTACGGCGGCTTTGTTCGCGTTGTTGTGGTGCATCACGCCACCTTCCTCATTAACTCGGCAGCCCACACCTGGGGGACACAGCCGTATTCCACAGAGAACACCTCAAGAGACTCTCCGCTGCTATCATTCCTTACCTTTGGAGAAGGCTACCATAACTTCCACCATACATTCCAAGCCGACTATCGCAATGGTCACAGATGGTATCATTGGGATCCTTCGAAATGGTTGATTAAATCAGCTTCTTGGTTCGGTCTAACTCGAGACTTGCACAAAATACCTCCGAAGGTAATAGAATCGAGAAGAATGAAAAGAGCGTTTGATAAAAAGACTGAAGGCAGCGAGGTTGAATTACAAACTCAACAGAAATTTGCCGATTGTATGGCCCAACTGCGCAGCGGATTTAATGAATTGATTAAACGACGTAAAGAGTATAAGGCTGCGAAACTAAGCAAGAAATCAGAAACTAAAGACAGTTGGAAAGCCATCAAACAAGGTCATAAATCGCGCATCAAACAATGTAAAATAAATATTGCAAGCGCGAAAAAAGAATTCAAGTTATTGGTTCAATCAATGAAATTGAACGCCGATACGAAGCCTGTCACAGCTTAATCTTCTTCATCAGTACGCTCTACTGTAGCGCACTGAGTATCAACCTCACACGCCATTTGTGCTTCAGTCTCAGGTACAGCCATCATCGGATATAATTCACCAAAATCAACTAGTAAACTGGGCCCTTGGGCAAGGTAGTATACTGCTCCTCTACCATCTCTGGAATCTTGTGCTGTTGAGTTATTGTTGGCAGCGCAATCTCCCGTACAGCCATCAGCAAATGCAACATAAACACGACCTTGACGGTCGATATGCAGGTCATTGAAATCTAGCAGGTTACGATTTGATCCACCAATATCTCGACAATCGCCGGAGTTTAGACAGATTGAACCAACCTGTACTGGGTCGTCAGTCACTCGATAAGTATGGAAAGTTGGTTCCGGGTCTAAAGCATTCAAACTGTAAGTGATGTATAGATGATAGGTGACATTGTTTGGAGCATAGTGGGCATTACCATCCCAAGGGTTGCCATCGATATCTGATTGATTTAACAAAGAGGAGTTTTCGCTACCCAAATAGGTTACTGCAATTCTTCCCGGGTCGCCAGCATCGGTCTGCGGGAATACCGAGGAAATTACCTCAACCGGAGAGATTCTGATGCTCTCTTGTTCCCAAGTCTCGCCTGAATCCGTTGACCGAGACATGTAAACCCCTTCATCACCGCCAGTCCAAACGTGATATGCATTAGACTGTGTGTCAGTCGAAATCTCAGAATTTTTCCTTGGATAGGGCGTTCCAACATCTTCACCCATCGTTCTGGTTGACCAAGTAAATCCATTATCCTTCGAAACAATTACTGAAGGTGTTTCAACACGTGGTGTGACGTATACAGTGCCGTCCGGTGCAGTAGAAATGGCCCCGTGAAGGCCGCCATTTGTTGTTGCAAGACCGATGATTTGCCCACCTGCTTCGAAGGTAGCTCCACCATCAAATGAAGTGTAACAGAATATTCCTACGATTTTATTGTAGCAGTAGTATACTGCTGTTTCATAGATTGCGCCACTAGTAATCTGTCCTAAGGCTCCATAACCTGCGCTAGTCCATGGGCCACTAGCCAATTTAATGTGGTCGTTTATTGGTGTAGTACCGGAATCATGTGGATTACCTGCCCAGGTTTCCCCATCATCATCGCTCCAACAAATCCATGAGGTTTCTAGCCCTTGCATTTGCACATTGAAAATCCGGTCGGTAACTGGGTCAACCCACCCATATGGGTCGCTTGTCGTGAAAGAACATGCGGGCCCCTGAACCTCTTCCCAAGTCTCCCCATAATCACATGAGCGCATTACTTTCTCCATAGCGATGAAAAATATGCAGCCTGTTGAAGTCATACCGATACTAGGTTCTTTACCAGTTTCTCCGACATCGCTAAATTGGAATGTCATATCAATTGCCGGTATATCTACCGATTCGCCGGTCTTGTCGGTAACAAACACTCGAACGTCCTTTACTTCCTCAACTATTGGCTCCTCAACTATCTCTTCATTACCAAAACATCCCGACAAGGACATAGTAATCATTAATGCAACCAAGAGTAAGGCCTTACCTCTCATGCAGGAGGGCTAACTGCCGCTCTTCAATAGGATTGCTATCAAAACATCAAGCCGTTAATTGCGAGAATTGAACCAACAACTAGGCCGAATACTGGCAACATCTTTGACATAAGGTGTGGATCTGTAACCGGCTCACCATTGATTGTCATGTTGTCCTCCATTCCTTCATCTCGAAGTCTAAAGTAAGCCAGCATGGTTAGTAGCATAACTACTGCACCTGTTACTGCATCCATCTGCTGTAAATCGCTTGCATTTCTTGCGTTACCAACGACAAGTCCAACATAGGTAGCGATAACCACAGTCAAGAAGGCAAACATGGAAGGGTGAATGATAGTCCATTTTCCAGATGCGCCCTCAGTAAGCACCAAACCTGCCCACAGTGTGTAAATTAGAATTAGACTTCCAGATACAGCAACTATCGCATCTGATGGGACGCCCATTCCACCATCAGTCCCTGTTGCAGTGTACAAATCACGAGCAATGTCTGGGAAATTATCACTAATTACGCTGTCAGGAGTGAAGATCATCCTCAGTGAATAAAATAGACCGGTCAAAACCAATATTCCTAAGGCTACCAACGCAACCTTGTCTTTGACATTGATTCCTGGTTTGTAATCACTCAAGCCATCATTGACTCCTTCATCTCGGAGTAAGAAATAGGCCACTGTATACAGTGCGGTGGTGATTAGAGTAGCATATTTTGGAGTTTCACTCGCATCGGTGAAATCACCATGAATCCAAATTGATGCGGTTAATGCTGAGAATCCAATAATAACTGGTATCATCATACGCCACATTCCTTTAGCTCCCTCATTCATTAGGAGCATTACAGCAAGGAACATGCCAAACATTAGCACTCCATTGAAACCAGTTTCTGGGCCTCCCCTTCCCCATGCTTGGGTTCCTTGTGCTGCATCGTTTGATAATATAGTAAAACAGCCATCTCCACCGATTACATAACAATCAGCAAAGAGCATAAAGTTCAGAGAGTAAATTAGGCTTACTAGAGCGCAGAGCGCCAAGCAGACCTTCGCCGGCATCGAGTTTATTTGTTTAAACATCACAACTAAGTCAACTATCTAACATATAACAAATACCTAACAAATCAACCGTAACATACCTATTTCGTAACCTATTTCAAATTACGAAGCCGTAGACAGGAATTAAGTCAAATTCCAACATGGGAAGTCATGGTCGAGTTCACTCCTGATACCAAGGTTGTAATTTTAACGGGTGCTGGAATCAGCGCTGAGTCAGGAATCAAGACTTTTAGAGCATCTGATGGTTTGTGGGAAAATCATGCGATAGAAGATGTTGCAACGCCATATGCATGGGAAAGAAACCCAGAACTTGTATGGAATTTCTACCAGGGCAGACGCAGACAATTACAAGATGTCGAGCCAAATCCTGCCCACAAAGCCTTGGTTACCCTTGAAGAATATCTAGGTGATAACTTACTGTTAGTTACTCAAAATGTTGATGATTTACATTCGCGGGCTGGCTCTAAAAATCTAATCCACATGCATGGAGAACTGCGTATTTTGCGCTGTGAAGAATGTCATGAAATATTTGACATGATGGAGCCAAGTCACTTGACATCACAGTATATCACATGTCCAAGTTGTTCAAATCAACGCTTGAGACCACATATTGTTTGGTTTCATGAAATGCCATTTCAACTACCTGAAATCTATGCTGCTGTTGAAGAATGTGATGTTTTCATGACAATAGGAACCAGTGGTCATGTGTATCCTGCTGCTGGCCTAATTGATGTGGCAAAACAGGCTGGTGCCCTTTGCGTAGGGGTTAATTTAGATGAGCCAATGAATTACGAACTGCATGATGAATTCCACCAAGGTAGGGCTGGTGAACTGTTACCGAATCTAGTTGATGAGTGGTTATCATAAATCGCGTGATTAATATTTGTAATGCTGTAGGCGAGAACATGGCGCGAAGCACCTCATTTGTGATGCTTTTTATATTCGCCAGTATATCCTTATCAGGATGTTTATTTTCAAATGATGAAGATGGAAACATCGATTTAATTGTCAATTATGACTCTGACTTTGAAACCATTGTAGAAACCTACTCCGAAGGTGAAATTGTCCAAACTAATCCTGCAAGATTCGAATTTGACTTTTCAAAAACTACTGCGAGTAAGACAATTCAATCTTTTGGGATAACATCACTGGATGGTCAAGATTCCATCGAAATAGATGCTTCTAATGATTCCATCATAGCAATTGAATTTTATGACCATGGAATGTATGAAATAAACGCTTATGCTATTGACGTAAATGGTGTTAAAGCCAATCAATTAATTGATTTGAGAGTTGACCTACGCATCGATTGGACCCAAAGCGATACGAATAATCCTCTTGCTTTGCCATTTAATCCGGAACCGGCTAATCAAGGACAAAATGCAAAAATGATCGAAATTATTTCCAATGTTGAAAATCCTTCCTTGGTTAACAACATTGGTGACAGTGGACAATCAATTCAACTTACATGGCAACTGGTCGACGAATTAGATGATATCTGCCAAACTAGAAATGGACAGATAAATGACGGTGACACAATGATGTGGCAGACTCTATACTTCAACACTTACATGCTTCACGAGTTGCGAATTGTCATGGATGATGGACAAGATTCAATTAACGTAAATCAATCTGTATCTATTCTTTATGACAACTGACTTTTTGATTCAATTTGAGTTGTTATCTGACGCAGTGAATTGTTTAATCAAGCCCTTAGAAACGGCAACTACAACAAACATTATCGCTGAAACCAAAGCAATCATAGCACCACTATCTGTTGACAACTCGGCAGAATAATACAGACCTAGCAGCACGGTAACTACACCTAACACTTGCGATAATACAACACACATGAAGAAACTTCGACTGATTAATTGAGCAATTGCTGCCGGTGTAACAATGAGTGCTGTCACTAATAATACTCCAACAAATTGCACCATACTTACCACTACTGCGGCGGTTAAGATGCTCCAATAAAGCCCTATGAATCTAACTGGAAGACCTTGAATTCTGGCAGCTATTGGGTCAATTGACACAAGTAATAGGTTTTGATAAAAGATGGCTAGAGACAGATATGAGACAATACAAGCAATCATAATGAAGTCAAAACTATCTGCATCAATTAAGTTCAGGTTTCCCCACAAGTATCCTTCAACTGTGATTAGTGAGCCACCACCATATAGTCTCGTCACTACGACACCAAGACCTAACATGCCGGTCAAAAATATAGCAATTGCAGTATCGCCTGTAAGCCATTTTTTCACCTGCAAGAAGTCAATCAAAATTGCCGATATTACACACAACACGAACGCCCAGCCTAAGGGGTCGACTATTCCAACTACCAGCCCTATCGCTATGGCGCCAAATGAAACGTGAGCAAGGCCGTCACCGATCAAAGCAAGATTACGGATTAGCAGAAAAGAACCTAAGAATCCGGCAACCATGGAAACAAAAACTGCCGCAATCAGAGGTCTTTGGGCATATGGCCTGATGAAGTAAAGAGGAAACCATTCGCCTGGAACCATGGGTTCAAGGGACTCTAAAACTGGTCCCAAGACCTCGAGAATTAAATCTCCAACCACCATTATTTTTCACCCTCCGGATTATCTGGAACTATTATGCTAATTATTTCGTCAGAACTTTTCTCTAGTTTTATTGGTGATTCTACATCAGGATGCGTTGCCTCTATACCGCGCAATTCAGCCAAGTCTGCCAAGTCCGGGAAGGTTTGTGTAGGACCGTCATAACAAATTTTCTGTTCAAGGTAGATCATTCTATGAACTGTGCTTTTGATGCTTGCCAAATCATGTGAAATCATCAAAATTGTTTTATTTTGGTTATGGCATAAGCCATCTAATAATCTCATGATTGAATTCCTAGATTCACCATCGACGCCAACCATTGGTTCGTCCATCAACAATAAGTCTGCATCCGAGGCTAATGCCTTACCGATGGCTGCTCTTTGTTTCTGACCGCCTGAAAGATTGGCAATCCTAGTGTTAGCATATTCATCTAAACCAATAGTTTCGATTATTTTCTGAACTTTCTCTCGCTCATTATTGCGTAATCGCAATAGAGATTTGTGATTTAATGTCCCTAGTTGAATAAATTCTTTCACGGTGATTTGCAGATTTTGTGGGAGATTTGTTGCGGCTTGTGGTACCCAACCAACTTTACCAAGTGTCTGTCTAGACATCGGAGCAAGGTCATAGATTCTTACACTACCGGTGCGTGGCTTTAATATCCCGAGTATGGTAAGCATTAGAGTGCTTTTTCCCCCGCCATTTGGGCCAACGATACCAATGAATTCTCCGCAGGTTATTGTCAAATTTATATCGTGGATTATTTCATTTCCTGAGCGATTCACTGACAAATTGGATACACGAAGGATTTCCTCCCCACAAACCGGTGTGAAGTTAATCCTCATGCCATCACTCAGTGTTGCTGGCAACTGGTTGAGCATAAATGAGTTATGTTCAATTGCCGATCAAACTGCACATCCAAGGCCTGTTTTCAAATTGTCGAGATTCTTGTTTAGCATTGATATATAATTGTCGTTGGAATCTGAAGGTGCCTTCTCCATAGTGTATAGATACATGACTTCTACATTAGTTTCATCAACAATAATATCCACAGAACTTGCTTGTGTGTATTCTTCAATGAACAATACGTTGATTTCATCCTCGTTAATCTTAGTGATTACCTTCTCAATGTCTTGAACTGATGGTTGACCTTCTGGGTCAAGACCGTGAACTGTTACAAACTCAACGCCGTACCTTTCAGTGATGTAAGAGTAGGCGTTGTGGTTAGCCGCTGCTGTCTTGTTGGTGCAAGTTCCTTCAGGACCAAATGCCCCAACATAGCCCAAGTGTACTTTGTCAAGCTCTGCCATGAATGCTTCTGCGTTAGCAGTAAATGTGTCAGTACCGTTAGGGAATACTTGGATTAGTGATGCAAGAACGAGCTGTGCCTGAGCTTTGAAAGAAATGGGGTCAAGCCAACTGTGAGGATCGTAATCAAATGCTTCCTCGTCACTATCCGCTTCTATTGTTGCATCTTGATTAGAATCTCCGTCGGCATCATCGTGGCCGTCATCATCGTGTCCATCTTCATCATGGCCGCCTTCTTCATGTCCATCTTCATCGTGGTCGTCATGGCCACCATGGTCGTGACCTTCATGGTCATCGCCCATTAGAATGAAAACCGATATGTCTGAAGGTACGGCAAATCCGTAGTCCCCTTCATTCTCAACATGTATTGTCAAGTAACCTCGTGTCCCATCGTTTGGCTCTCCAGCCATCCATATGTTTCCTGCGGCTTCACAAGATTCTCTATCTGTGTGTTCAGTATCTTCGTGAGTGACTGCGTCGTGGCAAACTGCTTCATCATGTGAGTCATGGTCGTGATCATCATGGTCATCTTCTGGCGTTGGTAGCATGCTTTGATTGGCATTTGATGCAGCAATGACTACGTGTTCTGATGAGGTAACTGATTCGTCTTCGCTCTCTTCTAGCATGATTGAGGAAAGACCAACTGGGCTTGTTTCCCACCCTTCACTGGTCTCATTCCAAATGTGTACAGACCAATACCAGTAATCCTCGTCACTGACTGTACCATATTCGGGTGCTTCAAACCCGTTAATTCCGGTTATGTAAGCGCCGTATTGGCTATCTTGGTAAGTGTATGTAACATTATTTGCTGTTAATGCAGTCTCAGTGAGGTTCCACGCTGATGCGTTTTCTGGTAAATCTTCATGCTCAGTTTCAAACATCATTGTTGTGTTGTCGGGGTATAAGATGGCAAGCCCATGATGTTCTTCTTCGTGTTCATCATGGTCACCGTGTTCGTCACC
>DAHU01000128.1 GCA_002495945.1 Euryarchaeota archaeon UBA13
TCAGTTATTATCAGCTTGCGTTTTGCTCCTTCATTAGCGATTAATACTGCCTCTAATTCTGCCATATCATTGTGCGCATATACCGCCCTGTTGGCTTTGGTTAAACGTACACCATCGATTATGGAACCATGATTCAATTCATCACTGATAATTACGTCATCTTTCCCAGTTACCAGTGTCGGAATAAGACCTACGTTTACCGTGTATCCTGCTGAGTAGATTAAGGCGGCCTCGACTTTCTTGAATTCTGCAACCTTTTGCTCTGCTGCCAAATGAATGTCCATAGTGCCGGCGATTGCTCGCACACTACCGCTACCTGCACCGTATTTTTTTGTTGCATCAATCATGGCATTGATTACTTTTGGATGGGTTGTGAGATTTAGATAGTTATTGGCTGAGAGCATGATAGTTGGTTTGCCGTCCATGTTACAGCGTGGTTGATTGGGACTCTCTAAGGTTGGAGGCTCCCAAAGCAATGATTGACTAGACAATTCTTGATACCGTTCTTGCATCCAACTCATATCGCCTGGCATAGTTTCCACCTAACACACCGAATTATAGGTACTTCAAGGGCTTTTGTATTGTTTTTGACAATCATGAAGGTCAAAAAGGAGTAGCATCTCGCCCCACCATGCGCATCACTGGCAAGGTCAGTAGTGGACTTGGTAGAGCCCATGTTTTCATGGCGCAGAAACACTATCAAGACCAATTTCAAACCCTCATGGGCACCTCTGTTTGGCCGGGAACCTTGAATCTAAATGTGTCGAATAAAAATCTACGAGACTACATTGCGCTTCGGCTAATCTCTGGCATCGACACACTCGATGCGTCTCCTGAACTAATCGAATCAGCAAAGTCAGTCGACGCATCTCATGTCAGTGCTCATCGTGTTCGAGGCTTCTTGCGTGATGGCGTCTCATTTGGTGGAGCAACTGCGTTTAAAGCTAGATTTCATTTTGCCGAAGACAATGTTGACTGTGCGGTACTGATACCGGATTTAACAAGACATTATGACGTCGTGGAAATTATTTCCTCCAAATTCCTTAGAGAGCATTTTTCCCTAAGCGATGGCGACGAAGTGTCGATTGAGTTAATCTGAATTGTGCGCAACATGTGGTAATTTACCAATGCGTGACCATTCGTGAAATAGCAGACTTTCCATTTCTAATTTAGCTCCAGACTCCCAACGACTCATCATGGTTCGTTCGAGGTATTTTTCGTTTGGTTGCGGCGTAAATACGGTTGTTATTTCCGGAATTACCTCATGGTCAAAACTAGGCCAAATCACATCCCATAATATGAGCCACTCGGGAGGAGCAACACCAAAATCTACCGGTTTTTCAGGATTTTTTATTGCGTCGATAATTTGTTGTTCGGTTAATTCCCCTATTGATAAGCGATAGAGAGCCATTGCAGTGCGCCTCACCTGATTCCACAAAAACGCCTCACCTACGATTTCAAAACCAATAATTCGCTGATTAACAACCCATGGCGAGCAAGAAAAAATCTTGCGAATAGGATTTTTACCTTCTTCTAAGCGAGCGAAGTTTCTGGCATCATAAGTACCAACAAACAAGTCTAACCATCGTTGAAATTGGTCATCTGAAGAATCCCAGCCTTGTATGCCTTCCAGCCTGTAGCGATAAACTCGCTGTAAAGCCATCCTTGGATTCCATTTTTCATCAACCTCTTGGACACTCAAAAATGCAATACTATCGGGTAATCGGTCATCAACTGCCCTAATCATTTTTCTGGGAGTTAAAGATTCCCACAATGATTTGTTGATTGTAACAACGCCGCCATTTCTTCTAACATTAACGCCAGCATCAGTACGACTTGACAAAACCAGATTATGGCTTGTGTCGTTTGGATCTATCCACTTAAGTTTGTGAAATACGCGAATCAACTCGCCCTGTACAGTTGTTACATCCGGTTGGATTTGACTACCATGAAAGTGTCGACCAATATATCCAATGGTAAAGGCGAGGCGAACTCGCTCTGACATCATACCACTTATTCCTCAAGCAAAAGTGTCGACGCCTCTTCGGGTGAATAACCAAGGCCGCCAACCGACCACTTAATGGCAGATTTTAGCCAAGGCATTACCTGAGGATTCGATTTTGTTGGGTCTACTACCTCGATAGCATCTACCAAGTTTCTTGCAGCCATGTATAGTCGGTCGTCGATTGGGATATCTGCCAATTCTAGACGGCGCGCATATCTCTCATACTCTTTGATTGCTTGTGGTATTCTGCGACATTCTAAGGCAAAATCAGCGAAATCAACAATATATTCGTCGTTTTCTTCATCGAGGTTCATTGCTTTCTTGTAAGCCATCATAATTTTACCACCAGGTATTACATCATCTTGTGCCTCAACATTCAGCATGTTGGCAAATTCCGCATATGTGTGATGTACTGCAGCGATGTCTTTGTTTGATTTACAAAGGTCATCGAGCATTTGTACTGCTCCCTCTAGGTCGCCTTCAGCAAATTTTTCTATCGCAGGTTGCAGAACTTCGTCACTCATTTTGATAACTCCAGTATTTACTGCGTAAAGGTTGCAGTTATTGAATGACTCGCTTGAAATCACTCATCAGTATTGCTTGAAATTGACTCTTTCAAATCACTTAACAAGTTAGACTGACTGTGCTTTTTGTGCATCTCATTGAGTAACATCTTGCACTTGTCCCAATTCCTGATAGAATAGAAACAATGTTTTGGATCGGGTCTTACAGTTCTTATGGTTCGTTGATAGGTTAAGATTCCAACAAATGAACGAAGCAGGGATTTTTTGGCTTTTTCAGAAATAGTATCATCAGAGCTGTCGGCGGATCCTGGCATATTGACTGCCCCTGCAGCCCCCATTGATTCGTCAACTATACCTACTCCTGAATCGGTAAGAATAGAGACGGTAGCGTATCCAAATATTGTTCCAACCGGTGTTCTTTCAACAATAACTTCCGAGATTCTATCGAACAAAATTCTGCGATGCGAACGTGAGAGCAGGAAACTATGCTCAAAAATTACAGCATCTGAAGTAATGGCATAGTGGAAACTATTCTGATAGTAAAATGTTAGCGCGAAGAACAAACCAGTGTAAACAATACCAAATAGATAGAAGTTGTATTCGATTCCAATAAAGTCGCCCATTCCATCGCCAAACAAATCTGTTATGAAGAATATGAAATCATCGATTTGAATGATAAGTGGAGTGAAGGAAACCAACAATAACCAAACAGTGACCCATTTACCCGATGTCGATGTATTCAATAGACGGTTCATCCAAGTCACGAAGAGCATGACAAAGATGAAACTGAATGACATGCTATCACTGGTTGTCAAATCAATAAACCAATAGACAAATGCCATGAATCCAGTAGAATCCTCACCAAGCGAATCGGCTTGACCAAACATGAAATGAAGGGCCAAGACGAGTATTCCTAGAGCATACATGCCGACAAAGGCGAAGGTGCTTGGTTTCTTGGTAAGGTGAATTTCCTCCCCTGGTATAAGCCTAAATTTTTTGGCTAAGCTTTCTGCATTTTTAGACTCAAGTTCCTCACTTGCTTTCGTGTCTAAAGTCGATTCTTCATCGCTCATGTCCAGTCCTCTTGTATGTCTTTAGTGTCTTATCCCAAATGAATGTTGCCCCGAAGGATGGCTAATCAGTGTAATATCCCCCAAGAATGTTCAGCATTCCCACGTATCCACTGATAGTCTTTGAGCGAACGGAATCCTAAGTCATCGCTTATGCTCAAGGCGACGACATTCAATGGATATTCGTTGTAAGTGAAGTTAGATACTAAGCCACCGATTGTTGGCTGTTCGAACGCCCAGTGAGCCCTATCGATGGCTTGTGCATCAATTTTTATTGTCACATCCTCATTCCACATTTCTACTCTAAAACCTGGCAATTTGCTACCCGGTGTCGCACCATGACTACCTTCTACCGCATCGCAAGCATATTTTTCAACTCGAACATTAGAAAATGGTATGCTTTGGCCGGAGACTGCATCGTGAAATAAGCCACCTTGTGACAAACTCATATGCCCTAAATCGCGCTTTTTCCACGGTTCGTTATCTCTCGAGGTGACTGTCAAACTCAGATGGGGTAAGAACCAATCAATATACGAACCGTCGCTGAGGTGTAGCATTCCCCAATACCATGGAACAGAGGGGGCTTGTACGCACACTTTTTGGAAATAAGCCGTGCCTGAGATCTCTTGGTCATCGAGATGTCCATCCACCTTGCACCCATGCAGGCGAAGAATGTCATAGCCCATGTCCATAGCATAAGTCGCAGTTGCATGCCTAGCAGTCGACATTGCTTCATTCCAAGGTGTTAACCTGAAATCCATTTGCCGTGGGACACTAGCTTCATTGGGAAATTCATCGGTATGTAACTTAAGCCAAAATTCGCTCAGGTCACTCTTTAGGCCCATCGACATGTCCTCGTCGGTTAATGGAACAACTGCACCTCCACCCGCACCGGACTTCGAATTTTGTTTAGGCCATGCTGGGTGTTCATCGTCAATTACGATCATTCGGCATTTTTTCTTGATGTACGGCTCATACATTCGTTTACCATCGAACCACCAAGCACAAACCATGCCATCGAGTGAAATCCCACCATCAGCATCAAAACCCGGGCGCCCTTTTGGTGTCCATTCCGTACCGCTGACCATTACCTTTGGATTATCTTTGGTCGACCAAAGTACCATCAATTGTTTGCCACTTGGGTTTCCGTCTTCATCATCGAGCATCAGTAGCCACCACCACCAATCCCATGTCAAGTGGTGAAGCGGTGGACGTTCCTGCAATTTCCACATTCGCGATAAATCACCGGC
>DAHU01000032.1 GCA_002495945.1 Euryarchaeota archaeon UBA13
ATTATGATTAATATTCCAATAGGTCCAATGATTTTACCTTTTATGTGCATGCTTTCAAATTCCTGGTTTCTTATGCAGGTATTGCTTGTTGATCCCACCATGGTGGAGCAAGGAACCACGATTCGTGAGAATTGGGCCTATCGATGATTGGTAAACCTATCATACCTCCATCAACACTAAGTCCACCGAGAGGATTGCTTGCACATGGACTTGGCAAGTAGTCTTCACCAGTTTCAGTTAATTCGATTCGTAATGTGTGGCCTGCAGGTACAACTACATCGAGTGGATTGAATTCCATCAGCATGGTATATGAGGAAAATGGCGCAGTAGGTTTTGCATCATAACCACCGTCACGGTAGCGAACATCCATGGTTGCATGTCCGAGCCTCAAATTATTTTCATTATCGTATAATGTGGCAAATATCTGCCCACCTTGACAGGCTTGGGTGGTTACATCTAAGTGAAGCGTGGGTAATCCGGAGATGTGAGTTAATCCGGTTAATTCTTCACTGACTAAAGTCACTGATGAGCCTTGCCCGTTAACAGTGGTGCCAGTTACCGACCATGATGTGCCAATCTCTTGCATGTCCCAAATCATGTCCGCTGGTGGCCATGTATCCTCAACATGCCATTTTCCATCATTGGTTTGGATTTGCACCATTGGTTCTGGTTCTTCGCCGATATCTTTCAAGTAGTAATTGAACCATTGATACAATTCGACACCCCAATCCATTCTGCTCATGTTGGGATAGGCTTCTAATCCATATCCTGAACCTAACTCTGAATGTCTGTCAGGCTGGTCTGGATAATTATGAGCCCATTGACCAGCGATGGCCCTAGCATTAATTCCTGCATCAATCATCATTTGGTAAGTGGGGAATGCGTGATACGGGTCGACATTCCAATCTTGCAAACCCCAAACTAGGTACACACTGCCACGATAATTTTCCAGTACGTCTGGTAAATGTCGGCGTTCATCCCAATAATCGTTCCATTGAGCACCTCCAAACTCAGCACCCGCCCAAGTGGTTAACGGGTTAAGTGGACCAATCGCATCATCGGTACACATTCGAGAATCATCGTAACCTGCGTCGGCAGTGGCACCTTCGTACAGCACATCATACAGCATTGCTCTGGCTTCAGAAGAGCCGTTTCTGTAGAACATTTCCTGTACACCGATAGAACCAGAAATTGGAACAATCGTTTTCAAGTGTTCACTTGGATTTTGGGCAGCTTCCCAATTGGTTGTTCCCGCATATGATTTGCCCATCAAGCCAACATTACCATTTGACCATTCTTGTTTACCCAACCAGTCAACGACGGCTTGAATGCCGATTTGCTCGCCCAACCCTTTCACATCTTGGCAATGAGTGGATTGACCGCTTCCGAATGTTGTGGCTTGAGCTAAGGCGTAGCCGTGTGGCAGGAATGTGTCGTAGACCCATTTACCGACGCCTCCGTCTGGTACAGTATTAGGATTTGAGTCCTCTCCAACTATTCCCTCGCCTCCAAAGTCATAGTATGGATGTATGGTCATAATTACTGGTACTTTCACGCCTTCCTCTACATCTGGTAGCCATAATGACACATGCATAAGATCTGGGCCTGGCGCTCCAGCATCCTGCTCACTTAGTGGAAGGTCGACTTCGACAAAGTGTTCTGTGTACGGCTGTGCCTCATATGTTCCATTCACCGGCAACTGTGCGCGCATTGTGTCCATTGGTAAGTCCATTTTATGACGCATGTCGAGCGGCGTTTCCCACCATTCTCCTGAGAATGTATTACTGCTGTTTGAATCATGAATGATAGTTTTACCAAAACTCATTGCCATTAGTAAGAATACTATTGATACCGCTACTGTAGAAATCATTGAGATATTTAATTCTCTTCGGCTGCTGATAGGTAGTTCATCCACTAGTTCTGCAACATACACTTCTCCTTCAACTTGTGAAGTGTCAGCAGCCATGTCAGTCCGACACACTACTTGCTCATGAGTATGACGCTTGGTTGTAGAATTATTCATGAGTGAGATAGTTTTGGTCAAAACATGCGAGGACGGATTGCGACAATCTTGGTTCTCAACTTCTTGTTGGTTTTAGTCCCAACTAATGTTTCAGGATTAGATGACGAACCAAGTTGGCGGTCAAATGGGATTGACCCGGGTAGCTGGACGGATGGTCCGGTAGAGGAAGCATCACCAATGAATCGTTCTTACCAAGGTAATGCAGTCTTAGTTCTTGATGTGACATATCATACCGGACTACTTTCTTCTGAGACCTCCGGCACTATAACCATCGAGTTATTCGAAGCATGGGCTCCAATTACCACAAGCAATATCATTCAACACATTGAATCTGGCTTGTACGATGGAGTTTTCTTCCATCGAGTAGTTGACGATTTTGTTATACAATCTGGTGACCCAGAATGCAAAACCATCGGAACTTATCCAATAACTTCGCCACAATGTAGTAGTGGCGGGACCGGGGAAACAATCCCTCTTGAGCACAATGAGAATCTATCTCATGTTGACGGAGCCATTGGCATGGCTAGGGGCGCAGAGGAAGATTCTGCAGACTCGCAGTGGTATATTACGGATAATGCACAGCATGGCCTAGATCCAGAGAATAGGGAGGACGGCGGCTATGCTGTATTTGGTATTGTGAGGGACGGAATGACTCACGTGCGAGAAATTGCTAGTACTCCTACCGTGACTAATCCAGGCAGTAATCAAGGGATTCAAAATCCAGGTCCGGATTTACTTGGTCGCCCAATTCAGGAGGTTTACATCGACGACATGAGAATGCTGGGTGTAGCCGATCCAGACGGTACAATCCGATTTGGAGTTAGTGCGGAATCATCAGAGCCGTTTTTATCTGGTAAGTCATTGGGAATTGGTGGTTTAATCGCGCTGGGCATAATCCTATTGTTTATCGCTCGTATCGACCCGCCAACCACGCTTCATGACGATACAGTAGTTTCTTATGATGCAGTGCTGATTAATGATGACGAGGTTCTCGACAGGGAATAATCTTTCAACTTTGATTATAATAGCGCCACTATGCGACTATCATCAGCACTGGTTCTACTGCTGTTAATCGCATCTCTTCCTCTATCTTCCTCGGTAGAGGCCCGCTCAGTAAGTTTAGATATTTCAGTTGCCAAATTTGATTGGCAGTCAAATGAAACCATAGAGTTGAGTGTTGAAGTAGATAATGCAGCGTTTAATCAGCAATTTACCGCCCATTACGAGGTTGCAGGGATTGATGGCCTTGTTGTTCAGACTGGTGCTTATGATTTCCAATCATCAGGACCTACGACACAGTTTCCACTTTATTTGAAGCATTTTTATGACTCTTCGAACTTTTATTTTGTGTCAATATCAATCAAAGATACATCACAAGTCACACTCACGACGGATGAAATTTCCTTCATGGTTTTCCAAAACACGAACATGCCGCAAATCGGTAACTTACTTGCCTTTGGAGATTCGCTAAGCGATATGGGCAATGCTAAAGACAGCATCCTAAATGTCCCAGATGTCCCACCATATTGGCAGGGTAGATTTTCCAACGGGCCAGTCTGGTTAGAGTATGTTTCAAACGCGTATGGAGTATCTACAACTGTTGGCTCGCTATCTGAACCAGGTGACAATCGGGCTTTTGGTGGCTCACAAACCGGGCAAGGATTCTCTTATGTTTTGCTCCCGAATGTCGGCACTCAAGTTTCAAATTACTTAGCTAATGTACAATCAACAATTGGTTCCAACGATGTGGTTTCACTTTGGGCAGGGGGTAATGACTTCCTCTATGGCACTGCCAATTCCGACACCATCGTAGCAAACATGGAATCTCATATTAGACAACTTGAAGCAGCGGGAGCAAGAGAATTCATCATCCCAAATTTACCTCCATTGGAAAAAACGCCTGAGATACTCGGGAGAAGTCAGAGTCAGCAGAACAATATCGCCTCCGAAGTTGTGTCATACAATACCAAATTAGCCAATTTAGTCAACAATCTAAAGGCTGAACTTTCCATTGTTGTACACTATATTGATGCTTGGTCATTGTTCAACGATGTGGTTGAAAATAGTATGGCTTTAGGAATTACCAATACCCAAGATTCTGCTTGTAGTGCATCCTCAACCTTACTGCCGTTGCCAATTTGTAACAGTGCTTCGACAGTTGCTCAAAACCCTGACGAGTTCATATTTTTTGACAAGGCTCATCCAACTAGAGTCATGCATGAATTTATTTCTCATTTTGCCATTCAAGCTATCGGATTTCCGGATACCGATGGCGATGGAATAATCGATTCAATTGACTTGTGTGAGTGGACAGAAAACCACCAATCAGCAGATTCCGATGGTTGTTCATGGGAGCAATTAGACGATGATTTTGATGGCGTTAACAATGGTAATGATTTATGCCCTCAAACCGTAATTGATGCCATTGTCGATGAACATGGTTGCTCGGCAGAGCAGCGTGATTCCGACAATGACGGCCTAAATGATGCAATCGATCCTTGTCCATTCAGTGAGCAAGTAAACGATCATGATTCAGATGGTTGTACAGATGACGTTGACTTTGACGATGATAACGATTTGGTTTACGATGCGGATGACAATTGCCCACAGGGAATTATCGGAGTCCACGCTAATGATTTCGACAACGACGGTTGTTCGGACACCGAAGATTCGGACATCGATGGTGATTTGTTGGATAATATCGACGAGTACGACATCGGTACAGATGAATACGATGAAGATACAGACGACGATGGCGTTATTGATGGTGTTGATAAATTTCCATTGGACAATTCTGAGTGGCTGGATAGTGATTTGGATGGTTGTGGCGATAATTCCGACGAATTTCCTTATGATGAAACAGAATGTGTAGATTCTGATGGTGATGGCTTTGGTGACAATTACGACCAATTCCCTAACGACGCAACAGAATGGGTCGACTATGACGATGATGGTTTCGGGGACAATCGAGATGCCTGCCCGACAAGGTATGGATTATCTATCTCGCCCGAAGGCTGTCCTGACCGAGATGGTGATGGATTTTCGGATGCGACTGATTTATTCCCTGACGATATAGATGACTGGGCTGACTCGGATGGTGATGGCTATGGTAACAACGCGGATGTCTTCCCTGAGGACCCGCTTGAATGGGCTGATTTTGATAATGATACATACGGTGATAATTCAGACAAATTCCCGAGCAATCCTCTTGAGTGGAATGATACCGATGGCGATACCGTAGGTGATAATAGCGACGCTTTCCCTTTTGATGCGTCGGAGTGGTTTGACACTGATCAAGATGGTTGTGGCGATAATGAAGACGTTTGGCCATTGGATGATCGAGAATGTTTCGATCGAGACGTTGATGGCATCGGCGACAACCAAGATGCCTTTCCAGATGATAGAAGCGAGTGGAGTGATTTTGATGGTGATGGTTTGGGCGATAACAGTGATTTATTCCCAAATGATTCCAAAGCCAAATATGATGATGATGGCGATGGAGTGGCGAATTATTATGATCCTTTTCCAAACAATAGCAATATGGACTCTTGGTTTGATTTGGTGATACGGATTATATTATTTGGTGGCCTTCTAGGACTGGGGATATTTGTTTACCAGCGCAGAAGTAGTGATTATGACGATAATTCTAGAATTGCTGTCAAAAGCGATGAAGAATTTTTGCTGGAAACAGGTGAATACCCGGTTGATAAGCCAACAGGTCCTCCACCACCGGGGTCATTTCAGTGACTATTGAATACTGATATCAATGACGATGTGTCTTATGTGGGGTGCATACCACTTTACTTTTTCAACATGCTTTAGCTCGACATTGTTGTATTTTCCACAGGTCACAGCGTAGTCGGTAAATTTTTGTAAGCAATATTCAGTGAATGAGTTAATCTCAGTTTCTTTGACATTCATATGAATGTGAATAATTCCTCCAGACGTTTTCAAGCAATCTACTGCTAATTCCCAAGTATTTTCGGAAGAAGGGAGTATTCCCAAGTGAATACGGTCAGCAGTATCGACAAGGTTAGCCATTGTATGCAAATTGTCACCTTCAAGAATAGTTAAATTTTCAGTTACACCATTTAGCATTGCACCTTTTTTTAGTGCCGTAATTGAATTCGGATTTAATTCACATGCATAAACATGTTTTGCTTTGGAACGGACCAGCATTGGCAGAGTGTAGTATCCAATTCCAGCAAAAGCGTCGATGACAATTTCATCCGCCATGTTGATATCACCTATTCTATGCCTTTCAGTGACATTTCCAGATGAAAACATTACTTTGGTGACATCTAACCAGAATTTGACGCCGTGGTCGGAAAATTCGACTTCTCCATCCTCACCGTACACCATTTTAACTTGTGATGAACGTATTTTATCATCAGCAATTTCAGCTTGTATAGCAAGTCTATTTACTCTTATTGAGTCAGCTATTATTTCCCATATCTGGTTACAGATGTCGTGGTAAGATGTTGTTACATTGCGCCATTCAATAGAGTTCATGGTATCATTAGGCAGGATTGCTAAATCTCCGTATAACTCCCACTTTTTGGGCAAATTATCCATCATTTTTGTCGTGTAGGGGATTGATTTCTTTTCCAGTAATCGTCGTACGTGACTTACAATTTGTTGGGCCGGAATCAATCTTTGAGTATTTTTCACCAAGTCCAATTGTGTGATGCTAATACTATCATAGTCAAACCAATCAAACATGACCAGAGTTTCGGGTTTGTTGACTGGAATCGCGACTTGTGACCCTAATTCTTTGATTTTGAATTCATGATTGAGTAACTTATTACTGGTCAGTTTTTCAATTATCTGAACAGCAATAGATTTGTCAACTAAAACACAATCTACATCGTTTTGATGCATATCCTGTTCAGTCATGATAATTCCACAAGGGGAATGAATTTCAATGTCACTGTCTTAGCCCCTTACATGACGAGGAGCGTGAATGGGTCATATAGTCGACCAAATTTGCTATTCTTCTTCATGTTTGCAGTGCTTACTTTGCATTTATTTGCTCCACTAGCGAGTGCTTCAGGTATGAGTTCTTGCCAAAATAATGGCGGTTCGTGTGATGATTATGATTTTCAGGACGATTATACCCAATCTCAATCAGATTGGATTAATGCAACTTATGATTTCAAATTAGTAGATACCAATACTATTGATTTGGACATTGTTTGGGCAATCCATGAATTTGACAGACAGGCATTAGGTTTCAATGACGGTGGCGCCATAGAAGCAGCATTAGCAGCAGATGGACTTGACCCAGATGACGGTGCTCCGGCTGATTTACTAAGGAATTATTTCGATGAAAGTCTCAATGGTCCTAATACTCCAACCGTTAAAGATCAACTCAAGACTGAGTTAAACGATGCACTTCAGACCGCACTGGAAAGCATTGGCGTTGTAACAAATCAACTAACTGATTACACAAATGAAATTGTGCAACAGGGCGTAACAACTACCTGTTCAACCGATGATCAGTCAGATTCTGTACATGGCGGAGAGGCTGCAAGTGTAGCAGATGCCTTTCAACCTCCAATCTGTATTGGTTCATCGATTACGCTTGATTTAATCAATACCAATTTTAGTTTGGACTCCTCTGGTGGTTTAGATCTCGAACGGGCATTCCGTGGTATGTTGGTCATGGGTGCTGAAATCGAGGCTGACTTTACTCTACTGACAATACCCGGTTCGATAGGTTACTACTCTTTTTTGCCACCCGACTATGCGAATATTGTCGAGGTTAACAGTGGCGGCAATCTAATTGCTAGAGCAGGAAACCCACCATTCTTTGCTGGAGAATGGGTAGTTGATTTATTGGATGCGCCAGCAAATTCGGATGATGTTCAGACCCCCATTTCAGTTAGATTGGCGCATCGAGATGGTTATTCAGGAACTGATTCAGTAGTAATCGCAGAAGGCAGCAAAGCATTGGATCTAAAAGTCAGTTTGGACCTCAGAGATGAGTATGCAGCAACAATAGATTTCGTTGCGGGGATAAACTATCTCAATGAGAGTCTGATGTCTGATTGGGGAATTTCATTACTAAACATCTCGGATTCTGCCTCTCTGCCCTTAGTAACTTCAGACGGTATACGTTTAGCATACCACAATGGACTGGTGCCTCTTGATTCCTTTACCTCCGCATTTCCAATAAACGACATCACCAGCGGTATCTCAGATTCTATGGGTAGTGATGAAGCCATAACAATGGATCCACTTTATTGGGTATCAAACAGTGTAGCAGATGGCCTTGGTGTTGCAGGTGGACTAAATTATACCCATTCGAGTGGTTGTACTGAAATAGCTCCACTCGGACAAGATTTGCATTATTGTCTCACAGGTCCGTCGGCAATGAGTGAAGAGTATCCAGTTTTCATTCGTTCAACGAGTCAACCTTTTTCAGCGAGTTTAATCGATTTATTGAAGAATAATATTGATGATGAAAATTTAAATGAGTATATTGATGTTATCCAAGAGAGTGATTTAAGGAATATTTTCAACAGCGGGATTTCTATAGAGAGCGTGATTCCCGCTGATTTCCTCGATTCTATTATTCCCGAAGACTTACCTCCAACTGAGATAACCCTTGAGATTGTCTTGCCAAGTTGGGTAAGAACGGCTGACGGTGAAGACCGTTTGACCTTCCAGAGGACATTGTCGGGGACATCAGATTTGGCAATCTCGCTGGCTGGTACCGACCCATACGATTGGCGGACCGATATCAGAGATGATGATATGAATGTGATATGTACAACTTTACAAAGAACTTGCATTAGTAGTTCGATTGAATTAGACATATCGGCATTGAGAATCAATGAATGGTCTCAATCGGTATCTTTGGATTTTGCTTTGGATGCAGAAGTTTCAATTTATCGAGTGATGATTCCGCTTGATGAGATTAACCAAAGTGGCCCAACAAAAGTCAGTTTTGAGGCTGCACCCGCTGATTTAGTGAGAATTGGCTTAGATATGGCAAGCCGATTAGCAGAACCAAAAACCTTTGACAATGTTGGCAATATCTGTACCGAAGAACAGGATTATGATGTCTGCAATGACAATCTATCTATGATTTTCACCCCAGAGGGTTTGACAGATTTTTCTGAAGATATTGGTGAAATGATTACCGATTATATTCACCAATCGGGTGCAGAAATCCCCAACCAAGATGACTCTCCATTTGGCCAAGTAGATCTAAGCGGGTTCGAAATCAAGACTAAAGTCGACGGTTTATCTGGCTTAGACCAGGATATTGGCGATGATGAGCCTATTACCCTTAGCGTAAAGATTCCAAAGGTAGAATTCAAGCTAGAGTTGGACGGGAACTTGGGCGAAATTGCTGAAGGTAATACAAGTAGCATGCAACTCAATTTCTTTGCTAGTGCGTTTCAAGGACTTATTGTCAAACCAATGGCTTCCGCCGCCGAGTTACTTGGTTCATCATTAACAAACGGCCTCATATCCGGTGATGGCATAACTTATCCAGATCCAAGTGGCGAAGCCACCTCAATCTCATTTAGTGGTAATACTTCAATTGCTGAAGAATACGATTTATCGTTAACGGGTCCTGTTACGGTTATCCTGCCGAGGGGAATTACTATCCAAGATGTTGAGGATACTGGAGGTTACCTGTCAATATCAGAAGTTGGCGGCAGACAGAAAATAACCTACAATATTCCGGACGGTGACTTTGAAGATACTATCTCTTTCCGAATCAATGTTTCTTGGTTCTATTTGCTAATGCAATTCTGGGTTTATCCTACATTCATCATTATGTTACTTGGCCTATTCATTCGTCGTCGAAGGCGCAAGAAACGGTTGAAGAAACAGCGCAAGGCTGAAGCCAGTCAGCAGGCGTCAAAAGTAGCAATTGGGGACAGTGAGTTTAACGATTTGCAAGGCTTCAAGAGTGAAGGTTTGCATGGTGAGTTGCAACAATTTGAAGAATACTCTGTTAAACCACCGCCGCCAATGATTGATTTAGGCGACAAACGCTTCGATTAGTTATTGATAGCATCAAAAATTCGTTTGGCCAACGCAGGGCCAATTCCCGGCACTGTCTTGATATCCTTTTCACTTGCGTGCAGTATTTCTTTGCGGCCACCAAAATGGCGAATTAAAGTCTGAAATTTTTTTGCCCCTAAACCTGCAACATTTTCTAGCGGGTCGGCAAATTTCTTCTTACTACGACGCTGTCGGTGGAAGGAATTGACAAATCTGTGTGCCTCATCACGGGCATGAATCAAAACTCTACCTTGTCGGTCTAAAACCAACGGTTGCTTACCGATTCGATAAATGGTCTCTTCACGTTTTGCCAATGCAGCAACCGCAAACTTCCCGGCAAATTTAGAACCATCAATCATCTTAGTAATCATATCTAAATGGGTTTGTCCGCCATCGAGAAGCAATAAATCTGGCCACTCCGTTTGTCGTTTCATCCATCTCTCAACAACCTCTCGCATCATTCGTAAATCGTCAAGTTGCTCTCCTTTTACAGTGTACTTTCTGTATTCATCCTTGTGCGGTCTGCCGTTTTTGAAACAGACGCTAGCACCTACTCGGTGATCACCTTGAATCTGTGCCATGTCAAAACACACAATGTGATTGAGTTGTTGCATTTCAAGTAGTTTAGCACCGTCATCTGCGGCTCGTTTTTCTAATGAACCACTAGCTTTATTCACGAAACGGATTAGTTGAATTTCAGCGTTTTGAGCTGCTAATTGCATTAGTGTGACAAAGTCTCCTCGTGAGGGATTTCTAACTTCAACTGCCGATTCTCGTCGAGTTTGAAGCCAATCCTCGACTCCATCGAAAAGGGGCGTTGGGGTGATGAGTAATTTGGGTGGACATCGATTAGCATAATGATCGGCGACGAACATAGATACTGTTTCGCCGATGTCTCCACGATGAATCATTTGCCATGACTCTTGACCTTTTACCACTCCATCATCCGCATGCAAAACTACGATTGCTGCTAAATCACCTTCACAAGCAAATCCAATTGTGTCGCAATCGCGATACACTTTACTTGATACAATATGTTGGCTGGTAGTTGTTCGAATCGCTTTGATTAAGTCTCTGTGTCGGCCGGCAAGTTCGTACTCTAATTTATCCGAGTGTTCATCCATTTTGAGGGTCAATTCTTGAATTAACTTACTGGCATTGCCGTTGAGTATTTGTTTTACGGCAGCGACTCTTTGACGATAATCGTCGTCAGAACCAGTATCAAGATATCCGAAAGGAATGTTGTTCTTGTCATCTCTGAGGCCGAATTGTCTGCGTAGTAATTTCATAACTTGCTTGGCTGCTCCTGCATTGGGAAACGGTCCCCAAATATCAGCCCCCTTTGGCGGTCTTCTGGTGTACAATATTCGGGGTAGCTTATCGCCTGATAAGGCGAGATATGGAAAGGATTTGTCATCTTTTAGCATCGAGTTATATCTTGGTTTGTGTTCTCTTATCAGTTGACGTTCCAAAATCAACGCCTCGTGAGGTGATGCGGTGACTATACATTCGATATCATCCGAGCGTTCCACCAATTCAGGAATCATCGCCCTGTCTGGATTACTCGCAAAATAAGCGCGTATCCTTTCATTTAATTTTGTGGCTTTACCAACATAAAGCACCCTACCTTGCTTGGTTTTGAAAAGATAAACGCCGGGTTTTTTCGGCAAATCAACCGAAGATAACCTGACGGGCATGTTTTATCCTCAGGGTCAGTACTCAAAAGGGCAACCATCATGATTTTACTAAACAACAGGCAATTCAATTGATAACTAACATTACCTCGCCTATTCGAAAATCATGGTTTCCAAAGCCCAACTTCGAATACTTGCTTGGCTGAGTAAGTATCCGCAGAGTGTGGAAACTGACTGGGACGTGACTAGAGAAATCTCATTGCCGGGTATCGCAGAAGGTTTGGGCGTCGTTCGTTCTGCACTAAATTTACCACTCACCAAACTTGAGGATTCTGGACTAATCTCCAAACGCACTGCCCACGTCATCGGTGGTGGTGGTAGGCGTCGACAGGTGTATCACATAACTTTCGACGGACGTAGCGAATTAGACCAGACTAGTCACGATTTTTCCAAGTCAAAAGTCCGTGACCAGTTTATTGGGAATCCACCAATAATCGAAGCTATTTTTGGACGCAAGGATGAGCAGCAAGAATGTTTGTCACTGCTTGAAGAAAACTCGCTAATGCTTAGCGGCATGCCGGGTATCGGCAAATCATCCTTTGCTCTAAGTTTGGGTCAGGCAATTGCCAAGCAGCGCGTGGTTAGGTGGGCGGTTGCCGACCAGTTCTCAGATTATCTGTCGATAATCACTACTTGGTTTCCCAATCAATCACTACCCCGTGATATTGATTCGTTTTGCACAGTGATGAATGATTGCCAAGACTTCCTAGTTATCGATGATTTCAATCACATAAATCGTCGACACATAGACTCGGTCTTGGAACTGGTAGAAAAATTAGCCAACATTGCGGAGATTAGATTGTTATTGATTTCAAGAGATTCTTCAAATATCTTGCAAGGTTTTTCAAAATTCAAATTAGAAGCTCTCGATGTTGCTTCTTGTTGCACTATGTTGGGTGAGAGTATGGACCTTGGCCATCGCCAGACAATAGCGGAGAGTTTAGGCCACCATCCATTAGCATTGAAATTATATCAACCCGAATACAACATTCCGGAATCTTCGTCAGATATCATTGCATACGTCGAAAATGTCGTGTTAAATTCACTGTCAGAGGCTCAAAAAGCGGAGGTTTGCCATTTATCATTAGAGCCGGTGGCTATGGATTCTTCTGATTCAATAATCGCCACTGATGTGGATTTTTACGACGAACAAAATCTACTTCGATGGGATGGAGACTCCTTGTTTGAACTACAACACCTAATTCGTAATGTCGTACGCAATAACTTGACTTCATCACAAAAACAAGAGGCCCATCATCGACTTGCGCAGCATTGGCAAGAGGTAGAGTCCGTCGGAGCAGAAGAAAATTATTTGTTTCATTTAGCCAGGTCTAACCTGAGTGATTTCATCAGTGAAATATCGGATAGAATCGTCTCATTGGATGGTCAAAATACTGCTGCAATCGCGGCCATGATTAGCGATTCAACCGATAGAGATAATCCTCAGCCGGACTTGGTTTATTTGTCTTCGAAGGTTGC
>DAHU01000101.1 GCA_002495945.1 Euryarchaeota archaeon UBA13
TAGAGCCGATGGAAGGCATAAGATGTGGTGACGGTTGGTGGGTATTGGGTATTGAGGGGTTATTGTATCACTTATCCGGACTTGAAAACGAAAATGATGCTGTACTTGGGCGAGAAATGAATCTTGGAGATTTGCTTAGCAAAGTCACTGCAGATAGTATGGTTACTGCTACACGGAATGGACTATTGCGAATTTGGCGAGCTCCGCACTTAGCAAACTCTGAACGCGAAAGCCGCATCTCTGCTGCTGCAGAGGCTGCGTTAGCGAAAAATTGGGATAAAAGGCGAGAGATGTTCAGTAAAGCAACAAAAGCCGAAGATGAAGGCAGGCTATCATTGGCAGTTGAGCTGTATCAGGCTCTTGGTAGGCAAGAGGACGTTAAGCGCTTACTGAAGCGTCAAAAGGAGGGTGGAGAGTGAGCGAAATAAATAACACAATTTCCAAAGAGAAGTTATTGCATTACCTTAACTTGACTAAAGAAGCGAGAGAAAAAGCGACCGCTATCCATGAAATAGGCTCAGATGAATCTAAAATGCTTTCAACATTGCTGAGAATGGCTGATGATTACACAAATGACGCTCATTATTTTATGGAAAACGGCGACTATATCAGGGCATTCGGTGCGATTAATTATGCTCACGCGTGGATTGATGCTGGGATAAAGCTTAGATTATTAGACGGGCATGGTGATGACCACCTATTTACCCTGCCGTGATTGTTCTATAGACCTTCAATCATTTTCAGATGCTTATTCTTTGCAACCTCGACTACACATATCCCGGATTGATATAGCCGTTTCTTCAAACTTCTATCAATTGTTAGAACCGAGTATCCGTCTTGACTGGCCAGTTCAAAAATCAAATCATCGGTGTGGCCAAGGCTGGCGGATTTCATGCTGATGGATTTTTGTTTTAGTAGATCAAGAAGCAATGATCTTCGTTTTGGTCTATCATTTTCTAAGTCTTGTAATTCATGTTCAACCAAATCAATTAGGATTAAGTTGTAACTACCAAACATTCTTTCAAGTTCAGATTCGAAATTAATGCTCGCGTCAATTATTGCAACCCAGCCGCAGCTGTCGACAATAATGTTCTGAGTCATTCTATCGCCTATTGAATAATTCCGTAGCCAATTAATCTCCAGCGTGAACCAATCCTTCTTGATAGCGAAACTCTTTCTCCCGCATCAACACATATTGGTAATCTCAATTCAAGGGCTGTTCTTGTTTTCTCTGCGTTTTTGGTAACTCCTACCGAAGTGGCAGTTGCTACATTAATCATAAGCATCTCATTATTTCGCAGCGGGTGTATTTTTTCTGGTTTCGAGCCATCAGTGGAGACCATATTATCCATTAGATGGACAGAGATTTCGAGAGAGTTTCTTGTTTCAGGTAATGAGCCAGACAACGACACAACTTGTCCAGATAAGTTATCTGAGGTGGTTATCGATGGGTCTAGATGGGTTGCTAAACCACATAATCCTCCAGCATGCATCTTTTCAAGACTCAATCCGCCACCTTGCATACTAGTTACTGTAGCCTTGATTGGTTCCCATCGAGTTTTTGAGCCCTGTTCGATTTTTCTACCTGGACCTATTTCTATCTCGTCACCTATCTTGAATTCTCCTCTAACAATACTACCGCCTATTACTCCACCTTTCAGCTTAGTGGGCCGAGTACCAGGTCTGTTTATGTCGAATGACCGAGCAATATGCATGAGAGGTTTTTGTTTCTCATCTCTATTTGGAGTAGGTATGGTCTTTTCTATGGCATCGATCAAAATATCCAAATTGACATCGTGGTGTGCAGATACAGGTATAATTGGTGCATTTTCAGCAACAGTTCCCTTCAAGAATTCCTTAATCTCTTGATATGATTCAACTGCCCTATCTCGACTAACTAAGTCAATCTTATTTTGAACTACAACTATGTTCTTGATTCCCGACATATTTAGCGCCATCAAATGTTCTCTTGTCTGCGGTTGTGGGCATTTTTCGTTTGCTGCAACCATCAACATTGCTCCATCCATGATGGATGCACCAGTAATCATAATCGCCATCAAAGTCTCGTGACCGGGCGCATCAACGAATGAAACAACTCTCTGTAGTTCTTCATCGACGTCTTTTTTGCCGTTTGGATTTTTTCCAGAAGCGTAATATTTTCCATCTTTGGTTTGATAAAAGGCAGTATCTGCATAACCTAATTTTATCGATATACCGCGTTTTCGCTCTTCTGAATGAGTATCCGTCCAGACTCCAGAGAGTGCCTTGGTTAGAGTTGTTTTTCCATGGTCGACATGGCCTACTAGTCCGATGTTGACGGTTGGTTGTGCGGGGAGTTTTCTAGCCATTCCCTCACACACTCCTATTCACGAAAACCCTCTCGGGATTCACTCCGATGCTTCTCCACTTTCTGTAGCAAGGATGTCAGACAGTGCTTTTTTCCCTGCTTCAACGACTTTAAGATTGATTTGTCTAGTGTCTTGGTTGATTGTGTTACCACGGAAGTTTCTGCGCTTTCTTAGCCCATCTGGCTTGTAACGGAAGCGCTTCTTTTCGCCACCCTTGGTTTTGAATACTAAACTGTGACCTTTGAATCCTGTTGATTGTGTGACAAGAATGGATTGTCTTGAACCCCCTTCTAAATCCCTTCTTAACGGGGTTCCGGTCTTGTCAGCGCCGCCAGTGATTTGTAATTTGTATCCCGACAGTGTTTGGTCTCCCTCGCCTACAAATATTCCGTCAACAACATCGCCAATTTTCTTCCCTAATATTTGGGAGTAGTTATTTCCTGTAATTTTTAGTGAGTATGCTTTACCGTTGCTCTTTGGGTCGGTGTCATTTACGACAGCAACGAACTCTCCTTGTGAACCAGTAGCCATAATATCGCCTCTAAGACAGGTTGGCCAACAGTGACCTATATTTATGCTCACCGGATGAACAACAACCGGTATTTGTTGCTTACAATCGCTTTTTGAGCAACATTTCTAGTCTGCTTGCAATATCACTCGGTAGGAAATGCGGCATGCTTAGATGAGTAGTTCTGCCTCTGCCACCACTAACAGTAGAAATTCTAGTTGTGATTAATTGGCGGTTTTCCAATTCTTTCAAGTATTTCCACAACGTAGTGTGGCTTTTCATACTCTGTTCATATTCTTCACATACTACAGCATACAAACTTTCAACATCGCCGGTGGTCATCGAACTTTCTTTCTTCAAGCGTCGGCAAATCGCTAGTAAAACTAACATTGCATGAGGTTTCAAACCCTCGATTGCATCGATTTCTGAGACCATGTCGACAGATAAAATTTCATCTTTGGCGTGGACATCATCAACACTGATTTCCCTATCGGTGTGATCGTCCTGTCTAATCTCGCAAGATTCTGCAGCTGCTTTCAGCAACTCGATAGCCAGTCTTGCATCACCAATAGGGGCAGATTTCTGGGCAATCAGTCGGATTATTTCATCAGAATATGAACCTTTTACTAAAGCCAAATCGGCTCTTTGCATTGCTATACTGTATAATTCATTTTCATTGTATGGGGGTATTTTGATCAGGTTTGTCTTGCCCATTCGAGATATTACTGCCGTTTCCAACACATCAAGAACTTGTTCTTGGCTAACTAGTATCAATGATAGGGTGCCCTTGCCCTCTTGGTCTTCATCAATACGTAGCAGTTGGTATAGTATGTCATCTCCAGATTTTCTGAGCATGTGGTCTACTTCGTCCAAAATGACAATCAAGTGAGATGAATTTCGGCGGGTTAATTTTCGTAGACTGAGCAGCAACTCACCGATAGATAGCCCACGGTCAGGATGTCCGGGGTCAATGGCGTGCAAGATACGCTGTACCACTCTTGTGCTTGTCGAGGCATTTCTGCAGTTGACATGGGCTATGTTGATGGTTCTTCGATTCACTAAATGTCGCTTTAAATCTCTGCAGAAGGTTTTGACTAAAACTGTTTTACCACTGCCTACAGGTCCAGTTATTATTGCTCGGCAACTTGCCTCTTGTTTGTCTATAGAAGCAAATCTTGCGGCTAATTTCATTTGAAAATCTTCACGGCAGACTAACTCTGTGGGTATGAAATCGAAATCCAGTGGCTCAGGGTTTTCTATCACATAACCCGCACCAATCCGGTCTAGGTAACCAGTCATAACAACGGAAGGCTTACGCCAACCGTTATTGAATATACGCTTTAATTTGTGGATTATTTTGCTATTAGCAAAGTCATGGGATTTCATCGAACATGTATCCGGTTTCCCACTGTTTCTCACCCAAGGCAACTTCCAATTCAAACGGTGTGATTAACGGCTTGCGGTAGCGAACAGCATCATCAATGGCAATTCTTGGACAAGCAGTGTTTACAAATGCGTCTACTGGGTAGAAGTCGATTAAATCCGGACCAATGTGTTCTAAGGCAAGCAAGTAGCCTTTTTTACCGTGCTTTTCCAACATTCTTTTCATTCTCAATGCTAATGTGCGTCTCATTTGACCGGGTTTTTCACCGATTAGGATGCCGAATGATTGGCAATCTTGACTTGACATTATGAGGCCAAATCGTTGCCTTAGTATTCGTTCAATTCTTTCAAAAGACATCTCTTCTGCGGAGCCCGAATAGGGGTCTAACATTGCCAACGGTTTACCGGTATGCAAGACTAGTCCGATTGGATGAAAGTCTCCTGAACCTAGGAATAGATAATGGCCGATACTTGGGTCATCTCCTGAATAGTTGCAGCCAAGTACTTGACCGGGGAAAGACAGCCTCGCGCCTCCTATTGGTATGGTAACATCATATCCTGCCTTTTCGAGTTTGTCGTGAAAATCGGGTAGCAGGTGAAGGTGTTGAATAGAACCAACTAAGCCTAATTTTGTATCGGTTAGCGGGGCCATTCGTCCAACTGCGTCCATGAATTTCTCTTGTGCTTCAGCTTCAGACAATTCGGTTTCCTTTCCTTGATTGGCAATTCTCTCCTTTGCCATTGCTAAATGTCGGTTGAGAACGGGAACTATAGGAGCGATTTCTGGGTCGCCATCATATCTTACGTCGATGAATTCAGTTGGCATTCCAGAATCAATATTCATTTGTGAGTGCCCCATGTGGGCAACAAGTTCAACACCCATCATTTTCATCTTGTCATGAACTAAATCGCAGGCGCCGTAGCACGGGTCAGCAGCTAAAACAACTTTGGCACTGGTTTCGGTTTCAATTTCGTCCATCATTTCCAGTGCTTGCATTTTCAGTCCCTCAGGGACCTGTAAAGCAATGAGACGATTGTCGTTTTGTTTGATCTTATCGACCAAATCGTCCAACTGAAAGTCATGCCTATCTAAGTCCAAAACATCACTTCCTAATCCAAAATTACTACCTTTTCGCCGTCCATCTCTAATTTCACTAGAGAATTGAATTTGATGTCTGAATATTCCTGTTGCAAAATCTCCATACCTGGACCTTTCTCTACAACCACAATAATATTTTCAATCACGGCACCGGTCTTTTTCACGCCTTCAATTACTGAGCGAATGGTTCCACCTGTGGATAATACATCATCAATAATTGCAATTTTCTCGCCCGGTTTGATGTCATTGAGAAAAATACTGCCTTTTGAATAGCCAGTTTCTTGATTTATTTCGACTTCACCCTCCAAGCCATATTGACGCTTTCTAGCGATAACCATAGGAATGCCGGTTCGCATTGATAGTGGTGCCATGAGCGGCAGACCCATGGCTTCAATGCCAAGAATGATGTCAATATTTTCCCAATCGATAAGTGGTACAGACAGTTTGATAATCGCTTCAAGAACATTCGGCTGTAATCTTGGTACGCCGTCGGTGATCGGATGGATGAAGTAAGGATAATCTCCTTTCCAGATAATTGGTGCTTCGACCAAACTCTGCTTCAGAATTTCAATTTCTTTCATCCAACTATCAACTCTATCAAAGTTCTGCGAGGTATTCTACGTATTCATCTGGGTCAAGTAGCAGTTCTAAATCCAAGTCATGAGGCTCAAGGATTATTATCCATCCAAGGTCATAGGCAGAGTCATTGGCTAGGTCGGGGTTAATTTCAACTTCGCCGTTAACTTCGGCTATCAAGCCAGAGAATGGTGCTGGGAAAGGCTTCTTTTCTTCTGCAGTCCAGATAGAAAACATTCCGTCTCCTTCGTCTACTTCAGTTTCTGCTTGTGGTAGAATTACCCGCAAGACATCACCAATTTCAAGTCTCAAAAACTCGCTTACTCCAATCATCAATCTTTCATCTTTTTCTTGATACCATAGGTGGTCAGTAGAGTATTTTCTATTGTGCGCTACATTAAATTCAACGGTTTCTTCATCCAAAATGATTCCTCCTGTGCGCGCCTCTTAGACATCGTATATGAATAATTTGGGAAATCAGTGATTTTTGTAATTAGCAAACGGGTTAAGTGAGTCGGCTTATTGGCTATACTGGAGAGGACAATGGACTACGCCGAAACTGATGAACAACAGATGATTAGAGAACTCGTTAGGGATTTTGCGGAGACCGTTTTAGCACCTACTCTGGAGCATAGAGATGCAAATCAAATTCCTCCAAGCGAGGAGTGGCAGCAATTCCTCGAATATGGGCTGCAAGGAGTTACTATTCCAGAACAATACGGCGGCTCACCGGTAGATGATATCTCTGAATCAATAATTGTTGAAGAACTTTCAAGAGTTGACCCTTCGTTTGGTGTTATGTTCTGTGTACACGTCGGCTTGTGTGCAAAAACAATCGCCTTACATGGCGATGAATCACAAAAGCAAACCTACCTGCCAAGGCTTGCAGCTGGCGAAGTAGGGGCCTACTCACTTTCTGAGGCTGGTGCAGGTACAGATGCTGCGGCAATGATTTGTAAAGCCAAATTATCTTCTGACGGCAAGCATTACCTGCTCAATGGTGAAAAGATGTGGGTGACAAATGGCGCTCAAGCAGATATCATGGTTCTATTCGCTAAAGATGTAGATCACCCAGATTACGGGGTCAAAAAGCACGGTGGTACTACTGCATTCATTGTTGAGTCCTCATTTGAAGGATTTTCCGTCGGCAAGAAAGAAGACAAGTTGGGGATTCGTTCATCTGATACCTGTACGTTGATTTTGAATGATTGCAAAGTACCGGTAGAGAACATCCTCAAAGGAGTAGGAAATGGTTTCCCTATCGCTATGAACGCGCTCGACAACAGCAGAATCGGAATTGCCGCTCAAGCATTGGGTATCGCTCAAGGTGCGTATGAGGCTGCACTTAACTACTCACACGAAAGAGAAGCATTTGGCAAACCAATCGCTCATCACCAGATGATTATGTCGTATCTAGCGGATATGGCAACAAGAATTGAGGCTGCTCGACAGTTAGTATACCGAGCATCGTGGGCTAAACAAGAGCATTATGAGAATGATGGTCCGAGGCACACTCAAGAGGCGAGCATGGCTAAATTGTATGCAGGCGATACTGCTATGTGGGTTTCAGAACGAGCAATTCAAGTGCTTGGTGGTTATGGTTATACCAAGGAATTCCCAGTAGAACGATTCTTCAGAGATGCTAAGATTACGCAAATCTATGAAGGAACCCAAGAAGTTCAAAGAATTGTTATCGCTAGATCACTCAAATAATCAAAAAGTCAATTCAGTGCCTTTTAGCTTAGCTTGTCTAAGTCCACTGGACCAATCAAAAAGTTTCCCAGTAAAGGAAATACTCTTTCCCTCTAGTTTTTCGACTTGCTCGTTGAACTCAGGCTCAAACAGAACTGATACGGTATAGGGACCATTGTCAAGTAATCCGATAACAGTCATTCCGCCTCTAAATTCATCCATGACCATCAAGGTCCTCTCAACTCTTTCCACGAGTAAAGTGCAATCTCCTGAACTAGTAGATTCTATTACCGAAGTTGCTTCTCTGTGGAGTCTTGTCGAGTGGAGACGCTCTATGCCTATTTCTATAGATGTCTCAACAGTATTTTCTTGTTCAATATTTGCCTCAGAATAATCTTCTCTTGTCTGTGTTTCAGTAATAGAAATTGTAACATCGTTGTCCAAACTTGCAGGAGCATCGACTATAGTGTCTTCAATCTGTTCGATTTCTGCGTCAATATCAATTTCATCTTCAGTGGTTTCTACCATCTGGTGGACTGCCTCCTCTACGATTACTGGAGGCTCAATAATTTCTGGTTCTGTAGTCGGAACGTCAAAACCAATAGCGGCAAGATAACTCCATAACTCATGAACTTCTATTTTGCCGTTCTCATCAGCGTCTAAAATTGCTATTAATGTGTCACAAACCCAATCTGGAGGTTGAGTTCCGGACAGGTTTTCAATAAACGCAGCTAGTTCGTCACGTCCAATTTCCCCATCCGAGTTAACATCAATCTTGGTGGTAATCTCGGTGCTGGTTAGTCCGGAATTTTGTAACCATTGACCAAATTGTTGCTTGATCATACTTGCCATTCTCGGATCAACGTTTTTTGCGACATTAGCAACTTTCTGTTTTGCTGCTTCAATTGCTTTTTTCTTAACATTAGCGCGCCAATTGGAAATCTCAGGTTGCTCTGAAAGGATGTTAATTACCGTCTCTCTTGGCACATTTGAAGGCGGTGCATCTCCAACAAATTCAATGGCTAATTGTGCTAACTCAGAATTTGAAAGTGAGTTAAGGTCATTATTTTCAGCAATTTTTTTCTCAATTTGATTCGCCACTGCTTCTGAAATCCTACCACTGAACATGATACGGCGTACAATTCATTATTCTTGAATATGGTGCCTTCATTGTAATTTCATCTCTGGCCACTGATGATAATTATCATCTTGCCACGGTAATTTAGCGAGGTATTGCTCAATTTGTGACTTATTTTCAAGATCATTTTCTATTTGAATTCGATATAACCAATCTTTTAATCGACCTAATTTCTCACCTTGCTTGATGTTAGTTGCAGACATTAACCAATTACCGTCAATTAGTGGTTTTTGAGTTTTATTCGGTTCGAGTTTTTGCAATTCTGTAATTATAATACTGAAATATTCTGGGGTCGCAGTTGAAAGGATGTCATCTATTTTGAACATAGAAAATAGTTTACTCAGTAAAAGGATTTCATGCCATCTTTCTCCGATTAAATGGCGGTAGAATCGAAGATAACGAGTATTATTTTGCGGTATAATTCTTGACATTTTGTAGGTAAAATAAATCGCCTTTGAATCGGATTTTGACAATTTCATCTTTTTGCACAAATTGGCGATATCTTCTGCCTTAAGATGATAGTTTAGTAGAACAAATAAGGCAATATAATCAAGATTATATCGTAGTCTAAGTGCAGAGGTCAACTTTGTTGTTTCAATATTGTCCCAATCAAATATTGTTGAAAGAACATTATGTTCAATCATTGTGCAAACGATATCCTGCGACTTTTTACAACTCAAAATCTTGAATAGTTCTTGCCAAATTCTCTCACTTGCTAGTTCTCTTATCAAGAACGAATTATTGATTATAACAGTTGAAAGATTTTCTTCTAATTCCCAGTTAGGAGTATTTATTTGGCCCAAAAAACGGTATGCTCGTAAGATTCTCAATGCGTCTTCATTAATGCGTTTTTCAGCGTTGCCTACACAGCGGATGATCCTGTTTTCTATATCCACCATTCCATTATTTGGATCATAATACAATCTCCTTGCAACATCGATAGCCATGGAGTTGATTGTGAAATCCCTTCTTTTTAGGTCTTGATTTAACGATAGATTGTATGTGACGGTTTCAGGTCTACGGCTATCAAGATAATCGCCATCAGAGCGAAGTGTAGTCGTTTGGAACAGATATGTACCTGACCTAATAGTAATCGTGCCAAAAGCAATACCAGTTTCAATGGCATCTGGGAAAATTTCTAGTAATTTTCCAGGCAGTAAATCTGTCGCGAGGTCGATATCTGAAGGCATGAATCCCATAGCTGCGTCTCTAACTGCGCCGCCAACAATCCAAACACCGCCATCGTTTTCGGAAATTTGGTTCAAAATACTTGATAACTCGGTAGGAATGCTATCTACAAACTTAGCCATAGTATCAGTTAACGGAAATCCGGTAACGTCTGATTCATTGCCTAATATGTACCGAGTCAAGTTAATCCAAGCCCTATGGTTATTGCCAAAGTATTATCCTTGAAATACTGTTCCCAGTTTCATGTGGACTGAAAATGATGTTACTATTGTAGAGGTGAGTTGGCTCAAACCACATGAAGAGATTAAACTCAAAGCAAGGGATAAGTTACTTGAAATGACCAAGCGATGGGGAGGCTTTACTAAGCCGGTGCTAGTTGATAGCCAGACAGGTTCCTTGCTTGATGGGCATCATAGACTGTCGGTGGCAAAAGAACTTGGATTGTCCAAAATACCGGCAATTTGTCTAGATTACCTTGCCTCGGAAGAGATTACGTTGGAATTGTGGCCAAACTCTTCTTTGACGCAAATAAGTAAGGAGTCAGTAATAGAAATGTGTCATTCTGGAGATTTATTTTCCCCTAAAACCACTAAGCATACCACTACTTTTGATTTGCCACCAATTTTGGTTACCTTGGAAGAACTCAAGTAATTCTACTAGAGATATAACTATGCCATTTTTTGTTACCTTTACCGTCCAACTTATTTTTTAACTCTGGTTCAATTCTCAAATCTATTTTGTCAATTTTGACAATACCTTCATGAGTGTAGCATAGTTCAACATTCGAAGGATCTAATTTTGCCAGCAAATTCTTCATTGATTTCACATCCTTGATTCTAACTTTATTTATTGCAACTAATTCATCCCCGGGCATAATCAGATTTCTTAGCGGTGAATCAGTTTGGTGACTGCTTACTATTACCTTGTTACTTTTATTTGTGAGATTTAGACCAAGCCAAGATGAGGAAAGTTGAATCTCTTTGGAGACTTTACTCTTGAGTTTTAATCCATAGAAATCTAAAGCCTTTGCAATATCTGGAGCCGATTTTTCAAAAATTAATTGGTCGAGGTATAATCCAAGATTTCTACCACCTTCCATGTTGACCAGTTCCCTTCTAATATCTTGGTAGTCAATTCCAACCCTTGACACATTCGGGTAGCCAATAGCATATTTCTCACATAATCTAACCATTAAGTCACAGACACCGTGTTTTCCCTTGGAGCGCTTTCTCAATTCTGCATCGATACAGAAAATTGCCAATTCACCTTCGAGATAATATGAAATTTGTATTTCCCTTGAGAAGCTGTGACTTCTATAGAGGTGTATCCATGCGTCATGACTTGATTCAGCCAGTGATTCGTGATTTGAACCATTTCTTATTGTGTGTCGAGACAATTTTCTTTCCATATCTTTTCGCCAGTCTTCTTCGGACCAAGCACCAGATCTAACGCACAGCATGTCGCCAAGCCAAGATGTACAGCCTTCGAACCACCATAGTAAATCTGTATGAATCTCTTGTTGTAAATCGTAGTCGATGAAGTTCTTTGGCCTGAGTCGTTTTACATTCCATTGATGCATATATTCATGACTAAACAGACTAATTAAGTCACGATATTCATCGTCATGACCATCAATCAAGCATATTCTAGGAAGCATTGATGTTTGCGAATTCATATGTTCTAAACCGCCTCTTGATTTTTCAGTTAATTGGAGTACTGTAACATAATCTCCCCAATCCGGTACTCCAAACAGTGCGTGATATTCTCTAATTATTTTCTTCATATCTCCAACAAACCTGTCGACCATTTTTTGGTCTGTTGGGTAATTTCCACTATCCCAAAGTTTGAGAATGTGATTTCTTCCATCAACTTCGAAGCTTATATTCGGATTTTGATTTGTTTCGATAATTCCGTCTAGCAATTCATCTCTATTTGGGGCTTGAAAAGTGAAAGAGTCTGCATCATTACCGATAATAGAATTTATGTTAATTGCTTTCTTTGTTGTAGATAATTGTGTTGCAGGAGTCCATCCTCTTGGACAATAAAGTGTAATTTTATGAGTAAGGTCCATTCTTTCTTTTTCTATTCCCGAGGTTGGTAGTAAAAATGTGAATGGTGGCATCATATGCAGGTGTCCACTATCTATGTGAGTTGATCTTACCGATAATTCAATACCAAGAATCTTGTATTCGACAACTATATCTGCATCTAAATCATTAACTTTGATTTCGACGCTGTCTACTGATTTTCGGTTGAATTTAACATCTGATTTATTCTGTTTACAACTAATCCCTGTGAGGTATTGCATCGGCTCTCTTATGAAATAAGATCCGGGAACCCACCGAGGGAATTTCAAAGTTACTTTATTCCTGGTGAAGGGTGGTGAGACAGTAACTCTAACATGCAGATAGCGACTTGAGCATTCCGTAGCGTCGATTGCAAAACTGACTCCAGATTCATCTGTCATGTCTGTCCCCTGTCTTTGGCGGTTGAAAGGTTATGCGCTGTAATTCTTATTAATTCACTCTCTGAGTTTCGTGAGACTTCTTCTGCTTTAGCGATAATTTCCTCTTCATCACAACGAGAGAATAGGCGTTCAATAAACCTCGATCTCTCTATTTCATCCACATTATCATCAGCAATGATATTCCATCGGAGTTCGTCTACATCTTTGCCTTTTTTTCCTTGCAACCATCTACCTACGATGATGTGCTTCTTATTGGATATAAGACTTCGAATTGGCTCTTGTGAAATATCTTCACACTGCTTTTGTAATGCATCGACTAAAATTTTAGTTTCTAATTTATTGATATTACTAATGCTGTCAACCAATTTATCTGGGTAGTGTTTCACTAGATAAGGAATCAAAAGACTAAGTTTTACGCCCCGTTTGGTTAAACTATCTATTACCTCACCCTCAATTTTGTGTTCCATCTGGATAAGCATGACCAAACTTTGTTCGACTACTTTAGTAGATTCGTCTTCTAATGCTTCCACAAGAACAGCTCTATTGGAGTATTTACTTTGCAATGCGATTATCTTCAGCCGTGAGTTTTTCAGTTGAATAAGTTCCTCAAAGAATCCCTGTTCATCATTTGCTCGTAGGATGAATTCAGCGGCTTTAGTTTTACAAATAGAATCATCATTGCTGAATAATAGTTTTACTAAGTCGGTGTTTTTGGCAGCAAATTTTTCTAAAAGGTTTGCTGCAACCCTATTATACTCGATATTTTTATGTTTTATTAGAGGCTCAAGTGACAATACATCCATTCTTGTTGACCATGTTCGAAACGCGTCAATGGCTTTGGTTCTGTACCATGGGTCTTTGTCGTCTAGTAGTGGTATGAATGAGGTAAGATTGTTATGGTCATCAAACTCGAATAGTTCTCTAACTGCTCGACGCTTTTTTCGTTCATCTCTGCTTTTTAGATTGTTTACTGCCGAAGTGAATCGAGTTGACAAATTAATCACCAATCAATATCTTCGTCTTCACTAAAATGATGCCAGTTGTTCAAATCAAAATTTGAAATCATCGGGTGTAGCATCACTTGAATTATTGGCCAGAGTCGTAAAAAAGAGGGTGAATAATGCCAAAGTAACTTGACCATTGGGTGTTCAGAAATTGGGATTCCACCTTCACCTATTGGAGGCGTGTCGTCTGGTAAATTGTTGAGTTTTGCTACTAAATCTTGCAGACTGTTGAGTTCGTCGTGATTGATTATTTCTAACTCCTCACAAGTTTCAATTGATAACTCGATTAAATCTGCTAGTTCGGTTGGATGGAGGTGTTGATGACCGGTGGAATCAACATCTATTGGTCCAAAGCAGACGTTTCCTAAATCGGTTTCAAGTTCAAAATCGCCTTGTAGTTCGATTTTCATCAAATGTTGAGAGTCAATATTTCCTAACGGGGCGATTACAAAACCGCCGTCGACAATTCGAGATTTAATCCAGTTGGGAATGTTATCAATTTGACCCGTCATAATTACTCTGTTGAAATCTCCTGGGAAAGCAATTGGTGCAACCTCTAAATCGTCAATTGTTCTAATTTCTATTGTCGGCCAATGAGATAATCTTTCCTTCGCATAGTTAACAACTTCAATAGACGGGTCGAGGACATTAACTCTGCCGTTTTCTCCGACAATGGTGGCGATTAAAGCTGCCAAATAACCGCCTTTACAACCCACAATGATTACCTCTTGACCCGGGAATAGTTCCATGTGGTGCAAGAGGGTGATAATCATGTGTGGTGCGGATATGGTTTTGATATTCCCTGAGTTTGTTTCGATATACGGTACAGGCCTGTCTGCGTAAAACGGTGCGACATCATAGTCGGTAAAATCCTCTAAATCAACCTTCAGCATGGCTTTCTTGACTTGGTTTGGTACAAGAATGCCCTCCTTGGACAGACGCCTAAGTAGGTCCGCTGTCCGGGTCATGATTTCTGTATTCCCTCGTATCTTGTAAATGATGCCATTATTTTGATGAAGTCTTGAATTTTTCTTCGACTATTTCATCGATGAAACTGATATTCTCTTCATGTTCTTTAACAGCCATTTCAATTAATTCATCATCAGTAATTTGCTCGAAATCTTCGTGTCTAACCTCGGCAATCTGTGAGGTTATTGACTTCTTGATATTAGATAATATTTGGATCATATTTTCTACAGAGTTGAAGTCCTCATTTTCTACTTCAACGGTAATCGTTTCAATTAGTGATTTAACCAATTTTGGGTCAGTGTAGGATTCGTCATAAGAAGAGAACATATCATCCATTAATATCGATTCTATGCGTGCCAAATGCTCGGATATAGTTGCTCTCGCCAATCCAATCTCACTGGCTAAATCAGAAATTCGAGTTCGTTTGGGAATGTCAAAAAAGCCTCTATCATAGGCAAATTTCGCAAGCTTGAGCTGCTTTAAAGATAGGGCGGAATGATCTAAACTTGAATTGAAATCGAGACTCCTGGCACTAATCCTATCCGGCTGTGCGATTAATCTAGCAAGAGTTGAAACAATTCGAAGTTTCATTGGTGGTCCTTGTATAATGTAGGTTAATCCTTCACCATCTAATCTGCTTCCTGGGACGGTACTTGTACCATTAGTTCTAGCATTGAGGTTAGAGACCGAATGGTTGATTTTGACCAAAATTAGATAACTATCAGAGTTATCTTTTGGTTCTAGTATGATGTCTAACAACTCAAAATATTGCAAGCCAACTATGTCTTTTGGTGACTTTCCCTCACAAAAATTAACTTTCAATATTATTCTTATGTCCTTGGGAACTCGTTTGACATAACTTATGAATTCGGCTTGCTTGAAAAGATTAGCCATTTCACCGATGTCCAAATGCTTGATTCGAGATCTTTTCCAAAACAAGGTGACCTCTCGCATAGGCATGCTAAGCCTATTTGTTTGATAATATCTATTCCTTTTTGACCTTTCAATTTCTCATCTCAAGCCATGCTAAAAACGAAACAATTGGCAATAATATCAACAAGATTCGGTTAAGTTTGTTTTGGTAATCATTGTATTCGTTTGACTTTATAGGGTTAACTTCTATAGACTTTGCTTTCCGAGTTCTTCTAAGTACACCCACACTTTTTTCAACTCTTTCCAGCACCCGATTTCTTAACTTCGGTGATGAACTTTTAGCATTGCCTCTACCGACAATGAACTTAACTGTGGTTTTTTCTGCTAGTTCCAATGCTGCATCAACAACTCCCTCGATATTATCGAGATTGTGCATATCAATTCTTAGATTTACACCATCGCTTGAAACATGACTGAGTACTCGCCATTTGCCTTGTCCCTCATTATATTTTGATAACTTTTCTCTAGCCTCAATTAGCGGTTCTTTAGTTAGAATTACCGGTTTTCGTCTCCTGGCAAGAAACGGCCCGAGTAAAATTGAGAAAATAAATGGGGGGAAGCACATTAAAGACGCTGTACGTTGAATATTTTCAGCGTCGGTAAGCACTGAAATCGTTGCTAGTGAAAATCCCAGATAGAGTCCGATTAGCCCTCCGGCTTGGAAGCCCATTGCTAAACCAACCGGCTCGCCTTCGGCATCCACCATGCTGATGCGTATTGTTCGAGATAGATGAACACTTTGACACCAATTTATTGTACTACCTAATCTTAGATGTAGCGTGAATAAGAACGGCCTTCATTCAAGAGACCGTGAAAGGAAGGTTGGCAATTGGGTGTTTTACGTTTCAAGTTTCTTTTTCATTTCCTTTTTCCTAGCCCCAATGGTTGTGGGGAACGGTGAAATTCCGGAATTGAATAATGGAAGAGCCAATGCGTTTGATTTTGCTACTGAGGACGGTTTATGGTCAAACGGTAACACTAATTCCAACTCAACTTTTGCTTGGACTGAATTAGACCCATATACTGGCTTTATCTATGCTTTTGGTGACTTAAATTGTCATAACAAACCGGAACGTTCGATTATGATAAACGAGAATCAAATGCCCGTGTGTACCCGAGATGTAGGTATCTTTTTCGGACTTGCAGTAGGCGGTTTTTGGTTTTCAAGAAAGGGATATAATCGTTGGACAGTAAAAGATACCTGTTTATCATTACTTCCAGATAAATGGATGATTGGAACATATAAGAGTAATCGCAGAACTGTAATGTGGTTACTATGTGGCGTAGCATTATGCTTGCCCTTGATAATTGATGGCTTCACTCAATTACTTACGTCATATGAGTCCAATAATATAACAAGGCCGATAACTGGGGTAGGTTTTGGTATCGGCTTAGGTGTTTTGATTAGTGCATCTTATTCTGCTCGTTCTAAATTTTTCAAGTCTGCTGCTCAGGTAGCATTACCGGGCGGAATGAAATTTCGCCTAGTTGAGGAAGAATGATCACGGTGGCGGAGTTTTCCACCACACTATCAGTTCTTCTCTGCTAAGTGGTACAGGACAATTATCATGGCCACTGGTTAGAATGGTCAATCTTTCGAATACATCATCTAGACACTTGGAAATTTGATAAGCAGGCAATTTTGAATTTTCAATAATATCTTCGATGGCATTTTCCCAATCCCCATTTGGATTAGCTCTCCGCCAAGAAGAAATCGGGCTTCTAAGAGGCCACAGCGCCAAGGATAGCCTGCCAAAGCCGATTCTGTCTTGTTTTAGTTTGAACACCTTTGCATCATTGAACGGAATGTGGTTGAATTGTTTGTTTATCCATTTTTCTTCTTCTAACCACTTCACCAACCTTTGAGTATGACGTTTAGTAATCATTCTGTGGGGTCCTAGTAATTTGTGTAGTTTAGGAACTTCAGTCGAACCACCAATGATAGATAAAGTACCAATTATAGCCCAAGAAGAAAACGAGAATGGATTTATTGGTACATCGAATTCTTTGGCAGACTCTTTTGGCCAATGCTGCTCAACAAAATCCATCCACTGTGCTGGACTTCTGCCGCTTAACCATCCTTCGTGAATTGCACTGAGGTTTAATGGTGCTCCAGGTAATCGAGTTTGAGTTTCCAAATTACTTATCAATCTACTTAGTAAGTATCTGTCTACTTTATCCGAGTCAACATTTAATGGAACAGGTTTTTTGTTAAAGAAAGTCCGTAGAGTATCTGCTAATTTTTTCCTTAATTCATCCAATCCAGATTCATTTAATATTGGACCAACAACTTGAGATTTATCGAATGGAGCAGGAACCTTGATTTGCCCAGATAATAAATCACTGAATCCTTTTCTTATTTTCTTTTGGATTTCAGTCGTCTCAAAATATTCTTGTTTGTTGGCAGTCATTCTAAGAGTTCCCGAACGTATTCTTTTCATCGCTTTGGCGGGGTCACAATCAATCCAAATTACCAAATCTGGAATCATTGCTGCAGAGTTCATTTTTACTACATCACTAATACCTAAATCTCCAACAATGCCTTGGTAGATTAGCGAGGAGTGAATGTTTCTGTCAGATATTACAACGTGACCTTTGTCTAGTAAAGGTTTGATAAAAGTATGCGAATGGTCAAGACGATCTGCAGCGAACAAACCGGCTTCTTGTAACGGTGTCTTATCACCTTTCATAACTGAATCAAGGGCAAGTTTGCCCAACTCACTATGCCTCCTTGGTTCATGTGTAGAGTGAATTTTTGGGAATGGGAAATTACCTAACAACTCGGCGATTATCCGTGCTGCTTCTCCCTTGCCGGAGCCATCTCCTCCCTCGACTGAGATAAGATACATTTTCATTCCTCAGTGTAGTCTTCATATTGGTCTTTGACAAGACTGTTGAGTGCCATTCCAGCTAGAATTAAGATTGGACCAATCCAAATAAGTCCTCTGCTGAATAGGCTAATTCCAGCAAGGTATTGGGTTCGGCGATATTTTGTACCTCTCCTAACCTCGACTGAGGCTTGTACTCCAATAAAACCAGTAACAATTGTGAAGATTCCAAGGAACGTCGAAAGTGCGACCGCAGCTTCCAGCGACCAGCCCCCTTCACTGCCAACAGTATTCTCTTGAATTATACTTGATGAGTTACCTTCTTTCATGGTAAACGGTTTTACTAGTCCATTTTCAGCCATGAAGGTTCGTTCTACAGTATCATATCCGGCAATTACCACGCGCAACTCCATTACTTCTGGTTGTAAACCATCGAATTGGAAGTATCCATTTTCATCGGAGGTCGTTGATTGAAGTACAACTATACTTTTGTGCTCATATAATTCGATGGTTGCATTTTCCAAAGTTACGCCATCTACTGTGAGTACTTGACCAGTAATGTCGACTGTTTCCGCTTCTTTGAATAGCGAAGAATTTAGTAATTCATCTGGATTTCCCTGAAGTAATATCCCACCGCTAACGATTCCTAGTATGCTGCCAATCAACACTAGCACGGCTACGATCATTCTCAACCGTTCTCTTTCATCATAATCTAAGTCAATCATAGGTTTGACTGTAATTTCTTTGTTGAGCATACTGTCACTTGAATCGAGTATCTCGTCTTCGGGCTGGTTTTGCCGATCTTCTAGTTTTCTCTCGACCCGCTCTCTTAGCGCAGCACGTCGCTCGTCGAAACTTTTGTCAGACAAATTCTAGCCCCCGATTAAATAAGCCCTCTAGGTGCGCGGATAATACCTCTTCCCCTGTTTGTCCGCGCACATTTTCACTGTTTTGCATTTCTAATGTCTACGATGAGTATTGTGATTAGAACTAATGATACAATCCCTATTGCAACATAACCTACAAACTTACTTTTCTCGACAGTGTTCTCTACTTTCGCTTGAGAGTTACCACCGTCATTAGAATTAGCTTCATTGTCATTAGCGTTATTTTCTGATGGTTCTTCAGTTAGCGTCCATGCTGAGGAAACAAGTCCTAGTTCCAGTATGTTGCCGATTAAGCCCAGCGATTCAGCACTCACTTTGTCAGCAGTATCATCATGAGTATGCCAGTATCCACCGAAGAATGAAGCGTTCTCTCCGTAATTCAGGTCAATGAAGTTTATCGCAGGGATGCCTGCTTGGTGTGCTGCAATATGATCATCTATGACCGACCTGGTTTTGGAGGAATCGTAAATTGGCTGACCCAAGTTGCCATAACAGTCTACCTGATTTTCCATCATCCCCAATGCTGCAGTGATTGGTGTGACAGTATCCCATAGGTCATTCGATGTATAGGAGACTTTGGTAAAGTCTAGAAATGCATCACCAATCATATCCACAACAATGTATGCTGAAATATTATCACGGTAATCCTCAGTTAGGTTTTCAACCCAAGCATCCGCCCCATATGACCATGTTTTAGGATAGGATGGAGTACCTTGATCCTCTGCATCGGTAAAAAATAGGGTAACGTCATGATTTAGTTCCATGCTGGGTATGATTTTCCCCATTTCGATTAGTACTGCCACCCCACTTGCTCCATCGTTTGCTCCATCGATTGGTAGGTAAATCATCGATTCATTATCATCTCTATCAGCCATGAATCTTGAGTCATAGTGCGCCACTAAAACAACATTTTGCCCGGTGGAGTTAGCAGGACTATACGTTCCTACTAAATTTGTTAAAGTGAAATTTTCTCTTTGATGACTGGATTCAGTGAAAGAAAAATCGGTTAAATTTTCGATTATTGATAATCTCAAATTTGCTGATGCGTTAGATCCAGGTAGACGCGGTCCTAACTCTGTTTGCCAAGAGACCGAGGCGTTTGCTGATGTCGAATCGAATGATAAATTTTCGATGTAATCACACGGGTCAGTGCCTTGGTAGACCATGTCAGATTTATCAGCACTGACAGAGGATAACATTCCACAAAATAGGGTTGAAATGAGTAAAAAAGCCACCACTGAGAGACATTCGGATGACTGACGCTTGATGAGCATTAAGGAATCCTAACAGACTGACCCTTAAATACTTCTTTTTTGCTGGTTAAATTGAATGCAATAATGCATTTAGTGGGTTTTAGTCTATGTCGGAAAAACGCTCTACAAAATCAATCTTTCTAATCACGCTAATGTTTGTTGCGCTATTCCTCCCTGTGATACCAACTGGAGCTGCTGCGGACTCAACTATTGATGCCGAGAATGAGGCTTATGACGCCCAAGGGGTAATCATTGGCGACCTTGCGAATTTCGATGTTGCAGACGGGCGAGAATATCTGCTGTTTGATGAAGAGACACCAATTGTGTCGGCTTATGGTTTCATGAAACAGGCTTGGAT
>DAHU01000036.1:0-1867 GCA_002495945.1 Euryarchaeota archaeon UBA13
CCAATTGGATTTGGTAAAAACCACTTTCCATTGTTTTCTTCCGGCATAGGGTGAGGTTTTGTTGGTGATTGATCATCGTCAGTATACAGTCCAATAGGCCGTTTAGTTCGAACCCGAGGGTTATACTTCCTCGTCTGACGGCCCATGTTTGCCCGTTCATAGACTGGCATATTATACAAGCGGACTACCGCTGGGTCTATTTGCTTGTTATGCTAAGACAAAACCGGTGAGGGAATGGTCGATGGTTACCTTGGGAAGTTAACTACCGAGCATCGTATGTTGATTCATCTGTTTGATAACATTCTACCAAATAATCAATGGGAGGCTCCGGCAGCATTAACACAGGCTGGAATCTCAGCAGCGGTCCATGTTCAAAGAAAGCATGTCCCAAGAACTCTAAAGCGCTTGGAAAAGGCTTTAGAAATATCCGTCGAAAATCGTCATGTACCAGGAGCGAAGCAACGCAGAAAGGTCTACTCTTTGACTCCTACTGGTAGAACCAGAGCCAAGTTACTCGTCGACCAAACCTTGTCTACAATTGTGAATTACCAAGGAAATCCTGTACCTATAAATGACATACCAAAAGGAGAACGTCGATTACTCGAGGTGTTGTCACACATTGATGAGGTGCTGGTTTATCATGATGAGCCGATTATATCATCAATTGCTCAACCATCAGGTAAGGTTTCATTGGATGCGCAATCCAGCGAGGAATTAGTAAAACGAATGTTTGCTAGAGCATGGGAAGATGGAATCATCACATATGATGAGCATCTGTTAATATCGGAAGTTGTTGAATTTTTAGGTATGCACCCGAGCCGAGTCAAACGATTATCAGAGGAAGCAAGAGGCACATTAGATGTTTCTCCGCCCGAAGATATTTATCTTGAAATGTTGAGTCAAGCCCTGTTTGACAACCAATTAGTTGAAGATGAGGTCGCATTACTTGAGACATTTAGAGGTGCTTATGGCATATCTGACAAATCTCACGAAAGATTACTAAAATTAGCCATTGATGAACCTGTATATCCTGAAAACATCAAGGCTTACCTAAGCACGCTAGAGACCGCACTTGCTGATGGAGTGATTACCGAGGATGAGGATGCGATGTTAATGACTTTGAGAGAATCACTTGGAGTAACTGATAAGCAACATGCCAATTTATTGGCTAAAATTCTCGACAGCATAAAGTGATTCAAACAATTGCACAATGATGAGGGAGCATTATGGGAATGACCGATGTAGAGTTAGAACAACACGATAAACTAAACTCCATAATTGAGACCCTAAATAAAGATGAAACGGGAAACATCGTTTTGATTGGCGATATTATGCTTGATTGTTATATCCACGGATATGCAAATAATTTGAACTCGAGAGCACCAGTTCCCGTCTTGAGAGAGACACATAGAGAGGAAGATGTTGGCGCTGCAGCACATGTTGCCCGTGGTCTTCAATCAATGGGCTACAGCGGCAAGATATTTGGTGCGGTTGGCGACGATAAAGCTGGTTCAAAAATTATTGATTATTTAGAGTCAGAACACGTGGAAACCTCAGGAATTGCAGTCATTGAGGATCGAATAACTACGGTAAAAACCCGCATGCTTGCAAGTAGAGAAAGCTTGATTCAAGGTGAGCAATTATTATTGCGATGGGATGTTGAAGAGGACGAGCCAATTCCAGAAACAGCACTTGAAGCCATTTACGACCAAGCAATTGCTAACCTATCCGATGCAGATTGCGTAATATTATCTGATTATGGTCAAGGGGTAATCTATGATTCCGGAGTGGAAAGGATTGCAAAACATGCAAAGCAAAATGCAATACCAATAATTGCCGACCCTAAATTAACCGGACTACACAGAAC
>DAHU01000036.1:2243-19790 GCA_002495945.1 Euryarchaeota archaeon UBA13
AGGATAGGTGAATCTGATGATTCCATAGCGGCCAAATCGTTGATTGAATCCTATGGATGGAAGCACCTTGTAGTATTAGCTGGCGGCAACGGAGTGACGATTTATTCGCAAACTGATGATACGGTTCACGCACCCTGTACACTACCACAACTAAGACAAGTGATAGGATTAATCGACGCAGCGGTTGTGGCAATAGCGGTATCAATCTCCAATGGATTTGGTGTCTCAGATACGGCATTATTAACCAATGCTGCATGTGAATGTATCTTGAGTGCAGAAGCAACAGATTCTTTCTCGTTGAGCAAAAGTATGTTAATTCACAGGGTTGGTGAAATAGCATGGAATTTACAAGTTTCTAAGAGATGATTTTGCTATGAGTTTCTGGACTCTTGAAACCAAAGCAGATGTTGGTATTTGTGGTTACTCAAACAGTTTACCAAATTTGTTCAAGGAAATTTCTTTGGGTATGATGAACTTATTAATTCCAGACATAGAAGCACGCAATCTAAACCAAAAAATCCGTAAAACCGCACAATGGAATGTTGAACTGCAGAATATTTCTGATGATTATGAATCCTTGATACTATTATGGTTAGAGGAGATATTGTATAAATTAGAAATCGAGAATAAGTTCTTGGTAGACATGCAGTGTAAGCTACTGCCACGTGATAATAGCCTTGCATGTGAGTCTCAGGTCTCGTACGTAGATGCTGATGAAGTCAATCGACACTTGGAGATCAAAGCCGTTACATCACACGAACTGTTACTCAAATTATTAGCAGAGAATGAATCGTATTTATCTGGTGATGAAACGATACCAGAACTTGTAGGTCCTGCTTGGGTTGGAAAGGTTATTTTTGATATTTAGTGGGAATTCCAAGGATGGACGCTCGTTCAATATGGCCAAATCCACACACTTTCTCCATCCCGCTACCCCACAGCACCCATGGCCCCGAGTAGGGCTGCTCCGTTCCCGGCCTGACCTGATTCCCCAGTTATTCATTTCCCGTTTCCTTCCGGATACGGTTCATGACACCCGGGTCATGTGGGGGCGAGACATCAACGTCCGCGTGTAGGAACCATAAAGCCGCTCTCGCCGCTCCAAGGCGTTCAGCCCACCATAAAGACGATTTGTGGTACAGGGTACGCCTAGCTCCCCACCTATCCCAGTAACCCGTTTATTGATTGGTATTTTAACAGAACGGTTTAATTCATTATTCTTCATACTTGGAAGGACATGATGTTTTGATAATCTCAGCTTCAAAGATATATTGGGAATTTACCTGCTTTAATACGCCCTTAGCATAGACTGTTCTGTTGTCGTCAAGGCCATTTGAGACCGAAGCATCTAGAAAGTCAACTAAGATTTCATAATCTAGACCATGTAGTACGAACGTCATGGTTGTATTATCAATGGTCCCATCTTTTACTTCTCCTCTTATCGCAAACTCTTCACCAACAAAGCCACTTGGGCTTTCCATTACTTCGTCAACTGTTCGTGTCGGTTCCGGTGATTGTAGAATAACTGCACCAAGGATGATTAGAGTAAGTAAACCACCGGTGATAAGCAGTCTGGTTCTGCGCGTGAACATTTACTCATTCTCCTTATGCCACAATCCTATTGCATCTTCTATTCGGTCTAATCCGTGTTGGCGCAATTTAGTCTCAAGACCACTTACGACAGCCTTTGCTAAACTCGGACCTTCAAAAACAAAACCACTGTATGCTTGAAGTAAACTGGCACCGGCCGTAATTTTCTCCCAAGCGTCATTAGCATTCATTATTCCACCAACTCCAACAATAGGAAATTGTCCGTTTGTGTATTGGTAAATGTGCCTTATGAATTGCGTTGACATATCTTTTACCGGCTGTCCACTCATTCCACCAGTTTCTTGTAACTTCTCATCACTTTCTAGTTCATTTGGCCTAGATATTGTGGTATTTGTTGCCACAATTCCAGCACATCCTGATTCCATAGCGACAGTTGTTACTCGCTCAAGTTGTTCAAAAGACATATCAGGTGCAACTTTTACCAAGATTGGTTTTGCTGAAGAACCTATTTCTTTGGCTTTTTGAGAATTAATTTTCACGCATTCCAGTATAATTTTCCTTAATTCTTCCTCACCTTGCAGGTCTCTCAAATTTGGAGTGTTTGGAGATGAAACATTGACAACGAAAACATCTGTGTAATCCCACAGCCTTCCTAAAGTCGTTGAGTAATCAGTATGAGCATTCTGGTTATCGGTTAGCTTAGATTTGCCAAGATTAAGCCAAATTGGGATTTTAGGCTTGCCAAAGCGTTCGAAATGATTTTGCAATCGAACCTGCATGTTTTCTGAGCCGGGATTATTAAATCCCATTCGGTTAACAAGAGCCTTGTGTTTCGAGGATCTAAACATCCTTGGTTTAGGATTGCCAGTCTGTTCTAGCATTGTCACCCCACCAATTTCTGCGAAAGATAGTCCAATAGCATCCCAACCATTGATTGCTTCACCTTTTTTATCCATGCCTGCTGCTAAACCAAACGGATGTTGATAGACATCACCAAATAGCGGCACCTCCAATTTTTTCCTTGTTTTGTATACTGCGGATAGGAATACTCTAGTTAGCCTATTGTTTGAGAATAATCTAAGCATTCTAACCGAGCGTGTATGCGCTTTTTCTGAATCTTGAAACACTAACATGGGCCTGACTAAGGTGCGATAAACCAGCCCCATGATTGGCTCTCAGCGACGGCATCATTCAAGACTTACCCTTCATTGGCCTAATTATGCAGATGATTCACCCTATGTGGCCAGTGGTCAGGGAATCTGCAAGAAGGGTCGTTCGATTAGAGCGCATAGTTATCGTTGCAGGCAGTGAATACTCAGACCAAATAAGGGATTTGGCTGACAAGATAAGCGAACATTTACCGCAACGGGCAACATTCCCAGAACATACTGTAACTGACGAAGACGATATTTGGCTATATGATGCCAGTGATGGAAACAGTGAGCCAGTAGCGTATCTCGGCATGATAGAGCCGTCTTTAGATGTATGTTGGATAGAAATGGCGGCAAAACCTGCGTTTGATGCACTAATCGAATCCTGTCTCCAACTTTTGTCCGCCGGATATCCAGGGTGTATTGGATGTGATGATACAATTCAAGAAGGAAGATGGAATGAAGAAAATTTCAGAATCAAACGTAGGAAAAATGAGCAATAAATTTTTGTCTTTTTTTTACTAGATACTATAGTATCTAGATTTTTTTTGCTCTACGATAGGGTTCAAGTATCGCCGCCGGTGGCAGGTTAAACATGGCAGTTGTCGTCATCGCTGAGAAACCAAGTGTGGCCGAAGACATTGCGAAGGTATTGGGAGTTGCCAAAAAAACCGATACACACTGGGAATCTGACGATTTAGTGATTACTTGGGCCGTCGGACATTTGTTGGAACTAAAAAAACCAGAAGAATATGATGACAGGCTAAAGGATTGGCGCAAGAGTGTAGAAATGCTGCCTTTCATACCTGAGAAATTCGAACTAAAGCCAAATAGCGGTCGTGGAAATAATCGAAAACAACTAACTGCAATAAAAAAATTGATTTCGGGCAAAAATTGTACCGAGATTGTTAACGCTTGTGATGCCGCAAGAGAGGGTGAACTTATTTTCCAAAGGATCGTTGAATTCGCTAAAACAAAGGCGCCGATGAGTAGGATGTGGCTACAATCTATGACACACGAATCAATTATGAAAGCCTATGAGGAAAGAGAAGATTCAACACACTTTGCAAAATTACGCGACGCAGCGATAAGCAGAGCAGAAGCCGATTGGATTATTGGTATGAACGGTTCAAGAATTGCTTCGACTTTTTTGAGGACCGGAAGGAATGATGGGACATCTATGTCATTGGGCAGGGTGCAAACTGCGACCTTAGCGTTAATTGTTGACAAAGAATTAGAAATTTTAGGACACAAAGCAGAACCATTTTGGGAATTAGAAGCCGATTTCAAATCAGGAGACTGTGAATGGACAGCTAGATGGGAGCGTCGTAACAATATCGAAGATAAAGAAAATCCTCTCACCAAAGCGCACAGAATCACTGATGAACAAGAGCGCAAGGAAATAGAAGCAGTATTATCTTCAACCGGTGATTTTACCACCAAACAAGAACACCGCGATGCTAAAGAAAATCCACCACTCAACTTTGATTTAACCTCACTGCAACGAGAAGCAAATAGTATGTGGTCTTGGACTTCAAGGCGAACTCTATCTGTCGCTCAAGAATTATATGACACGCATAAACTAACCACATATCCTAGAACCGACTCACGCTTTTTACCAGAGGACATGATAGAGACCATCGGGAAAACCATTGCTCAATTAGGTGCTCAAGAAAAAATGAATCCACACAGCACTCGCCTGAAAGAAAACGGTTTGTCCAACGTAAAACGAAACTTCAATGACAGTAAAGTGTCTGACCATTACGCGATAATTCCAACAGGAAAACTTCCCCAAGGCAATTTAAGCCCCGATGCAGCAAAACTCTATGATTTAATTTGTCGACAATTCTTAGCGTCGTTCCACCCTATTGCAATATGGGATGTTCAAACGAGGACTGCAACGAAAGCAAATCAAGATTTTAAGAAAGAGGTACGGATTTTGAAGGAATCGGGATGGCGAGAAGTGAAACCAAAATCTAATGCAATTCCGGAACTATGGAATACACTCCCCTCAAATCCGAGCCCCACTCAAATTTTAGCGCATAGATTCAAAGAAGAACTAACTAAACCAACAAATCGCTTGAAAGAAGCAAAGTTGTTGTCTTTGATGGAGAACGCTGGCAGGAGCATCGATGACGATGAAATGGCTGAAGCAATGAAAGGAAAAGGGCTAGGAACACCTGCTACTCGAGCCGATACTATTGAGAAGTTAATTTCAAGGAACTTCATCCAAAGAGCACGTTCTGGTAGTCTAAGAGCGACTGCAGGTGGAATCAAACTCATTGAATTACTTCGAGCAATACCTGTGGAATGGATCACCTCGCCTGAACTAACAGGTGACATGGAAGCAAAATTATCCTCAGTTCAAAATGGTGAATTCTCAAGAGAACAATACATGAAAATAATTTACGACAAGGCAGAAGAGATGGTTGATAGAATTAAGAATCATGATCGTGCCGAATTATTCAACGAGCACGAAACGATAGGGTGCTGTCCAAAATGTGACGATAATTTAACTGAAACTGTGTTATCTTACATCTGTCCTAGCAATAAGGGCAAAGATTCAGGGTGTGATTTTGTATTTTGGAAAAATACCAGTGGCAGGTGGTTCGATAGATTTACTGCCAAGAGATTGTTAGAATCACGAGAAATATCGGATTTACACGGATTTTTCAACAGAAATGGCGAACCATATGTTGCCAGTGTGAAAATGACGGATACAGGATTAGTAGAATTTGTAGGTGGAGGTGAGTCGACTTCTTCTGTTGACGACGATGAGTTATGTCAATGTCCAACATGCGACACAGGAACCATTAGAGTAAACTCAACAATGTATGCATGTGATGAGCAGGATTGTAAATTTAGAGGAGTTTCTCAGGAAATGTGCAAGCGTAAAATAACGCCTGAAGAAGCAAAATCAATACTTTTGGAAGGCAAATCAGGCCTTTTAGACGACTTCACTTCAAAGAAAGGCAGACCATTTAGTGCTTACTTGAAATTAGACGGCAATCGAATCAAATTTGAATTTCCTCCGAGAAAGGCTGCAGCTGGCGCCAAAAAGTTCCCGGTTACTCCTGGTGTAGTCGCAATTTGTCCGAAAACAAAAGAAGAAATTGTCGAAACTGAAACCTTTTACCAACCCGCCAATGATGGTACAGACTGTAAAATACAAATCGCTCGTGAAATGTCTGCTCGTGAAATACTTAGAGACGAGGCTAAATTGCTTATCGAAAAGGGCGAAATCGGTCCTTTCGATGATTTTGTATCAAAAAAATCTGGCAAAAATTTTACGGCTATACTGTACTTGAAGAAAAATCAGTCGGTAGGTTATAAATTTGCAAAAAAGTAATGTTGGTTAATGAATAGTCACATAACAATAATACCAAAGTCGGGTGAGAGACGCACATGGACGAGTTGCGATATTCTCATGATTGGGATGTCGTCATAGTCGGTGCTGGCCCTGTAGGAGGGCACACCGCTGATTTACTCGCAAAACGTGGACATAGAGTTTTACTCCTCGAGGAGCACAATGAAATTGGTAGGCCATTCCAGTGTGCAGGATTGGTTACGCCTAATGCCATGCACCAAGTTGGCCTGTATGAGACTATACTGGAAGAAATTGATGGTGCCCTTATCCATGGCCCATCGGGAACATTAGTACCGGTAGGAACAGGTGGAACCGTGCGAACTTATGTTGTGTGCCGTAAATTATTCGACGAAGCTGTAGTGAAACAATCAATGGAATCCGGCGCTACTCTCTGGCTCAACTCAAAACCCAAACAGGCCGAGGTACATTCAGAGGGAGTAATACTGACTGTTGTTACCGATTCAAAGGAAGTCAACATTTCTACTAAATTGTTGATTGGTTGTGATGGAGCACATTCGTGGACGCGTAGATATTTTAGAATGGGGCGACCAAAAGAGCTTATGGTTGGATTCCAAACCGAAGTAGTCGGTTACCAATACAGAAAGCGTTGGCTTGAGATGTATTCTGGTTCTGAAATTGCCCCCGGATTTTTTGCTTGGGTCATACCTTCAGGCAATGACAGTTGCCGTATTGGTTTATGGTCAACTGCTGACCGATTAGACGGTAAAAGTATTGAAGAATGTTATCATAATTTACTCAATCATCCATTGTGGAAAGATAGATTCAGCAATATTCGGGAAACTGCAAGATATTGTGGGCCTGTGCCTAGTGGCATGGTTAGGAAAGCCTACAAAAACCGAGTGTTGCTTATAGGCGATGCAGCAGGGATGGCAAAACCAACTACCGGAGGTGGAATAGGCCCCGGTTTTGAACAGATAAACGGAATAGTCGATAATTTATCCAACGCAATAGCAGAAAATACCCTCAGTGAAGAAAAATTGAAATCTATAGCAAAAGGACACTTTGAGAAAATGCGTAAGGAACAAAGTCGAGCACGCTCACTGAGAAATTTATTGGTCAGCGATTGCGAAGATGGAGAGTTAGACAAACACTTTGAACAGTTTGCTAAACCGGAGGTTATTGAACTGATCAATGAAGTTGGAGACATTGAGAAGCCTGTGCCACTTGGAATGGCTCTGTTGAGAAAGGTTCCTGCATTCCGCAAATTGGCATTAAAGGCTGGAATGAAGTTGCTATTCAGTTAGGGTGAAACAATGGGGAAACTTATCTTAGAAGAGAGAGTAAAGTATCCACCGTTCGAGAGTTACAGATTCAAACCTGAATTACTTCCGATTGCAATAGGTAAATCGGAAATTGCTGATGGAATCTCGCAGGAAGAAGCATATGAAACCATTAGAAATCTACCGCCGCCGTTTAGAATTGGTAACAAATCATCGTGGCTGGTTGAAAGAAGATATACATATGAAAGTAAGACACTAAAACTGGATGAAGATCATGCACAAGAAATGCTGGAATCTGTGCCAAGAGATTCAATTGTTTACAAACAACGAACTGGATGGTACTTAACGCCTAACGTGGTCCACAAGCATGCTCGAAGAATTATGAATTTCTCCGTATCCGTACTACTAATCGCCCTTTCTTATTTATTCTTAGAGCCGGTATTAAGCTCATGGGGCATCCCAAGTATCGGTACTGGAAGAGTGAGATTTGGATTACTTGACTATCCAGTTCTTGCTGTAGTTGTAGTACCTATTTTATTCGTTCCAATATTTATGAGAGTGGCTGCGAATTTCTCAGATCTACTAAAACAAAAAAGGTTCTTGACTTCTCAACCCATGGAACCAAAAATAAATTTTCACAGCGACACCACCTCTGGAGAAGATTTAGTAGTAAACATCGAATTCCCCGAAACCAAAGAGAATTGGCAAGGCATGTCAGTATTGTGGCGTGTAGGAGTACTACCGCCACGTAGAGATGCACTAATGGAATCTCTTGGTAGAGAACAAAATGCTCAACCTGCACCGGGTTTGACTACTGAATTACCACATCATTGGTCGGTTGATTTGGATGATGGAACCGGAGGTGGTGAAGATTCACCAATGCAGACTACTGATGTCAAGGGTGGATTATTCCTCAAACCTATGCGCATAATGCAGCAATCAGAGATAGTTGAGTTAACTGGGAAGAAAACAACTATACCGGCTCCTATTGGTAACTGGCCAGGAACTATCTTTTCACCACTTATCAGAGTGCACTGGGAAATGTTAGTGATAATTCATCGAGAGAATCTCCCCGAATTACTATGGGTGCAGCCCTTGAAAGTAAAGCACCCCGCATTATTTTGTACTACTGAAGCAGTAGTAAATTCAGGACGTACTGAAACTAATCACCCATTATCGGTTAGTTGATGGTTAATACTGCTGTGGAATTGGTGCGGCTAATTCTTTTAATGAACCTGCAAAGATTTCCGTATTAAGCAAATTGTAATCACTATCACGTTTTACTGGATTGAAACCTGCCCTAATAATGGTATTTTGTAATTCTATTTCCGAGGCGGAAATTTTACTGGTACCAGAAGCAGACACAACGTTCTCTTCCATCATGGTAGAACCTGCATCATTAGCACCAGAGAGCAGCGCCATCTGTGCAACTCCCAATCCCATTGTTGGCCAAGATGCTTGAATACTGCTAATATTGTCAAAGAATAAGCGGGATATTGCGATATGACGGATATATTCTGTTGGTCCAGCACCCAAAACATGTTTGTTTTGTCCACGATTTCGACGGCCAAATGTGTTTGATTCTAATTGGACTGGCCAAGCAATAAAGGATGTGAAACCCTTGCCGTATTGTTCAAGTGATGAATCCTGTAAATCTCTAATTCTGGCCATGTGTTCTACACGTTGGCGAAGCGTTTCTCCAAAGCCAAATACGTTGGTAGCACTGGTAGTAAGTCCGAGTGATTGTGCCTCCTCCATTACTCTCAACCAATTATCTGGGCTACCTTTTTTGGGCGAAACATCACTTCTGACATCTTCAACCAACATCTCTGCACCGCCGCCAGGAAGACCATGTAACCCTGCTGCTTTCAATTGAGATAAGACCTCTAAAGTGCTCATGCCAGAAACGTCTGCAATACCTTCAATCTCAATAGGACTGAAACAATCAAGTTGAATTTCTGGATGGTGCTTTACTAAGTATGTAATCAAGTCGATGTACCAAGAAAACTCTAACTCTGGATTAACTCCACCTTGCATTAATATTCGAGAACCACCGATATGTTCTAACTCTGTAACTCTATCTGAGATCTCTTGAAAAGACTGAGTATAGGTTTCATCATGTCCCGGTGGTCGATAAAATGAACAAAACTGGCAATTGATTGTACATACATTGGTGTAATTGACGTTTCGATCAACCAAGTAAGTAACATTGCCATTGGGATGAAATTTTGAGCGACGGGTATCGGCGGCAATCATCAAATCATGTAACGGAGCATTCTCATATAGTTCAGCTGCATCTTCTATCGAAAGTCGAAAATCTGCTGATTTTTCAATAGTCCAGCCGTGCTGTCGCTGGAGAATTGATTGCCAAGTCAAATTTATCACCTATGACTTGTTACCTACTATTGATTCTATATCAGTAATTGTTTTTGGACACTTGCTTGTAAGTACGACTGGCCCCTTATCTGACACGAGGATATCGTCCTCAATTCTAATTCCTATATTGGCATATTTTTCAGGACACTGTACATCAGGTCGCCAAGCACCAAAGTACAAACCTGGCTCAATTGTTAAACACATACCTTTCTCCAAAAGTCTAGGTTTGCCATCAGGGAGATAAACACCCACATCATGCACATCCAAACCAATCCAGTGACTAGTATTGTGCATGTACCAATCCTTTAATTGTCCATTTTCAGAGTCTAGGGCCTGTTCTAGAGTTTGGTTGATGATTCCCAATTCTATCAGACCCTGTGCAAGAACTCTCTTTGCAGCCTCATGAGGGGCAGTATATGGTCTACCGACAACACATTCGGCTATTGCAGCGTTCTGTGCGTCAAGCACGATTTGATAGATTGCTTTCTGGGGTTCTGTGAATTTACCATTGTTGGGCCATGACCTTGTAATGTCCGCTGCATAGCCACGGAATTCAGCACCCGCATCGATTAATACCACTTCACCATCTAGACATTTATCCTCATTTTCTTTGTAATGTAAGATGGTAGCATTCTCGCCACTACCAACGATTGAGGGATATGACCAACCTGATGTTCCAGCATAACGAAAGAATCCTTCTATTAGAGATTGCAATTGATTCTCAGTAGCACCCTCACCACCGCCGTGACGCATGGCGGCTATATGGGCAAGACTTGAAACATCGGAAGCGAACTGCATCTGAGCAATCTCTGCATCGGACTTTATGAGTCTCATTTCGGCGATTCTATTGCTTGGATCTTCTACTGAAATTGGACCGGTACCAAGTCTTTGTCTCGCTCTATCGCGTCGCTTGATTGACTCAACAACCAGGTTATCAACAGTTGATTTCACTCCCATTCTGTGTAATATCCTCGAGGAACCTGAAACCATATTACCCAACTTTTCATTGATATCATCAATAGAATGAGCGAAGTCGACTGGCCAATCAGCTAGGGCTCCTTCAATCCCTGGGCGTCTGCCTTCCCAAATTTCTTTGAGGGTATCCTTTGGTTGAACGAATATGTGTGATTGCCAATCACCATTTTTGTTAACCGCACAAAATACCGCATCAGGTTCTGTCCACCCTGATAGGTAAAGCAGATTGCTCTGAGTTCGGTAGGGGTGATGAACATCGTTTGAGTGAATTGTTTCATTGGCTGAGCAAAGAATCAATAAATCATCATCGTTAAGGGATTTGTAGAGAGATTTTTGTCTTGCTCTATATTCCTCATTAGAGATTGGGTCTGGCATCTTCCCCAACTGTGCGAACATCTCTGCAAACATGATACTCCCAGTAGTTTTGACTTATTCAAACCTTGTCAAGTTTATTTGCCCCATTTTGGCAGATTGAAGGAGTTGTTTTCACCCCTAGAGCGGAAGATGAGAACAGTTGAAAGTATGATAATCAAAATCACAGAAGATAATAAAATGTAATTGATAGTATGTTCATCGTGCTGGTTTTGGGAAGCAATTTCTATATTCAATTCTAATTCTGTATAATCCCCGTCGTCATCGGACACTAGCAAAACTACCTTGTGGTGACCGGATATGTTCAATTGATCTTTAGTCAAATTTTTACCGACGTGAATTATCTCTCCATCAAGTAACCAAGTAAATGTAAGTTCATCAACATCGTTATTTGTATCAGTTGAGTAACTTGCATCAAAAAACCATGATTCATCATTGTTAACCTGATATGCACCTTCATAACCAAGAGTCTCTGAAAAAGAGGTTTGTAGAGATATTACTGGTGGTATATTGATAACTTCGACTCGGTGAATTTCCGTAGTAAAATATCCAACCGAGTCAATGGCTAAAACTGTAATATCCCAAATTCCTGATTCATTGAATTGGACACTGATACTAGTGTCAGACACATACTCTGCATTACCGACCCCTCTAACAATCCCATTAGGCTCGCTAATAGTCCAAGTAACTGCGATAAGTGAACTGTCATAACCATCATCAACGTTGGCTGAGTAGACGTGAGTACTCATTTCTTCAACCTCTAAAGCCCCCCTAATATCTACTACAGGTGGGTTAGTGTCAAATGTCAATATTTTATGATCAATATTAGAATATCTTAGAAATGAATCCCGTAGGAACACTTCAAACTGATAAATTCCATCATCGACATTTAGGTTGGTTTGATTGAATTCTAAGACAAAAAATCCTGCTTCATCGATACTGTGATTTAGCGAAACCTGGAAAGATTCAGACACGCAAGAATTACCACTATACTTACACACATTTGCTCTAAAGGAATATGCATCAAAATTTTCAGTAATGATAACCTCATTATTTGTTGGTGCAATCACATCATACTGAAGGTATTTCGTTTGACTATCGTCACCATATTGGTACGATGGGACATGGGATATAACTGAAAAATGTGAAGTTTGTCCCACAAAAATTACTATGCTTTGGGGCAGCAAGTCAGGATAATCTGGCGATGAAATAGAAAATAGACAGGTACAATTCAGTTGGTTAACTGGAATAGATAACTCCCACCTGTAAACATCGTCGGTAATTTCCACGTTTGTGAAGGTACTAGAACTCATAATAGAATTGCTAAACGGATAAATGTCGTTTATCGACTCAATGTAATCTATTGCCCATACTAACTCTGAAGCTTGCAGGTTTGATTGACCTGAGATGTTGATATAATCCTCAAACAACTCTCCTCCTGCAGTTTCTATTGAGACTGATGGTGTTATAGATTGTTCATTATCTGTGGCTACACCATTAGGTAAACCAGTGATAGAAATAAACAAAATCACGACCAAAATAGTCGCAACCCTGCTTGCCATGTTAATTTCTCGCATACAATACTCAAGAAGTTTCTCATTTATTGTGCTCATTCACTGAATGGGTCACACAATTCACCTTGACCCGGGAAACTGGTCGGATTGCGCGGATTTGTGTCCCACTTGTATTCACAATAATTGACATGCCCATCACCATCGGTGTCGAACATACGATCCGCTGCATCATATGGATCAAAGTCAAAGTGATACTCCCATCCTGTAGCCATACCGTCATCATCATGGTCTTGGAAGTAAACTTCTGGGCCATCATTCCATTTATCACCATCTGTATCATTAGATACTGGGTTCGTATTATTCTGCATCTCTTCAAAATTAGTGTAATTAGCTAAGTTCTGATAGAATTGTGCGCCATCTGGAGTATCGGGGTCAATATGGCAATCTGAAAACGAAGAATCATTGTAACTTGGGCAGTACCGTTTTATCAGCCCAGTACGGTTTAGTCCATCCTCATCAGGGTCTTCTTGACCATCCTCAATACCATCTAGGTCACTGTCAATCATTGATGGGTCGAGAATACCTCTGGAACCAAATGCCGATAGTGATTCGTTGTCAATTAAGCCAGATTCGATAGCATATTGTGAATATTTTACTTCCCAGCCATCAAACAACATGTCACCATCTGAATCTTTGTCGACAGGATTAGTGTTCCACTTATCAGGTGCCTCAGCGCCATTTAGCAGCGAATCGTTATCGATATCATAAACCGCATCTGGGAGTTGCGCAACAGCATTGGCTGCGGAAGGGTCAAGGGCCCACCGTCCGTTACAGTCGCACAGTGGATTATTTGGAACGCTAAACCCGCTTAGGTTCATTTCATAAATTTCGAATTGCTTTTCTTGAACAAAACCACCTAATGTGTTGATCCATAAGTATCCGCCCGGACTCTTGGCACAGTTATTATTTTGTGAAGGTACACAGTTGGGAATCTCCCATGAACTGGTTGCTACCCAGAGGCTGTGAGAGTTGGTATTGTCCTCTTCAGATTCCACTTGCATCTCCCAACCGTCAAGCATACCATCGCCGTCTGTATCATTAACTAGAGGATGAGTAGCTTCTTGGAATGGTCGAGGTATGTACAGTACTTCATTACCGTCTTTCAACCCGTCACCATCCGTGTCAGAGTTGTTAGCATGGGTCAAAAATCCATCTTTACCGACAATTACCTCTTCACCATCTTCTAAACCATCATTATCTGTATCAAAAGCGCAAGGACTGGTTGTATACGCTTCTCCGCCACCGAGTGGCCATTGCAGAGTGCCGCCACCACCAGTCGCTTCGAATTGGTCGTCTAAGCCATCACCGTCAGTGTCGGGGTTTGATGCGTTGGAACCAGAATCGCACAGCGAAGAATATTCAACAAAGTCGGAAAGACCATCAGAATCAGTGTCCGGTAGGCCCGGGTCTGATACTACAAGAGTGATTTCAACACCTCGATTGACAACCAAAATTTCCCAGCCAAATACTTCTATACCGTCGATTAAACCGTCGTTATCGGTATCTGCATCCATTGGATCTGTTGAGCGACCGATGATTAGGTTAGGTTCGCCATTTTCATCATATGGTTCATTATTCTTGAATTTGGCTTCATATTCGTCCTCGTTGGTAAATCGCTCATTGTCTTCAACAACGACAAACCATACGGTGTCTCTTGAAGAGATAACTTGGTCAACTGAAACATACATCTGATAAATTGTTCCTGACGAGGGTGCTTTGATATTAACAGGTTCTGTTTGGCCACCTGCCTTGGTATATTCCGCACGTACAACGGTTTCACCTTCGGCAACTGTTTCACCTATTGTTTTCTTCACTTGGGTTACTCTTGTGTTGAACACTAGTTCATCATACACTGCGGAACCATCTCCATCTCGATCCCACCCGTCCATGTCTGGGTCATCATCACCGTTACTACTATCTCTTGGATTCAATCCATTGTTAGTTTCCCAACCATCTGGCATACCGTCTAGGTCAGTATCTTCTAACCATGGAGAGGTAAAATTCTCAGCACCGAACATAAGGGCAGAGCCATACTCTTCCAAATTATTGAGTCCATCATCATCCCAATCGAAAAACCCGTCTGAAGGGTCACTTGGGTCCAATACATTTGTTGAATCAAGTCGGTTTAGATTTAGCGCATTAACAACATTTTCCGATGGGAATATTGAGTAGCAATATTCGTAACCATCGGGCATACCATCGCCATCAGAATCCCAATCTGATGGACCATTCAGCAAGCCATCATTGTCATCATCAAGGTAGAACCATGAGGTATTTTTATTCATAAATGGTGCATTAAATGGGAAAGTTTGGGAGTTATCATCGCGGATGGGCTCATTACAATTTCGATATACTGGTTCGTTATTACGGTCTATACCTTGGGTAAGGCCAATTGCTCGATAAAGTTGTAATTGGACGCGCGAAATCTCTTCAGCATCTGATAATAGGTCACCGTCTGAGTCCTCTTGTGTGGGGTCAGTGGCAAATAACTCCTCCTGGAAGTTAGCCAATCCGTCGTCATCAAAGTCTAGTACATTGTCGCATGAATGTTGGCCAAAACCATTGCTCAATTCTTCCCAAGAAGGCGTATCATCGTCAAGATTGTAAAATTCTCTTAGACTATTCTTCAAATCAGCAGTCAACAAGACACAATCCCAATTTCCGCTAAGTGGGTCGAACAAGGTGAATGAACCCCCTGGAATTTCGATATCAACCATGTAGACTGATTCCCACTTGTCGTTAAGACCGTCGTTGTCTGTATCAGACCTTTGCGGATCGGTTTTTAGCTCCTGTTCTTGTTGGTTGGTGAGTCCATCATTATCTGGATCTCCATTAGGACCTTGATTTGGGTCTGGCCAAGAGTCTGTTTCATTTTCTTGAGCCGCCTCTTCAACATCTGCTTCACCAGGGTCTTGCTCAAGCGGGTCTGATTCACCATCATCAAGCGGATTCAAGCCGTGTTGAACTTCCCAACCATCTTCCATTCCGTCGCCGTCAGTGTCCTTATTGGTGGGGTCTGTTCCGTACTGAGTTCTCTCAAGGGTGTCTGCTAAACCATCATTATCTGAATCCTCAGCTTGTATGGTAGTTATCCCATCGCCCGATACGTCCTCTTCCACAGCACTATCAAAATTACCGAGACCTTCGCTGGTTTGAAGCACACCAGAAACGCCCACAAATATTGAACCAAAAATTAGTGTTGAAACTATTGCTACATAGGCCATTTGATTAGGATTTAACGACATAATAATCACTTCACAAGTTACGGGTAGAATGTTCTCGACATCTATCGGTTATAGAGATTAAGTATCAATGCTCTAACCTTCATCATTCAGTTGTAACCTAATAATGATTGAATGTTTACCAAAAAATCTTGGTCTGTTAGATGAATTTTACATTTGGATTGCTTGCCGTTTGCCCGTTCCCATAAGCCAGCTAATTTTCCTATTAAGATAGGGGCATTTGGCATCTTTTTCACGGTAAAAACATCCATGTCATTGGCAGATTCGACATGTTGCACCGAACCCAAACCAAATGGTACTAGGTGATTTGAGATTACCGATTCCCAATTATTGGCTTCATTTAGATAAACAAAGACATCACTGGCAGAAAATACCTCTTTGAATGATTGCATTACGCATATCATTGAAGCAGAAAACCGTTTGTCGATACCAGTGACATTCCAGTGTTGACTTATTGTTCGACTGAGATTTTCGACGTAACCGCCCGAATTAAAGATAATTCTGTTGATTAAATCACAAGGCAACACAAATGATTGCTTACCATCAATTGACCAACCGTAATCATGTGATTCGAGCAATCTATTAATCGAAGTACCAGACTGTTTAGATTGAAAAACCCAAGGCATATCCGGCAGGGATTTGGGTGCTGGCAGTGTTTTTTGAATTTCTTCAACATCACACTGGATCAAGTTTTCGGCTAACTGACGCCACTGAATTTTTCTCCTGTCACCGTGTTGTTGCTCAACCACTGCAAGGTAAAAGCCAGAGATGATTGAGGCATATACAGCGGTATTGATTGAATCTGCCTTCCAATCATAACGACCCCAGCCAAATATTTTCCAATATTTAGATAATAATTTGTTGCGTTTTTTACTAGCAAACATACCAAATTTCATATTGCTAACTGGCGATAATATTAGTTCTAAGCAATCTGCTGCCGAGTTATGTAATATTCGGCCCATTGGCACCCCAATTAACCCTTCAAATAGGGAAACGAAATTCGCTAGTTCATTTTCTTGCACCAAATACCAATAATTACCGCTTAAATCTATAATTCCGTCATCAGTACTGCGATGAAAGTGTTGGTTGAATTTGATTGATAAGTCTCGGTCATGAAGTTCATTCTCATCATCTACAACCGGCATGTCAACACATCAAAGCAAGTAACCTGACTGCTCCTCTTCGTTAAAGCAATACCTAATGGTTTGGAAGTTAGATTTCAAGTTGTTGACCTCTTCCTTAACTTCGGTTGGATCGTGGTTATGCAACAAGACTTTGCCAAATAATTTAGCAACCTCAGCCATCTCATTTTTACCCATTCCAACCCTCGTGAGTTCTTGTACACCTAATCTCAAACCTGAGGGAGTAAGCGCCTTTGTATCTCCCGGAAGCATGTTCATGTTGGTGATTATGCCAGCTTCCTCAAGCAGACCGGCTGCCTTTGCACCAGCACCGGAATCAACTTCTCCATGTCTTGTCAAAACTTGATGCGAGGCAGTATAATTTCTACCTTCGGCAAGAACATCAAAACCCTCCGCTGCTAACGACTCACCTAATGCTTGGGCATTTTGTACGATGTCTCTTGCATAGGACTCACCATACTCCTCAAATTCTGCCAGTGCGACAACTTTTCCAGCGACATGATGTAAGTGGTAAGAAGAACAAACACCTGGGAAAATAGCATTATTCAGTTTTCTA
>DAHU01000060.1:0-1997 GCA_002495945.1 Euryarchaeota archaeon UBA13
AACTCGTCTCCATACCCGTCTGCGTCACTATCTATCCACTGACTTGATTGGTTAGGGAAGTGGTCTTGGTCATCAGCCCAGCCATCAAAATCAGCATCTGGACAACCGTAGGTGTTGTTTCTGTTTGATTCTCCATAAACATCAGGACAATTGTCTCCTCTTGTCCCAGTTAGATTGTCTCCATATCCGTCAAAGTCACTGTCTTTGACTTGCGTTGGGTCTGTTGGATAGAAGTCATTGAGGTTGGATTGACCATCGCCATCAGTATCCAAGCAACCCAATCTGTCGAGTGTAGAATTGCCTGGTTCATTCGGACATTCATCCGAATTATTTCCGAATATGTTGTCTCCAAATCCATCTAAGTCAATATCTGATTGTTGGGTTACATCGAAGGGGAACGGGTCTGCAGTATGCCCGCGACCATCACCATCAATGTCAATCGAATATGACTCGGTTATGAAATTGTAACTGTAATAGTATGAACATGTGAAACCAGTCTCTAACTCTCTGTAAATTATTGGGTATTGAAGTGTTCCAGTTGAAGAGCAAAAATGTGTTTCGTAGGAATCTAACCACTCTCCCTCATGTGATAGTATGATTGAAAAATCTCGATTAGAATTACTAGGACCGGGATACGGCGAAACAAAATTATCAACATGATACTGTCCGCTCCATTCAAAATCGATAGTGTAATCTGGACCAGCCCAAACTATACCGTAGGAAAGGGAAATCAATCTGTAACTGGATGGTGTGTTACCATTGGTGTACCAGGAATATTTCCAGTTTGTTGAACCATTGGGAGATTTTGACCCTACGGTTAGATAATTGTTGGTTGTAACTGTAATATTATCAGAATGCCAATCATAGAATTCACTACTACATTGATTTCCAGCACCTTTTGTTGCTACATAGAAGGTACTCTCTGGTAATATCACTGTTTGTAAGATGTCCATTGAGCCACATGGAGAATATGGTATGGTTCGTATCAACGATAGGTTATCTGTAAGGCCTACATGTGATGACGAAGATGGAGACGAGATCAAGTTCCCCTGTGTGTCATAAAGGCTGCAACCATTTAGAATAAATTGTATTGTGGACATATTTGCTATGGTAAAATAAGTAGTGCCGCAACCGTCGTGCCTGCTTAGTGAATTTTCGTATTCAGAAACTGCAACAAAGTTTTCCAATGTACCGTTCAGATTGACCTTCGCAATTACTTGACATTCACCATTGTTTGGACATGCAACACTTCCATTTGGAAAATCTACAGTATTAGAGGAATCTGCCTCAAAAAACAAAAATATAGATTCATCCAAAAATTGAGAATTCCACCAATATGATGTGCTTGCGGCAGTCCTCGTATTGGTGCCCCATTGATTTGATGTAGAATTAACCGTTGGAATCCAATGGTCGATAAAAGTCCCATTTACATTGAAAGTCATCATCATGTCTTGAAATTCTTCAATATGTATTATTGGTCCGTTGGTCACACTGACATTGGTGTCTGAACTTACATCACCACAATAAACAGCAACAACCGATTTTACAACATTAATGTTGCAGTGTTTGAAATTAGAGATGTTCGTGTCTAGAGATATTTTGTTTTGTTCAATTAAATCAGTAATTTCACCTGAAAAACCACTTTTTGGGTATTCGTACAATATGATTGATGTCCCTGTAATATACCCAGATGAAAGAACCATGCTGTCCTTGAAGACTGCTGCAACTTTTCCGTCTTCGTATTCAACTGCATCAAAACCAACATCCTCTGCTTGTGATAGTGTATCCGAATATGCGCTGAATGTATTCTTAATTCTACTCACATTACTTACATCAGGAACAAATGAAAGCGATGTATTTTGGTTAGATGATGTGGTTTGCCAGGGGTAGTCGAGGTGGCTTGTTTCGTTGAATACGGTAGCAGCAGCTGCTTGCTGTAGTTCTAGAACGAGGCCGTTTGAAAGGCTGGTAGTATGAGATAGACCGACTGGATCGTT
>DAHU01000060.1:2355-2509 GCA_002495945.1 Euryarchaeota archaeon UBA13
GCCGGAAAGCGAAGGATGACTTCCGTCACCAGTGTACAGATTGTAGAACGTGTTTCCAGAGTTAGTAGGCGTTCCACCCTCGGCTACAATCTTGTCATGTATGTGCTCGAAAGCAAGTCCAACCGGAGCAACCCATGCATTACCTCCATTGGCA
>DAHU01000060.1:2925-3422 GCA_002495945.1 Euryarchaeota archaeon UBA13
ATTGTTACTGTCACCATTTCTCCTTCCCCAAGTCATCATTAGGACGGTTTCTCCACCATTATCCTCGATCACTTCAGCGAGTTCAACAGCACCATCCTTGCTTGCAACCCATTCTGCTTGGCTTCTTGGGAATCCAGGAATCTGGCTTTGGTCTTGTAGAACAACCCAATCCCATGCGCCATTGTTGAGTGTAGTATTCCATTGGTGGCCTGCGGATGCTACATTACTCCAATGCTGAGAAAGGCGCATACCTCCTCCAGTGAGGGCTGATACATTGCTAGTGATTGAAGCATCGTTCATTACTCCATCAACTAGATTGTGAAGTGAATTTGATGCAACGTAGCTGTTACCCATAAGCAGTATTTCATGCGAATTACCGCTAGTCTCAGACTTCACAGACTCTTCTGAAAGGTTGGTCAAATCAACTGATTGGTATGGCATTAAGCACACCATTGCCATGACGGCTACTACAATCCAAGGCTTGGCTGACACAACCC
>DAHU01000133.1:0-1596 GCA_002495945.1 Euryarchaeota archaeon UBA13
TCATCCTCCGCAGGAATTCAAATTTTCAACACAACTACAAATTTCTACACTGCTGGAAGGCTGCTGGCTGGACTACCATCAAATGTTGTGAACAGTTTCTTGACTACTACATCAAATAACGGTGGACAAGATATGGTCTACATCGCTACCAATAACGGAGTAGCTAGATGGGATTCTAGTGTCAACACCTGGGAAACAGCGCTCACAGCGTTAGATGGTTTGCCTATATCATTCGTACAAGACATCATCGAATTTGACGGATCTATATGGATGGCAACACCAAGTGGTCTGTCGAATTATAACTCAAGTTCGAAGTCGTTCAACAATTACGGGCCTGCTGACGGTCTAATGGGAACATCCACTTGGGGACTTGTTGGTAAGGCTACGAGCAATAATGCTGGTTTGACAACTACTCTAGAGAACAGTTTATTCATTTCACACGACGGTAAAGGAACTGACAGGCCAGGTATAACACAAATGAATGCAGCAAATTTAACCGTAACAGCCCAACATCAATTCGATCAACTTCCATCAAATTCTGTGACTGCTGTAACCTCTGACATTTCTGGTATACACATAGCAACAACCACTGGACCTCTCATACATTGGACTTCAAATAACGGACAATTCAACTCTGGTGTCAACGTTTTCTCAATGCAAGATTGGCCTGTTTATCGTATGCGATCCGATGGCTCTTATCTAATTGCAACAGGAAATAATGGTGCAACCGTTGTGCAAGCTGGTTTGACTGGTAATGCACTGATAGGGAAATACTCTGCATTCGAAGTTACAGGTGGAAGCGTAGTATCCAATTCTCTTGTAGCCGTCTCAACATCTGACGGCTTACGAATTTGGGATTTGAATAGCGGGGAAGAAAAAGACTCAACCACTCTTCGGAGAGCAGACCCACTATCACTTGGCTTCCAATTACAATTCCAAGATGTGACTGAATACACTCATCCCGATTTACAATTCAATTTAGTGGATAGTAACAATACTGTGAAAATCGGAGAGGGCGGAGTAAATAGTTCTCATGGGATTAAGTTGCAAACCGTTCCACTGACAATTTCGTCACCTGTTGATAATGCAGCTACATGGGCTAAGTTGGTAGATATGAAGTGGAATGCTACGGTTAACATGTCTGCTGACCCAACCTTCCCATTCTCCATGCAATATGTTGTAGACAACGGAATACTCCTCAACGGAACTAGGCACGTAAACTTGCAACTGTCATCACCTTCCAATGGCAGTTTGATGGTTCGATTAGTGTATGACTGGTATAGAACAGAAACTCCGGTTGAAGGTTTATCCCTATGGGATAGACCAAATGACGGAGGATCTGCATTAATGGCAAATTGGACTATGGTTCATGATGATGATTTTTCCAGATACCTGATCTATCTAAATGAAGGTCAATGGTCTGAACAACCAACTATTGCTGAATTACAATCGAGAACTGCGGACGCTTCAGTTAGCCTTCACTCCAGGCTTCAAACAGAGATTACCTCGATCTCGGGACTTCCTCTTCAAGATGGTGTTGAATACTGGGCTGTTGTTGTTGTTGAGTATAATGATGGACGGTTTGGAACGCCTTCC
>DAHU01000133.1:1981-4595 GCA_002495945.1 Euryarchaeota archaeon UBA13
CACTGCCAAATCGGGAGATCAATTCGTAGCATTGGATGGAGAAGTATTTGCAGAATGGTCTAGATGTGATGCACTGGACCTCGCTAGCACTCGTGTTTATGCTTCAACCTCTGCAATAAGTGATGCTTTAGGTATGCAAGTGCATACAGAAATATTCCCGCAATCTGGTAATTCATCAACCCTAACATTGGAAGCGGGCAAGCCTCACTGGCTCGCATTTACTTGTGTAGATGATGCTGGTCAGGAGGACCTAGCAAATGCAACAGTCATCGGACCGGTTGTTCCAACTGGAGGTATTGATGACGGAGTGCCGCCGCCTAAGTTGTTGGGGGTTTGGGCTCAAGATGTCCCTGACGACGACGGTGGACGAGTTCAAATTGGTTGGGAGAATTCTATTGCACCTGATTGCGCATTCGTGGTCGTATACATGGCTCCCGTTAACATAGAGGGAGGCGCACTCTTACCTTCTAATGTCGATGATATGGAAGAAGCCGCAACTGTTCCAGACTGTGAAACTAACATGACAATCATTGATTCGATTGGTGATGATAATCTCATAGACGGTCAAACCTATTGGATTGGGGCTGTGGCATTTGATAAATGGCTAAACGGCGACAAGGGTGATGTCACTGTTGTGGAGGTCACCCCTTATGTCAATAACAACCAAGGAAAAACCACACCAGATAGAATTTCTCAACTTAATGCGTGGGACACCCCTGACGACGATGGCACTGCAATCGATGTTGCATGGGAGCCTTCAGAGGTTGACGATTTTGACTATTACGTAATATGGGTTTCACAATATCCACTGGCTGATTTGACAAACTTCTGGGAAATTGCCGGAACAGAACCCGGAATTTGTGGCTGTATAGTTATGGATAAACAGTGGATTAACACAGAAGATAGCCCTCTGGAATTAACGATTAATACAGCTCTTTACGGTGGGAATGATTTATTCACATCCATTCCTAGAAAGATCGTGCCTGATTTAGAACTACATGTTGCTGTAACTGTGCACGACATAAATGGTAATGTTCATCTTGATTCGCTTAATACTGCGACTGTAATTCCAATAGACAACATTGCTGATGTGACCCCGCCAAATAGACTTACTGGACTGAATCTTTATGATCGACCACAAGATGATGGAACTGCTGTAATGCTTGAATTCGCTTTATCTGATGCAAGTGATGTTTCTCATTATGATGTCTATGCCGCAAGCTTTGAATTCACATCAGTAGGAGAAACTGGCATGGTAAAATCTCCGATTGCAACACTCGATAGGAATCCAGAGTTACCACTTACCATCAATGAATTGTATAGAGAAATCAATGTTATCGATGGGCTGGCAGTAACGGTTGCCGTTGTTCCTGTTGACTGGTCTGGAAACGCTCACTTAGATTCATTGAGCGTTTCAACGGCGATTGCTGTAAATGATGGTTATGACAGCCTAGGTGAATACCTACCGGATGTAAGCGGCGTTGAATTGCTGTGGATAAACGAGGCAATTTTGGTTACATGGGAGCCTAGTATAAACCCAAGCGTGCAATTCTACTCAGTCTATATCAGTGACAGTGATTTCTCTAATATCAACAATGCAACCAATGTTGGAGATGTAGACAAGAGCAGTTCAAGTTCGTTCGTGATAGATAAAGACAAATTGCCCACTTTGGCAAACAACAAGTCATGGTGGGTTGGCGTCTCAGTAGGTGATGATTTGATTACAAAAGAGAAGATTTCATCTGTAAGAATAAGCCCACTTGGGACGTCTGATGATGGCGAGGAAAACAAGGATGACTCGTCTAACGATCTAGGAGAATTCCTTACGACAGAGAATATTTTGCTAGCAGGCATGATACTTACTTCTCTGATTCTACTAATACTCGTTCTAAGAGGAAAAGGAAAGAAATCCAGTCGTAAGAGTGAATGGGAACTACAAGAAGCAACTTGGGGAATCCAAGCAAGGGACGGATGGGACGATGTCGGTACCTTTGGAGGACAAGCGCCGCCCCCTTCACCACCTCCACAAGCAATTACTCCTAACCAACAATCTGAAATTTATGACACTCAGAACGCTACCCAGCAACAGGCTGTCCAGCAACCGCAAAGATGGTCCCAGCCAAAGAAAGAAGACAAAGTAGATACATCATTCTTAGACGATCTGTTGTGATTCTATGGAGAAGGGGCCGAGAAGCGCTGTTTTTACTACTGTAAGAGCTCGCAGCGGTAAGTTATTCCATCTCGATCTTCATCTAAAACGACTATCAAAACATGCGAAGATACTTGGTATTGAAATTCCCAAATTCGAAATTCCAAGCGGATTAGATGGTTTGGTGAAGATACAAGTTGATTCCAGTGGAGTCCAATTCTCAACTAAACCATTTTATCAAGAAATTCACATGGAAGCGGAAGGAATTACTATTCCGGCTCCTAGATGGGCTAGAAAAATTATGGGAACTAAGCACGGTGACTGGGAAATATATCGAGAAATTACCTCCCAAGTTTTTGCAAAAGGCGCTGATGTAGGGTTGCTTGTTCATGATTTTTGTATTGTCGACGGAGATAGGGTTATGCCGTTAGTCCTAGATGAGGATGGGGTTGTTTGGATAAGTGA
>DAHU01000064.1:0-12284 GCA_002495945.1 Euryarchaeota archaeon UBA13
GCACGGTAAATCAAAGAAGTGGTGAACAGAGTGATGAACGTTAAACATTCGATAACAATCAATTTCAGCTCAGAATCAACCGTCCAGTCTCCACTAAATTCTAGCTCTGATAAGCGCTTGAAAATATCTCTTACCACCAACAAAGTTACTATCTCGAATTGCTTGCCAACTGCGGTAGAAAATGATTCTGGAATCGCTCTAATCAACTGGTACACTTCGTATGCCAAGAGAATCGAAAACGGTGTGTATAATGCATCGAGTGGTGAATCGAGCAAATCTGTTGATGCACTGCCTACTTTTAGGACGCCAATTTGATATGTGAACCAAAGCAGCAAATGAAGGATGAAACCAACGATTGCGGTGATTAAGCCAAATTGCCTAACCTTTACTTCAGCGGGCTTGCCGAGTAGGCGGCCATGAAGATTTACTAATGCCTCTGTCACACCCGTAGGTAACAATTCTTGACTAAATAAGTGTGTTAATTTGAGAAAAACGATATTTTGACGGAAAAACAGTCCTATATAGCCATCAAGGAATTGTTTGTAATTATGTTGAATGATTTACCGATACACTTGCGCGACCGTGCACGGTTGGTCAATCAACACCAAAATCTGTCGGCAGAAGGACCAGTTATTGTTTGGCTAAAATCCTCCTTGCGCGTACATGAAAATCCGGCCATCGATGCCGGCAGAATAATTGCTTTCAATAACAATCGCCAATTGCTGATTTACCAAGCAATTGATGAACGGTATCCACATGCTAATCTCCGTCATCACAATATGTTGTTAGACGGTGCTCGAGATTTACACAAAGGTTGTACTGCACAAGGGCTAAATTATGTGTTACATGTTGCGAGAGAAAATAATCGTCAAGCGGTAATGAAACATTTTGCAAAGATCGCAGGGTGCATAATAACTGATTTATTTCCGCTGCCACCGTGGAAAAATTGGGTAAAGTCGATTGCTGAATCTGCTGAATGTCCAATGGTTGAAATCGATTGTCACTGCGTAATACCAATGACGGTATTCGGTAAATCAGTTGACCGGCCCTTCAAATTTAGAGATGCGACAAAGAAATTACGCAAACGACTAATCCAACAATCATGGCCCACAGTCGAAAAAGTGCCAGCAAGATTTGCGGGTGAATTGCCATTCACTCCGATAGATATTGACCGACTTACAACCAACCCAGAAGAAAGAATTTTGTTGTTGAAGAATTGTGCAATCGACCCATCAGTGTATCCAATATGGCAAGAGAATGGAGGGGAGATTTCTAGCCTTGCAAGATGGCAAGAATTCCTCGACAAAAATTTGAGCGGTTATGCGAGACGACGGAATAATGCAGCCGACCCATATGGTGTATCTAGGCTTTCAGCAGCCTTCCATTATGGCTTTATCTCACCCATGAAAGTTGCCCGTGAGGCAGCGGCAATTGGCACTAAATCGGCGGACAAATATCTAGATGAATTACTGATTTTTAGAGAACATGCTTGGCATCATGTTGCCGCATCAGAAAATCCGTATTGCAGTTCAAATCTGCCACATTGGGCGCTGGAATCCTGGAACAACACCGCAGACGACCCTCGTCCAGTACTACTTGATGAGCACCAAATTGAATACGCTAGGTCGCCAAATCACTTGTGGAATTTGTGCCAAGAATCCCTGATTAGGCACGGTGAATTACACAATAATCTGCGCATGACATGGGGTAAAGCAGTACCACAGTGGAGTTCATCGCTTGAACAATCGTTAATTCGGGCACAAAAATACAACGATAAATACGCGCTTGATGGACGGGATCCCTCTTCAATAGCTGGAGTTCAGTGGTGTCACGGGCTTTTTGATAGAGCATTTTTCCCATCTTTACCGGTAATGGGAGTGGTTAGAAAGCGCGATTTAGAAACTCACGCATCTAGGTTAGATCTTGAAACCTATGCAAAGCATATCAAACGTAACACCACACAAACCGGAGCTACATTTGTTGTTCTCGGCAGCGGAATTGTAGAATGCTACATCGCTAGAGTACTATTTGACAACGGAATTAATGTCTACTACCTTCCAACTCAATCATCTGATGACAACACAGAGTTAACCGATGAGCAACTAGCACCTTTACCTGATTATCTACGAGGCAGAATTACTTCAATTAGTGAGAAAATCGGCAGCAGAAATCTATCTCGTCTCGGCAAAAATCTCGTTAGAGGAATTACGATAATTGAGCCATCAGATTTGAAAATTAAATCACGAGGAAATGAAAGTGAACTACACCTTGAAGCAAACAAATCCTCAATCTCTCTTACCGGCGCAATATTTCTCAATGCGGCACAAGCTGAGGAAATTAAAACAACAACCGGGATTAATTTGTTAGATTTTAATCACTGCTCAATTCAAGAAACAATAGATTGCGAGTCAGAAGTTAGTCTACTACCAACAGCACTTTGGCAGGCCATCGAATTTATTTGGCCATTTTGTTTGAGTCAAACCAAAGCAACATATTCGCTGCAAACGAAATTGATATGATTCACTTTCATTAGTTTTAGTTAATTTGGCCACTCTGTGTTGGAAAACATCGTACTTCGCATCGGATAATATCGATTAATGGGTCGAACAGTACCAACATGGCGAAACCGCATAGAGGCTGAGTTAACATCACTTGAGCCATTCCAAAGAGCGCTTAGTACTGCTGACCGTGAAGCCTTAGCAAGGTTGGTTAACGGTGTTAGAAATCGCCGTACAGCAGGCGGTATGTTGCCGGCTCATGACTCATGGAAACCAATGCTGTTGTCGATGCTATTGGAATGTTGTACAAGGATATCTGAACTTGAACGAATTATCGAATCTTTAACTACAGAAGAGTGATGCTGTGAAAGGTTGGATAATCGACGCGCAGTTGGGTGCTGATGGCACCAGCATGGATGTTTGGATGTTCGTAGAGGGTCAAGGAGTAAGGCAATTAGTAGTGCCGTGGTGCGCTTCAATACATATTCATTCAGCCAAGTCGCGATTACAAAACCTCATGGAGTGGTTGGAATATCCTGAGGTAAGAACGCGATTTTCAGTGGGTGCAATGCGGTTCATCCGCCGTCGTCTGTCTCTTGACCAATATGAGATGCATGATGTCTTAGAAATAGACATGATAGATAGTCGTAAAATCCGTCAACTTGCCAACCACATCGAATCCCGTGGCGATTTTCATCGTTACACTTTGTATTCAGTTGATGCCCACTTAGCTCAGCGATTTTTTGTTGAATACAATGTGGCTCCATTCCAATATGTCGAGTGGAACAATAGTCAATTCACAGTATTGGAAGAATCGGCGAATTGGCCTGAATTATCTCATTTGAAGATGGACTTCACCTATGATTCTGTAGACGGCTTCGATACTATTGATTCTCATTTAAAGTCGGTAACTCTGTCACTAAATTCAGGCATGAACCAAATCGAGGAAACCCCGCCAATAGAGGTGAATCATGATGGCTCTACAGCTGAATTTTTACTAAATCTACAGCGCGAAATAAACCGCATTGACCCTGACATCATAATGACTAACGGCGGTGATTTTCTACATTTCTCGGTATTACAAAAATTGTGTCAAGAATCTAACCAATCGTTCACCTTGAGTCGTAAAGCAGTACACCTCAAACCTCGTACGATGTCAAGAATAGTCCACTCTTACGGTCAAGTAATACGTAAAGACAGTTATTTTCCAATCCATGGACGCTTACACATCGATATCAGAGCGAGTTTCATTGTTCGAGAGGGCGGTTTACATGGCTTATTCGAACTGGCTCGCCATTCGCGTCAATCTCCTCAAGATATTTCGAGGCTGTCTCCGGGTTCGGTAATTAGCGCCATTCAAATGCGTATTGCTATGGAAGATGGCGTATTAGTGCCGTGGAAAAAAAACCGGCCAGAGGATACTAAAACGGCGTGGGAGTTGATGATGGCCGATCGCGGAGGGCTGTACTTAGATAGTAAACCGGGAGTTTACACAGAGGTAATCGAACTCGATTTTGCTAGTTTATTCCCCAGCATTATTGCAACTCGAAACATCTCTCCAGAAACCCTTAATTGCGCTTGCTGCCAACCATCAACCGATGATTTAGGGCCGTCAAGTTACCTGCCTTTAGAAGTAAATTTGGCGAGTAGTGAGTTAAGACGTCGGCACATAGAGGAGCGTATAGGAACAGGGCTATTTCCAATAACTAATTCATGGGCTTTGCCAGTTCCGGGGTTGTCGTCACATACTTGCGGTAGGGTTCACGGTTTTCTTGGCCGAGTAGTAGCACCAATAATTGAGCGTCGTCGTCAATTAAAACAGCAAACAGTTAGCAAAGGAGATACTATAGATAAACAACAAAATGCCCTAAAGTGGTTGCTTGTAACCTGCTTTGGTTATACAGGTTACAAAAATGCTAGATTTGGACGCATCGAGGCTCATGAAGCGATTTGTGCATGGGCGCGTGAAATCTTGCTGCAGACCATAGCTATGGCGGAATCATCAGGTTGGACAGTACTACATGCGATAGTAGATTGTGTATGGTTACATAGAGAAGATGTATCTCGTCAAGAAAAACAAGTACTTGCCAAGGATTTTGCCCAACGTGTAACCCAGGAAATTGGTATTCCTTTGGAGTATGAGGACATATACCATTTCATTGGTTTTTTACCAAGTAGAATGCATGGTTCTGGTTCGTTAACTAAATACTGGGCGTACGGCGAAAAAGGGCTGAAAATTAGAGGGATTGAATCTCGCCAACATTCAACATGTAACTGGATAAAGACTCTTCAAGACATGGCTTTGCAGATATTGGTCGATTGCGTTAATGATGGGGTCGAGATAGGTAGCAAACATGTGCAAAACATTGTGTGCAATTTGTTACATCATGAACTAACACGACTTGTCGATTACCAAGTCGCCCTCAAAGATCTGGTTGTAACCCGGCGCGTCACCAAAGCCGTAGAGCAATTCACGGTCTCCACGCTAACTCATTCAGCATTACTTCGAGCCAGTGCATTGGGTCACAACATCCCTCCGGGGCGCAAAGTGAGGTTCATTGTTACTAAATCAAGCAGTCGAGACTCGATAGATAGAACGATGTTGCTTGAAGAACTTGATAATGCCACAAATGTCAAGATTGATGTCCAATACTATCGAGAATTAGCCATAAGAGCAATGTGGGCAATTTTAGCACCATTTGGCTGGACTGAAGACGAGATTAGAGCAGGCAGTAAAACTGTGACACTGTTTGATTTTAATTCAACAATGCGAGCCTAATCAATCAACACAATATCATCAATCTCTTGCTCATATATGAGTGATAATTGTTGGTGTAAAAGTCTAGCATAACTTTGCTGCAGAGTCTCCTGTTGTTGCGGTTGTTCTCGAAATCCAGATGCTCCGCTTGGATGATGCACTAGCCACATTTTGGTCTGATTGCCTTGCCGTTTTTTCCGTCCAATTAATTTTTGATTACATCGGCTGTCAATAATGTTCAGCAGGGTCTTATGACGTTTTGAGTATGGCTTCGCTGCTGTAATAACGATTACAGCAACGTTATTTCTATTTGCTATTTCACTCAATCTAGTCATACTCCTTTTCAACAATGTTCGTGCTTCACGGTCCCTTACTTGGGAGTCAAGATGCATCGCAACAGGGCCATCTACGACAATTAATTGCGCCTCCGTGATTGATAATTCATCTGCAATTCGTTCCACCAAGGATGAGAATTGATGCACGGTAAATCCGCGCCCGATAAACAGGTTGCGTAACAGGTAATTAGCCTCAGGCAGGGTAGGAGGGAAGCATCTGAGAATTCGTTCAGGATTGAATCGACATGCGCCATCAATCCAGTGAACATACTGACCTCCCATTAGCGCCATAGCAGTCCATGCTTCGGCGTAAGAGCGCATGGCCTTGCCCGCAAATCCGCTACCGCACAATCGGTAAATGCCACCTTTACGAGGCATAATTTGTTGCTCATCAATCACACGTTGCGGTAGCATCGGGTAGTACTTTTTCCGCATACTATAGATTAATTGAAATTTGATAAAAGTCTTGATACAACCCCACGCTTAAAGTGAAACTGAACGGAAACTGTCTAGTTTAATTCACGACAATTTATTCTTGGTTCGAGGTTTTCTTTATCTTGTGGTGGCGCTAGGCCTACACGGGTCACATCATGACACAAGGCGAAGACCATGTTTCTCGAATGGCGGGTATGGAAGTATACCTGCCGACTGGACAGAAACTTGGAGTGGTCTATGATGTGGTAATCGATACTGATGGAATCCGCTGCACCCATCTATTCGTTAGAGAGACCGACCATGAACTCGTTGAAGGAGGAATAAATGTAGCAGTTCCTTGGCGTTGGGTCAGAGGTGTTCACGATATCGTTTTGTTGCGATGGTTCCCGCCAACACCAATCCCGATGAACAAATGAGGCATTTTCATGACTATTGAGGTCCATGTTTTAGGTACATCATCGGCTCGCCCGACTGGTCTCCGTCAAGTTAGTGGAAGCCTAATTTCATGTCATGACGGGGTTGCCGTGGTTGATGCTGGCGAAGGGTTTCAAACCAGATTTGCCAAGCAGAGAAAGCGAATGAAAAATCATGAAACTTATCATTTGAAATCTAGCAAGGTTAGTGTTTTGTGCTTAACACATGGCCATTTAGATCATACTTGGGGGGTGCTTCCATGGCTTCAGTCAATGGCCTTGGATAGCCGTATTCAACCACTGTTGATAATTGGTCCAACCAACATAGACGTGCTTGATTCGCTGCTTGAGAATGAATCACTACCGGAAAACACACCTCATTCAGATTTAGCAATTCAATACCAATATTGGCAGCGCCTGGGTGGAATTTCAAAAAATCTAGGTTATCGAGTTAGATGGGTCTTAGGGGCAGTCGGGGAAGGTCGCTGGATTGAGTTTCTCGATAATGGAGAAGTCATTGAATTAGCTGAAATGCCGCAGCCAGAAGGCTGGAGGGCAAATCGAATCAATGCCTTACCAACCATTCACACAATTCCATCCTGCGCCTGGCAATTGACCTCATCGAGTAGAAAAGGTAAATTCAATCGTATGAGAGCCGCAGAGTTGAAACTAAGTGATGACGAAAGGGCGAAGTTAGCAGCAGGTGAAGACATAAAACACGGCAAAAAAACTCTACTAGCCAAAGACTTTCGCGGCGATGCGAGTAATTCACTTTCGGTCATAATTTCGGGTGACACCTCTGAAATGGCACCGGGTATTACTGCCGTGAATGGCTGTAACCTGTTGATTCATGAGGCAACATTTCTCGACGATTACAGTAATCATGCCAGAGATTATCTGCACAGTACTGCATCAGGAGCAGCGCGTACTGCACTAGCCTGCCAAGCAAACCATCTCGTGCTCACCCATTACGGTGCGAGAATCAAGCAAACCGACACTTTACTGAACGAAGCCATGGCCGAGTTAGGAAATTCGGGAATTACTCTCAGTGCTGCGCATGACGGAGACCGAGTCATCGTTGATGACCTTGGTTTAGTTACCCATTTACAGTGGCGTGGTGAGGGTTGGGTTAACTGATTCAAGCAAGCGTTCATTTGAAGTGTATGGCACACCACAGCACATCATGCGTTGTGTAGCGGTAGCCTCGGTTTTGGCTCTGCTGTTGTTAATGCCGGCTGCAGCATCCCAATCACTGGCTAGAGATGCTCCTAATTGTTTGGAACGAGATATCGACCAACTGTTAAATTCGTTATCCCTTGATAATGGAGTCTGCGTCAAAGTCGACCTCGGAACCCTGCAGCCAGGAGATGTTTACGAGGTGAGTGTTTCCATAATCAACGACGCAATTGATTTATTGTTCTTTGATCAAAACCAGATTCTGACCTACGATGCGGGACAATCTTATCGTTCTCAATTCAATCAAATTATTTCCACGGAGAATGCCCTTGGCGCATATACCTTCCATTGGAAAGTCCCTGCTTCAATAAATCCTAAGACGTGGTATATGGTATTGGATAATCTGGCTCACGATGGTGATAACGGCTTGGGTGACCAAGGCGGTTCAACCAGTCAAATTGGGGCAACATTCACTAAAATTGATGAGTCATATTGGACTCCTTTCCATGATGTATTAGCCGTCGATTCGGGAAATCATGCAGTCCTTCTATCAGGTGATGCATTGAAGCTAGACGCTGGTACAACAATTGTGGTTACTGCTTGGGAACTTGATGGACAAGCTGATGTTTATTTACAGACTCGAGCGATGCATGATTTGTATTTATCCAACGGAGTCGGACAACTTTACATTGCTGACTTGGATTTACAGTCGATTGTTAACTCCGATTCCGATACTTGGATTGTACCCGAGGAATTAGATGGTGAAGAATTATTGATAATAGTTGACAATACCAACTCACCCGAAGGTGGCGCAGACGGTAGTTCTGACATTAGAATAACCGTCCGCGTTGAATTGGCGCCGGAAATAACCCCAGTAATCAATGCTGGTAACGACGGTGCAACAAGCCTTGGTCAAACAATCTCGCTCGACGCTAATGCATCGCCAAATAGAATCGGGCAAATAGCCTCAATTTCATGGGATTTTGATGACTCAGTAGACAGCAACCAAGACGGAATTTTCACTAATGATAATGACGCTCAAGGCTTTGAAGCAAGCGCTTCTTACACAACGATTGGAACCAAAGTAGTAACGGTTACAGCGACCTCTCCAAACTCGTTATCTGCTTCTGTTAACTATTCGATTTTGGTTGCGGACATAGTCCCTCCGACTCCGGTTATCAGCAGTAGTGCAGAGTTTTTTTCAGGAGTTTGGAAAACCAACATAAAACAACAGACTGCATTCAGTTGCAGTTCCAGCACTGATGATGATTCCGTGGCAAATTGTTTATGGGAGTGGGGTACAGTGTTCTCGGACACTAACAACTCCATCGCGATAACTTGGCCAAATATTGGAACCTATCAGGTTAATTTGACGGTTACTGATAACTCAGGTAATTCAGCTACTACCACCGCGACTGTCATCGCTGATGACTCGACAAATCCTTCTTTACAGCAACAATCAGTCGATGCACTTCCATCTTCAACGGTTGAAGGTAAAGCGATAACCTTCAGTATCGATGCGACTGACGCTTATGACCAGTCATACCAATTAACCTACCACTGGGATCTCAATCCAAATGTCGATAGCGACAATAATGGTGACTTTACCGACGATCCTGATTATGTTGGCTCGTCAGTCGATGTGATATTTTCCGATGCTGGTAGAAAAGATGTAGTGGTTACTGTCTTTGACCAATCCGGAAATTCAGATTCGCATGCGTTCTCAATCAATGTAGCAGGCGCGGCTGAACCATCGAGCGTTATCGGCATTGTCATGGTTTCACTATTTATTGGTCTAGTGACATTATCGGTGGCAACAATCGGATTTAGACGTTGGCAGACCAACATTGCAATCCAGTTACTTGAGGGTAGAGGCTTGTCAGAAATTGAGGCTAAACAACACATTGCTATGGTCAAACAACGTAGCAAAATACCATTATTTGCTGATGCACCAAAAATAGCCGGTATCGAATCAGGACAACAAATCGTGACCAGTGAACAGCGACTAATGCAGAATCAGGATGCAGAATATCAGTCAATATACGGGACCGTTAATGAACAACCACAAGCTGTCTCAGCATTTGCCCCACCCAGTCAAGAATTCTCTTTCCCTGTCAATCAACAATCTCAGTACACCCTCGGCACACAATCTGCTGCCGCCGATGCGCTGGCGATGTTTGCTGAGGAAGAGAATCAAGAGATAATTGAGACAAATACGGAGGAAGGAACGGTTGAGAAAGTCACCAAGGTAATAAGTGGGGGAGTTCAACTTCCATATCAAGTAAAGTCTCAGATTGGCCATGAACAGCAAGATGCTGCGAACGAAGACGATGCGGAATCGACACCTACTACAGCACCTAATGAGCAAATTATTCAACAAATTTCTTGTCCTCATTGCTCGAGTAAGTTTAGCATAGCAATACCAGATGCTGATGAAGCGGTCGTCGAATGCCCGTCTTGCAGCAGAGATTTCATATTGAGATTTGATTGAATAGAGTTTTTGAGGCGTAGTTTGAACATTCAAGCGATAGTTTATCTTAGGTTGAATATTACCAATTTGTATGGAAGGGCGTACGCTTAGGCTAATCAGGCCGGGCTTGCCAAGTTCAGGAGATCCGCGAAAGCCAGCAATTTTTCTGATTTTTCTGATGCTGGCATCTATTTCTAATCCGGTTGCGGCAGACACCTCGATTTCTCGGGATGATTTTGACGTTATTGACGCGCTGATGGAAACCCTTGCTGATAGAACTCAAGGTGGTGAATCTGATATCGCATTGAGTTCGGCCCAAGGGGCGCTTGCTCAAGTTGATGCAAATGCACGTGGAATCTCAGCCACCGACCCGCTTGCTGTTTCAAACTCCTTTTTAGACGGAATCTCGATGCGCGATTCATCGTCATTTGAAGCCGACCATCCAAGGCCATACGAATTCCTTATGGATGCCTCAACTCAACCAGATGGTTTCCCAAATAATTTGTTTGAGACTTTGTTCTCAGTCAACAATTTGGGTTTGACTAATATCCTTGCTATTGGTATTAACACCTACGCAGTTTATGTCAATTTCACCTCAAGAGATAGCGGGCCATCTTACGAAGCGTGGGCTCAGGGGACATTTACCGGAGAAATATTTGTTGATGGCCAAATCGTTTTATTCGCAAATTATATCGATATAGATGGCGATGGGGAAGATGACTTATCGGTGGCATTGACCATCGAGGGCATAATCAATCAGGGAGATGGCTGGGGAATCGAAACAAGTGGCAACTTAATCCCAATAGTCGATAAGTTATGGATTAATCCAACTTTCCAATGGAAAGTTACAGCCTTAGATCAAACTGACCCATTGTGGGATTCATTACAGCATTTGGAGATTAGTTTGATGAAAGGGTTAGCATTCGATATTACCCTTGATGATTCGGAATCTTATGCAATTGTAATCGATACACGCTTTACCCAACCACCACATGAGTTTACTTTAGGTGTAGGAATTGAAAGAATTGAATTCAACATAGCGCCACAAGACTTAGTTTCCTTCTTAGCCTCATTGCTTATCGGTAACATCAACTCAAGTGAATTTTCGCTCTCTTCAATAACCGCACCTTATTCGGTGCAAGTTAGAAATCCAAATGCGCCTGGAACTGACGTTCAAACAGATTGTGAAGATGAAAGCTACTACGATCCAATCGCCGATAATGAAGCGCCAAGTCACGAACACAAGTGCGGTTTTGGTATTGGTGTGGGTTACATTAGATTTGCTGGCGATGGAGGAGGTTCGTCCGCTCCAGTGTTAGAAATGAGTTACCTAGATGCTGGTTTCCATCCAGAAATGGGTGAGACCGAATTGCCAGAAGAAGTAGATATCACGATAAGAAATGATAACATTGGTGAAAACTCATTCGATTCGGTTGAAATTTACTCAGATAAAGGCTCAGATGTCTATCTACACTATTATGAGAATCGAGCAAATGTGCAAGACGGTGAATCTGAATTTGGCAATGTAACTGACGCCCGTGCATGGATTCATGGTTTGCCCTCTGGAAGTATGCCTCAGGAAGAGATAAACTCGATATTTACCATGCTCGGTGAAGCGCCAAATTCGGTTAACTTCCCGGGTGAGGTACCAAATCGCTTGTCATTAATTATCGCAATCAAGAATTTCTCGGGGGATAATTCTGCTAATATTGATGATCCAACCTTACCGATGAATCCCATAGAGCCACCAAATACACTGATTGCGATTGTTGGTACAGAATCTATTGACCGCTTAGAATACAAATCAACCTTTGAGCGTGGAGGGGTTTCTACCGATCGTTCCTCGTTAGAAGTTATTGTCGAAGATGTTCCAAATGCCATTTTGATCGAAGGTAGTTTCTTGGTATCACCCACAGGAGTAGATCGAGTAAATTATGACAATCCAAATCTAAACACAATCGCTCAGATTTTTGATAACGCCTTGCTAACTGTTGTGCAAGTCGTTCTCGACATTGGCGACATAGTAAATTCTCTGCCGGATTCAATTATCAGTACAACAGGTTCAGAGGGAGGAACTCTTGAGATTCACTGTTACGACCAAATCAAAGGCAATCTTGGAGGCGACCCGCGTGAAACCATGGCAATAGGCTCTGTTGAGTTGGCATTTTCAAGCAGTGATAACCCAACACTTCCAAACCA
>DAHU01000064.1:12666-15339 GCA_002495945.1 Euryarchaeota archaeon UBA13
CCAATCAAACCACTTGTCCCTGTTGCAATCAGTCTACGCGTATCGGGTATCTCGAAAGTCGTGCAGACCTTTGACCCCAACACGGATGTTAGAGACATCGAGATTACTGGCTCAACCGGTGAATCAATACTTGTTGGTCACATCAAACACAATGACGGTGACCAAGATAATGCTATAACCCAATCTGCAATGGTTTCTAATCGACCTAACACATTAAAGATCATCCAAACATCTAGCGCTTTAACCTATCAAGCAAGTGAAGCAATACAGTCGATAACCTATGGCGGTAAGAGCCCGTCACAACAGAATTCAATCCAGCTCAATGGCTTACCATCTGATTTTTCATTAACTCTCGGCGACACTCTTGGATATACCGGAAACCAACCTATAGATTCGATTATAATTCAATTGTCTAACGCCAGCCAACCAAAAACGATGGATGGCGACCATTTCAGATTCTGGGTCAACCAAGATACTGCTGAGGCAAGTATGAGTATGAAGATTTCAGACATCATTAGCATTACAAGACTCTCTCCGCAAGTCCCTGACGCAATAGGGCCAGAAGGCAACTCGCAAATCGAGATGGTTAGAAGTCAATCCTCGCCGTTCTACATCATGTTTGAAGACGAGTCACAGTATGAAGATGAATTCTTAGGCATGAACGGTAGAGCAATACTTCAACCACTCCCGTCTAACATTTCGTTGGCGTTCCCGAGTACGGTTGATTCATCTGGCTTGGAATTGCCAAGTTTTGACGAAGGCGAGGGTATTGAATCATTGTCCTTTTTCTTGGGCGATTTAGTTGATTTTGGTAGTTCAGTTAATGACTTAATTTATGATTTTACCAAGGACTTGGTAGGTACTGATGGTGAAGAAGAAGACTTCGCCTTGGGAGTAGACTTGCTAACTGGCGAGGCTTTCAATTTAACAGTAGACATGAGAAAGGGTTCGAATGTGGCTTCACAACCGGAGTGGGCTCACGGCGTAGCGATGAATGTGTATGAGGCTACAAGATTGGAATACAACTTATCGAGATTACCCGTACTGACTCAATCAGAACTTCAGCAATGGGAGCAAATGTTAGCAGATTACAAGATTGACCGGGCTGAGAAAGCCATGGCTTTGGACATCTTAACCAGGTCTAACATTACTCAGGCGGTGAGGTTGATTGACTCACTTGAGGATGGAGTAATTTACGATATTGAACTTGATTTACTCAACCAAACCTTGCTCGAAGAAGAGGGCATAACTCTTGAATTTAGGCGGTCTTGGCACAATCGGTTATGGCTGCCGCAATTACCAGCCGGCCAAATCTCTCTCGAGTATGATTTCAGAATGATTGGGGATATACCTCAATATGAATTTGATATGTTCCTTGGCCAATGGAAACCCCTACGCGAGCAAATTAGTATCGTCGTAAATGGTTTACAAGGTAGGGATACTGATCTGGTTATCAATGGTCTCGATGTTACAAAACCCAATGATGTTAGCGCTAATGCCGTTTTCTTTACCGATGACAATTTGATTGTACCAAGGTTCAATGTAGTCATGACCTATGATTTCGGTTCCAACCTCGATTCAGTCTATGCCACATTTATTGATAGAATTGAACAAACGAGAGTCGAAGCATTGTTCATTGATGTTGCACAGTCAATGGATTTTGCGGCAACAATCGGTGATATATTCAATATAACAATGAATGTTGCTGAAGAGTTTAGAACCCAAGGGAAGTTCTCAGCTGAAAAATTAATGATTCAGCAAATGCGGTATGTCGATGGCTTTTGGTGGCCAGCAACGACGTTCATGCGCAACTTACCAAGCGTTATGTCATTGTCTGCCATACCTGCAGATGATTTCGATATCAGGGCTGACACATCATTCCAAGGTATGATGACGTTGGACTATTCCTCAAATGAGGATAATCTCGACCTGTATCTTGAAGCGAGTGGTCGGGCGCTCGATTTCAGGGGCGATGTGCTGATGATTGCCCAAGGCCTACCCTCCACATTCAAGTTAGAACCTACTGATGACTGGGGAATGCGTGTGGCATCTTCTGGAGACGGAGTTAAGAGTCTGTACATGAAACAAGAAAACATCCCTGTTCAGCCCGGTGTGATGGTTGAAAGGTTAGAATTAATCGGTGAGGATCTAAAATCAGCAATCATCAATGTCAAGCGAGGTCCGTACGAATATCCGATTATTACTCTTGATGGCCTTACCTCCGGTCGGATTGTTGCTAGCGCTCAAGTTTCTAGCCAACCGGGTTATTATGTCGACTTCTTTGGTGATAGAGAGTTTGATGGGCGCGCAGTCCTCTTAGATACACAGTTCACCGGTATTGTTCCAGTTTCCTCATCCTTAGGAGTTAATGGAATGGTGTCGGATTTGAGCCTTATTGGAACTCTAACTGGAGGCAATGTAGAAACTCGGCACATTCTATTGGTAGAACCGGTGACGTCGATGGTAGCAAGTACACTTGCGATGCTGGGGTGATATTTTGATTAAAGAAGAGAATGGGTTAATCGTCAACGAAGAGGGCGAACTTTTGATCCATGAGGATTCCATCGTTGAATCAACACAAATGTCGGCAGAGGATTTGGCCATATTACAAGCATCAAAAGATGCCGCCAAGTTCGTTCAAGACATACAGAGAGAAATAACTCCAAACCGGGT
>DAHU01000064.1:15742-17129 GCA_002495945.1 Euryarchaeota archaeon UBA13
ATGGTTGAAACATTATACCTACAGCGCAGTGGGCACTTGGTGATGTCAGAAATTCATAACACTGGTAGTCGTGAGATTACGGATGTAGAAATCCAAGTCACATTTCAATCATTAGACGGCGAAGTACTTCAAACAATGGGAATTGAAGTTGATGCTATATCAGCTCACTCTTCAGTAGCAGGCGATGATCTAGAAATGCTGGTTGTTGGTTATACGGTTTGGGATAATTATCAGATAGCGATTAATCTCAAGTATACCGATCACCGGGGTGATTTACAATTTATGCTGGTAACTCATGAGGTCGGTGATTGGGCTTGGGAAGAGTTCAAAGATAGAAATTGACGAAATACTCACACGATACCCCAAGCAATAAAACGCACCGGAACTGGGCTATAATTATGCAAAGCAGGCGTTCTGCGGGGGCAGTTATGTTCCTTGTAATCCTGTTTGTATTGCAAAGCGCATCTCAATTGGCGACAAATAACCAAAATTTTGTTGAGGTTGCGGAAGCAGAAAACCAAATTGACAGAGTATATTTTGAACTACGCGATGATGTTTTTGAGCAAGCAGTCGGAACTTATCAGTACCATGAAATGTCAGAGGACAGGTTACTTGAGGCTAATACATTAATCGGAACCTTCGACCAATTTGGCTTGGAACTAAATCGTCCAATAAGCGCTGAATGGTTGCAACCACGAGCAGATTTACTGCTGGTTTTAGTTTCGGATGATGTGCACATTAAACATGCTCGCGAGCAGATAAACGAAATTTCGGGGTTAGTAATTAGAGAATACTTACCGCCATCTGGCTTGGTCTTACAAGGTACTGAATCAGCGCTGGCGAAAGCGGCAAGTCTTGACTCAGTGGCAGTAGTCCATAACGTCCCGATAGCATTAATCCTACAATCTGAGTTGCAAGATGTCCTACTTATCGAGGGAAGCGAATCAGCCCTACTCGGGCAGCGATTTAGAATTGAAGGTTGGCATGGAGCGGACGGTTCTGAGCAAGCAATTTCCTTTACTCATGGAGATGAAAGCCTGGAGCAAGATCTTGCTGATGTTGTAGCAGGTGCCTTGGAAGATGTAATTCAATGGGACTCAGGAAGGTATGAAGGTGATTTGACTCAAGTAGACATAACCAGCATCGCACAACAGCCATCTGTTAGTGTAATTCGATACAATCCGGTTTTTGAAATCAGTAACAACAATGCTCGAAGTCATATGAAAACCAATAATGTGCAGACTTATTTCACGACCGATTTAGATGGTTCTGGACAAATTGTTGCTGTAGCCGATTCCGGTCTGGATGAAGACCACGGTGATTTTGGAACCAGGGTTATCGCCAATAATGATGTCATTAACGATGGTTCAACAGCAGATCGCTGGTC
>DAHU01000064.1:17520-18527 GCA_002495945.1 Euryarchaeota archaeon UBA13
GTTGCCCCAGCAGCGGAACTTTATTTCCAAGCCATGGAAAATGACAATACTGGAAATTTCCAATCTCCCTCGCTAAACAGCCTAATCAATTCTGCGTACAGTGCTGGCGCTAGAACCCACACTAATTCGTGGGGAAATAGTGGTGGATTTGGTGAGTATTCTTCTGAAAGTAGGGATGCTGATGACCGGGCATACAATTACGACCGGTATTACTCGGGCGGTGAAGGACTAACAATCCTCTTTGCAGCAGGGAATGACGGGCCCGACCCAGATACCGTCACTCCTCCAGCAACCGCCAAGAATGTAGTAACTGTAGGCATGCACCAGAATCGCTATCAAGGTGCTCCGGATTATATCATGCAGGGTTCATCGCGCGGTCCAGTTGACGATGGTAGAATTAAGCCTGATGTGTTAGCACCCGGTGGCTATGTGTGGTCTTGTCGAGCGCAAGAAGCAGCTGATACCGGTGGTGCTTCCGGTAGTTCAACTTGGTACCTTGAGTACACTGGAACCTCGATGGCGACACCAAATGCAGCAGGCGCTGCGGTAATGATAAGAGAATATCTTGAGGAAATAGCGCTGCGTGAATCACCCCAAGGCGCACTGGTGAAGGCACTACTTATCCTCGGCGCTGAAGATGTCGGTAACCGCGATATCCCCAATAACGATGAAGGGTGGGGCAGAGTCAACCTTCGCAACTCACTCGCACCGCCAAATGGGCAAGGTGTTTGGGTTGACGATAGGTCATTCCTTTCAGCAACAGGCACCTCAAAATCATACAGTTTTGACATCGATCAGGGCGGCGACCAGTTCAAGGCAGTACTAGCTTGGTCTGATGAGGCAGCATCGACTTGGTCATCAACTCAACTGGTCAATAATCTAAATCTTGAGGTTACTGACCCCAACGGATTGACCTACTTAGGCAACGATTTTGCCAACGGGCGTTCCACAACAGGAGGTAATGCAGATGCAGTGAATAACGTGGAGGTTGTACTAATTGATTCAGC
>DAHU01000064.1:18934-21868 GCA_002495945.1 Euryarchaeota archaeon UBA13
CACGGTATTAACGACCTTAAACCAGATTTGACAACTTTGGATGACGGATTTACGATTGATATTGAGATACCAAGCGTTGGGCAAGCTACAGAATTGGAGTGCGTAATCGAAAATACTGGTAACGTAAGGTCCGACCAATTTGATGTTGTGATGGAGGTTGATGGGGTTGAAATTGCATCCCAATCGTTGGAACTCGGTGGTGGAAGTCAGCGTACCTTAGTCTGGTCATGGACTCCGCAAACTGCCGGAGAAAATACAATTTCCTTCATCATCGACAAAGATGACACAATACTTGAAACCACAGAAACCAACAATCGCCAAGATGTGTTCATCAATGTGTCACAACCAGGAGTTGCAATCACTTCCACTCAACAAGTTCAGCAACTTCTCGACGCTGAGCAAACCTCGACAACTTGGCAGATAAGTTTGCAAAACACAGGATTACTCAGTACTAACGCATCAATCACAGAATCAGGATTAATCTTCGTTGATGAAGGAACGGAACTTAACTGGTATGTCGGACTTTCCGGTGCTCAGTATCAACTTGAAGGTAGTGAAACAGTTGAGTTAACCGTTACAGTTGTCCATCCGAAATCTCCCGCCCCAGGGACTTATCGAATTACTTTGGATGCTACCGACTTAGATAATTCGATATTTACTTCATTTGATCTGGATATGGTTGTTGCAGAAATTCCAGATATTGTCGTCGAGTCTGATTATGAAGTAATACCCGTGAATCCCATTGTAACAACTTCAGTACCACTATACCTATTCAATTATGGGAATACAGACATTGCATACGATCTACAAGTTCAACCGCCAAATGGCTGGGAGGCGTATTTTGTTCAAGACTTTACTGAAAGCCAATTTGCCACCAGTTCAACCATACCAGTCGGCACGTCAGAGACTATCGAGATGGTCATCAAACCACCTTCCGTAGTACCGAATGCTGGCTTACAGACATCACTGATGGTTAGCGTAAATTCAGTTACGGAGCCCGTAGTCAATTGGTTGATTGAATTACCAATTGAAGTTGAGGCTGTTAAGTCAGTTGACATAAGAACTGATTCATCACTAGTCAACCTATTACCCGATTCCCAAATTGTAACTGTGTTCAACATCGAGAACAACGGCAATGTCGCAGTTAGGTTGTCTCCAACATTCAGTTTACCACAGGGGGTACAAGTGATTCAATCAGGTGGCACGGTTGATTTGGCAATCGGTGAATCAAAACTTTACTTGGTTACTTTCCAACTATCTAAGGCAGCAAAATCTGGACCCGCTTTACTTCATTTGGATAATGGCTCAGACCGTTTCACTTGGTCTGACAATTTTGATGTCCAAATTTTCCCCCAGCCTAATTTACAATTTCAGAAAGTTGTTTTTCCCGGAGAGGTTGAATATACTACCTCATTCTATGGTTCTGGTTCTCATCCCGCAGGTTCAGAGATTAGATTCGTTTGGCAGTTGACCAATGATGCTGATATTTCTTGGCAACCAATTGTTAGTGCAGTCAGTGACCCACAGTTATCGATAACCTGCGATACCCCAGCAATGATTGGATATCAAGAATCAACCGAATTGTCATGCACTGTATTCACTAGTTCTCAAGCAACACCGTTTTCAGAACCTAATTTCGTCCTAAAGTTTACTGGCAATGGAGCAGATTACTCAGAAACATTCTCGCTTTACATTGGCGGCCTTGAGGAAGTTTCATGGTCTGGTTTGACCACTAATTCTTTCAAACAAGGCGAAGCGCAAGAAGTGCAATTATTGGTTACCAACTCAGGCACCTTACCATTCAATCATATGGTGTCTACCACCTCGAGTAAAGATTGGGATATTGAAGTAGTCGGAGATGGAATTGTTGACCTAGCGCTAGGTGAATCAAAGACCATCAAACTAATCATTACGCCCAACGTAGATGGATTTGCCAACATCACGTTGAGTTTCAACAGCGCAGAAAATCCTGAAGCAACAGCTTATACATTCAATGCAAATGCGGAAAAGCAGAGTTCAGAGTCTGCTGCATTTGGTTTGCCAATAACTCAAATCGGTTTGGCGATAGTGGTAACTGTTATTCTTGTTGGGATTGGTTTAGTGTTGCTAAGGCCGAACCGCCCTAAGCCGACTATGCCGGTTATGCCCTTGCCAGTGCCCATAGCACAAAGGCAACAACTTGTACCACCCCAGCCTTTGACTCCTCCGCCGCAAGTTATCATGCCAATTCCAGCAACTACGTCTCAACCGCAAAAACAAAGCGCAATTTGCTGGCAATGTCGTAAACCAATTGCTGGCAAAGTCGTCGGTTGTCCAAAATGTGGTGCAAGATATTGTGGCGATGAGTCGGATACCTGCAAACTTTCGCAATTAGAATCTTGCTTAAGCTGCCAATCTCCGACATCAGATTTCATTAGTGAGTAGTTATTTTATGACTATATTCCATCAAACAATTTAGGATAGCCTTTTGATAGTAAGTCGTTCACCCCTTAACATGGTCAACCGGGGGGAAACCGAGACTCGGGGTAGTCGAGCAGCTTTTTTCCTTGTAAGTTTGATGATGGTCTCAATGTTGCCAATGATAGCAACACCCGTATCAGCTGCGCCAAGTATCAGCCTTTATGTGACTCCAAATTCGCAAACTGTAAACCCTGGCGATTCAGGAGAATATACTGTTCGAGTAACCAATACTGGAAGCGATCCTGTTACCGTAAATTTACAGTCCAGTAACGAGCCAGGAGAAGATTGTAACGGCTTTACCTCAGCGATAGGCCAGATACCCGGACAAATCGAGGCGGGTGCGACAGAAGAGACGACAATGAATGTAACAGTTGGCCAAACAGTTGAACCAGACACTGCTTGTGATACGACAGTCACGGCTACAATTACTGCCGTTATTGGCGCTCCAGCGGCGGAAATACCAGAACCATCGAC
>DAHU01000023.1:0-8221 GCA_002495945.1 Euryarchaeota archaeon UBA13
GACAGCAGATTTGCGGGATTCCTCGCAGCAACCGGATTCTTCCTGCTATCAGGATTTTATGGCTGGGCCGTATTCAGTCTACCAGCAAGGTCCCCTGTTGGAATACCTGATGCTTCCCTACTGTTACCCAGTCTTGCTGGCCTGTTCGGAATTGCCAATCTGCTTGACATTTATGCCACAACATCGCATATTCCACCGCAGAATGAAGATTGGACCTTACCCCCTGCCAAACCCCTGATTGTTCCTTGTTTTTGGTCGGGGGTCGCTGGAGCGTCCATGGGTGTGTTGCCAGGTATGACCGCCTCTCAAGCAACTGTACTGGTTATGGGTGGTAGAAATGTCGCAGCAAAGGTCCAGGGCAAGGAAGGCTACGGCATGGATTGGGAAACACGACGGCTGACAGAAATGACTGATGAAGAACTACTCGAAATAGCCCTTTCTGAAGCCGAAGGTGGTGTAGAAGGGCCGCAGACTAAGCAAGATTTGGAGGTAATTGCGATTTTATCTGCAGTTAACACTGCGGTTACGGTTATGGTTTTGGGATTCTTGTACATCATTGGCAGGTCAAGGTCGGGAGCGACTCTTGCTCTCAAAATGATGTATCCAATAGACACTTGGTCTTCAGCAGAACCAACGGCAGATTTTGTTCGGTTGATTGCTGTGACTGTTGCGGCAGGATTGATGGCGATGCCAATTATGCGTGTGGTTGGCAAGGGCATGCTGAGATTACACGCTGCCATACCACTTCAACAAATGGTGATGGGAGTCATCATATTCGTTAGTGCTCTCGTTTGGTTCACTACAGGATTTATTGGAATTGGAGTGTTAATTATCGGAACAATTCTCGGGCTCATTCCACCAAGAGTAGGAATAAGAAGAAGTCACGGAATGGGGATAATTATCGTACCGATTATGATCTACACTTTCTCTCAAGCACAAGACGCATTCGGCTTCTTGTGAAATCAAAAATAAGATATGACTAACAACACCGGACAAACATGGAGATGACGCAATGCTGAATAAACGATATCCAATAATTCTGATTACCATAATGCTATGTTCATACCTTGCGCCTTTACTGGATAATGATTCTTTGGAGGACACAGAAGAGGTATCACAGACTAGCGGTCGCTCTACGGCATGTAGTGGTGACATTTGCATTTCTGAAGCACTAGTCAACGCCTTTGGCTCCGAAACCGGAGCCGTTGGTCCGAGCGATTGGACCAGTGGAGAATGGGTTGAGTTACACAATTCCGGCACTGCTACTGTCGACCTATCAACTTGGATAATTGATGACCACTACAACAGACCATTGAGTATGACCACAAATCATGTCGTTTATCCGACCAATGCAGTAAATCTCGAGCTATCTGCTGGCGACTATATTGTACTCGCAAGAAATGGTGATGGTGGTGGTTGCGGCTACTGTATGAAAAATTCGAATGGCATGGTCAACCTAAAGAACCCTGCTGGCACGTTAGTCCACTCAATTTCATGGACGAGCTCGCCGACTGAAGGTACATCGCTGATTGAAGACTCAAACGACCCAATAGCAGACTGGGTAGAATCCGCCACCCTTTCACCCGGTGAAGCAAATCAGGGTGGAACACCTGTCGGACCAGTCTACTTTGCTGGTGACATTGTAATTAATGAGGTAATGGCAGATGCATCTCCAAGTTTCGACAATGCTACATACCCCGGTGGAGAATGGGTAGAAATTTACAATCAGGGTGGCAATGATATTGACCTTACCGGTTGGTACATAACTGATGCCGCAGGCAACATGATTGAATTTGACCAAGACCATTTAATCGGCTATACTGCTGAAACTGATTCACTAATGATAAATTCTGGAGATACGAGAATTGTTGCAGTTAATGGCTCAACAAATAGCGGTGTATTGAACAACGCTATTGAAAAATTACGGGTTCACTGGCCTAACGGATCAATCGGTGACGAGGTAAACTGGACCAGTACTGAACCGGGCTTTTCGCTATCGAGGATATCAGGAAGTGATTCTATGTTCATTTCTGCACACCCAACCATCAACATGACAAATCTTGCTGGGATGGAATTATTGCCTACACTAACAGGTGATATATTCATTACAGAATATTTGCCATCCACCAATACTAGCGGTGCGTTTCCAAATGGAAAATGGATTGAGATTGTCAATAATGGTACAACCATAATTGATGTATCAGGTTGGAGTATCACCAATGGCAAAGGCGACATATTGTACTTTGACCCGGGGACAATGGTGTTTAACCAATCACATTCAGGAGTTACCGAAGTCAACCCAGGAGAGAGAAGACTTATCTCAATGTCCAACAATTTTGACCTGTATGATTACTACGAACACTTAGTTCTAAAAGATTCACAAGGCAGTATAATTGATACCGCATGGCACAGCAACTACTTTGGTGATAATGTATCCATGGTTCGAGACTATGACAACTTGGGTCTTGCATGGGTCCCATCTAACTGGATTACCCCCGGTGAGCCAGAACCAGGTACTGAGCCATATGTCGCAGTAGATGTAAAAATCACTGAAATCCTGCCAGATAGTGAGGGTTCAGACACCCAATCTTGGCCACTCGGAGAATGGCTTGAAGTATACAATAACGATAGTAGCGCAGTTGATTTGACGGGTTGGAAGTTAAAGGCGTCAAATAGCAGAAGTTTCACCATTGGCGGGTACAATTTCCCGCTTCAGATAGACGCCGTAATTCAGCCCGGTGACGTTGGATTAATCGCATTAAACGGGACCAATTCATTCTATCTGAAACAAACTACAGACATCATTACCTTGGTTGATGCTAATGATGGAATTGTCGACACAGTTGGTTGGAATCACTCTTCGGAGAACATGTCATTAATCGCTCCTGGAAGTAGTCATGCTGGATACACGACAACCAGTCCGGCAGGCATTACTGGATGGGTTGAGCCAGCTTGGCCAACGCCCGGAACAATAAATCCAACATGGCCTGCTTATACAGACTCTAACGACTTGATAATCACTGAATACATGGGCTGGTGTGATGAAGGCGGTAACAATTATCATGATTGGGTTGAAATAATGAATAATGGAACTACACCTATCGATTTATTGCGATGGCGAGTAGATACTGACACCAAGCGAATTTTCATCAATAATTTAGCTGAAGTTAGTTCCACAGATTCTAAGAGCATTGTAGCCAATCTTACCAAATCGACTATTGTCAATCCAGGGGAGTATGCTTTAATCAGTTTGCCACGCTCTTTCCTAATGGCCGTTGACGTCATAGATTTGTACAACCCTGATGGCGTTGTTGTGGGAATTTCTAACACTCACGGTGAGGGTTTGACTCCAAATACATGTGAATCTTGGATTTCTGATGATGGCACAAATTGGTTTTCAGGAGCATATCCAACACCCGGACAAGCAAACATTCAAGCGACCGATTTTGCAACAGCACAAGACATTGTGATGACCAGAGTTTCACCATATGACAATGAATTCATTCAAATCAAGAATATTGGAGACAAAGATGCTTTCCTCAATGGCTGGACCATAAACATCAATGACGGAACAGTGTATGAATGTACAATAATCAATAATATGTTCTTTGCTCCACACAGCAGCGTTGTGTTTGCTGAAGAATCGGCCATAACCGGTAGTGGCGGAATGGCTGATGTAATCGCTACCGATACCAATCTACTGCTCGGGGAGGCAACAACATATCTGAACTTCGATGATATTGGTTGTGCCGACTTATACATACCAGACTCCGGTGTCGCAGTCTCCCTGAAAGACGCAAATGGAGAACTTGGTGACACCTTTGTTTTTGACGCCGGACCAGCAAGTCAAGACGGTTGGAGCAGTGAAACAGTTTCAATACCTTCCTCAAGCGTTGCGGATGATGAATTTGTATTCATTCGAGGCGATGGTTGCTCGTTCCTACCAGACACCGATTCTGCCACCGATTGGAAATATCAGTGGTCGATAACTGGGGGCATGAGCACATTATGCTTGCAAACCGAATTCAGTCAATCAGAAGCGATTGTAGTACCCATCGTCGGCCCACAAAATGGTCTGCTTGAACTCAAACAATTTATTGATGAAAGCCAAACTAGTCTAAGAATCCAATTGTACCAGTTGCAAGACGCTCACTTGGTTCAAGCATTACTAGATGCTCTGCAACGAAATGTTAGTGTTGAACTAATGCTTGACCCAGGTTGCAATAACTGCAACATTTGGTCAGAAACCGATCTTCAATACAAGAATAACTTTGCCTACACGTTGATTGAAGCTGGTGCAACAGTATACGAATTCAACACAAACAGTAACGAACCTTACCTATATCTCCACAGCAAAGTTGTGGTCCGTGATACTACAAGTGTATGGATCTCATCTGGCAATTGGAAATCCTCTTCTGTTCCCGCCCCCGGAGTGAGAGGAAATGTTGAATGGAGTGTTATTATTGATAACTCGGATCTTGCAGAAATGGTAGATCAGCAGTTCAATCTCGATATCCACTGGTCAGAATTGATGACATTGAGTGACTACGATGCATACACATTCTATCCACCCACCACCATCGGTGGCGGCGGAATCCAAGCGGCAATTCAAGCCAGCATAAGTGGCGAATTACTGACATGTCCGGAAAATTGTGTAACAAAAATAACTGATTTCATTCGCTCAGCTGAAGATGAAGTATTGTTGTCTCAGCAAACCCTAGATGTTGATTGGTCATATGGCTGGGGTGACGAAAATCCAATCATAACCGCGTTACATGAAGTCGCAAGTCGAGGTGTTGGAGTTCACCTAATCATTAACGGGGCATACCTTGACGATGACGACCAAGAAGTTGTTGATTTGTTCAATGAAGTTTGGAACGGCAGTGAGGGATTAGATGCATCAGCCATTGTAATGAGTGAGGATGATGATGTGTCAAAATTACACAACAAAGGAATAATTGTCGACGGTGAAAGTGTCTTGGTATCATCCATCAACATGGGCAGTTCGGCGATGAATCGAAATCGCGAAATGGGTGTAATAATTCATTCATCAATCATTACCCAGTACTACCTTGATGGCTGGCATGATGACTGGAACCGGCTTGATAATGTGACTGATTCAGACCAAGATTCCTTAACCGACAAGTGGGAAGTTGCCAATGGATTAAACAGAACCAAGCGGATAATGCCCTCTGGAGTTACCGAAGATATGTTCGATTCCGATGGCGACGGAGTCAATAACACCGATGAAAATAAACAAGGTAGCCACCCATTATTGGCTGATACTGATGGAGATTGTGCAATTGATTCTGTTGAAATCGCTTGGGCTCAAAGTACTGCTCTAAACTCCAGCATTGCCAACGTGGCCATTTACGATGCTTTGAACATGGAGGATGCAGATGGCGATGGCATCAAAGATACCGACAAATATGGTTGCGATTTATCGGCAAGTACTGATACACAACAATCTGGTGACGACCAAACAATTGACCCAGATGCAGATGATGATGGCGACGGGATAGCCAATAAGAACGACTTATGCCCTGATACTATAGCTGGCGGTTTAACCGATCTTGACGGATGTTCGAGCGACCAACTGGGTGACCAAGCAGAGGCTAGTGATGGCAAGAAAGACACCACTGGTTCAAACACTATGTTAGTCATTATGTTGGTTGCCGCAATATTTACTGCAGGTGCATTCCTTATTCTCAAACAACTTGAATCAAAAGCAAGCCAGGCCAAAGATTTGGTTAGTTTGGAAGAACAAGAAATGATGCTGGTAGAAAATTCCGAGGCTGTTGACACCGAGGAGTGGGCAATGCCGGTTCTAGATGGCAGCAGTACAAGTAGCGGAGATGATGCCGCATCTAGCGAGATTTCAGCAGAAGATATGGCAAAATTCCCCGGTTGGGGAATAGATGTGGTTCAACGCTACATCGATAGCGGTTGGACAATAGAGCAACTTGCTGAATACTATCAAGAACAGTTGCAGGACAATCAATAATATCGCAAGATTGACAAAGGACTTTGTCTTAGGACTAGTCGATAAAGATGCGTTATAGTACAAGCAATCCGGTAATGACCCAGAATTTTTGGGCGAATATCCAAGGGCAGAACACAATGACTTTGCAAGGCACCATCGGTAAATTGGCTTACCTACTCGGTGTTGTTACAGTAGTTGCCTTTATCTCTGCATATGTAGCACTTGACGCAATCAAGTCAGGCAATGCAGGCGTGGTAAATGGCATGACTTGGGGAGGACTATTTGGTGGCATATTAGTAGCAGTAATCCTGATGATTATGCGGCCTGAAAATCCTGCTATACTAATGACAATATACGCTGTAATGCAGGGATTATTCGTTGGTACTATCTCGTTAATCTTTGAAGCATTCTACTCTGGTATTGTCGTACAAGCTGCCTTTGGCACGTTGTTCATCACCGCTGGAATGCTGTTCATTTACTCATCAAGGATAATACGACCTACACCCACCTTCAACAAAGTAATCGGTAGTTTAGTTTTCTCGATAATGATGCTTTACATGGTTTCAATAGCGTTCTACTTCTTTACCCCGTTTAGCGTACCTTTCATTCACTCATCAGGCCCTATTGGCATTGGATTGACCGTGTTCATACTTTCTATTGCTGCATTAAGTCTCATCTCAGATTTTGGATTTATTGAATCTGGAGTTAAGATGAACGCACCAAAGAATGCCGAATGGTGGGGAGCCTTCGGCGTATTGGTTACAATAATTTGGATTTACATAGAGATGATTAGACTACTGTCCAAAATTAGAGACTGAACAAAACCGACTTTTCTCATAAATTCAAGCATAGACTTGATACGGTAATGACGGTAGCGCACATTGATAACATGAGCCGAAGTATTCCCATAGTAGATTTTGCAGATTATGTGTCTGGTGATGATTTGCGCAAGCAAAAATTCATCCAATCAGTCGGAGACTCGCTCAAAGACATCGGGTTTTTTGCCCTCAAAAATCACGGCATTCCCGTTGAATTAATTCAGCAATCATATGACAAAGGCGACGAATTTTTTGGTTTGCCTAGTGATGAAAAGATGGCCTATGCGCAGCGTGAAATTGCCCATCAAAGGGGATATACTGCATTTGGTGTTGAACATGCGAAAGACAATCCCGCACCTGATTTGAAAGAGTTCTGGCAGACCGGAAGAACTCACCAAAAAGGTTCAACGCCATCATATCCAGCCAATGTTTGGCCAAATGAAATAATTCCTGAGTTCAAGACTGTAGTCGATGATTTATACAACAGAATGGAATCATTGTCCTGTGATTTACTATCTGCTTGTAGTGAGTACTTAGGCAAAGAGAGCGATTGGCTTGTAGAAATGACCAATGATGGCAATACTATAATGCGGATAATCCATTACCCGCCACTTGGTGAAAATGTACCTGCTGGAGCGGTTCGTTCCGCAGCGCATGAAGATATTAATTTCATTACGCTGTTGGTAACTGCAACTGCAGATGGCCTCGAAGTAATGGATCACGATGGTTCATGGATTAAGGTGGAAGGTGATGAACGATTCATCATTGTTGATTCCGGTGATATGATTCAAAATTTGACTAATGGTTTATTCAAGTCCACAACTCACAGAGTCGTGAATCCCAGTTCAAAATCTGAACGTCGCTTCTCAATGCCAATGTTTGTTCACCCACGCAACTCCATTGATTTAACACCAAGGCCGGAATTTATCGCTATGACAAGTGGTACTGCAGACTATCAATCCATATCTGCTGGTGATTATCTTCATCAAAGGTTAGTTGAAATCGGCCTTGCAGAAGATTAGGATGATATTATGAATCCCAAGGATGTTGAATTTTTAATTCAGCAAGTTGAATCTTCAACACCAATGAATGACGATTTATTGCAACTATTCATAGATGCTGTTGCCCAGCGAAAATTGCCTCTTGATTTAGTCGAGCGTTGGCTGAGAGCAGTACATAGCAATGGCATATCGGTTAAGGAAACAACTCAACTAACCAAAGGCATGATGATGTCAGGAGCAGTCATCGAGTGGGATGATAATTCAAGGGTAGTTGATAAACACAGCACCGGTGGTGTCGGTGACAAAATGTCGCTGATGTTAGCACCAATCCTTGCTGCATGTGGATTGAAGGTTCCAATGCTTGCTGGTCGAGGGTTAGGCCACACTGGAGGTACCATAGATAAATTGGAATCAATACC
>DAHU01000023.1:8616-9880 GCA_002495945.1 Euryarchaeota archaeon UBA13
ATCGCAGCCCAAAATGACGCTATTGCCCCTGCTGACGGGCTATTGTATGCTGTTAGAGATGTAACTAACACCATCGATAGCATCCCACTGATTACTGCTTCAATAATCTCTAAGAAGGCCGCTGAAGGTTTAGGATGCTTGGTTTTAGACGTTAAATGCGGCAAAGCAGCCTTTATGCAAACTTTAGATGATGCCACAGCATTGGCCAAATCTATGGTCGGTGCCGCCAACGGTTTAGGGATAGATACAGTTGCTCAAATTACACAAATGGATTACCCAATTGGAAGATATGTCGGAAACAGTTTAGAAGTGCTTGGCAGTATTCTTGTTTTGCAAGGCAAGGGCTCCAAAGACACCATGGAGATTGTAGTTCTACAATGTGCTGAATTGATGGTAAGGTCTGGTATTGCTAATTCACATAAACAAGCAGAGAGTTTGATTATTGAGGCAATTACAAGTGGGAAAGCGCTCGAGAAATTCAAACAAATGTGCATACTTCAAGGAGTTGAGCAAGCAACTGCCAAAACACTCATTGATTACCCCAGTGCTGTACTGCCAAGTAGTAATCTCATCACAGATATTATAGCAAGTCAATCAGGATATATCAGCGAAATAAATTCAATGGTGTTAGCCGAAATTGCCCGCAAGCACGGCGCAGGCCGGTTTACTATCGAAGACGAGATTATCCCGGATGTGGGATTTGAGATTGTTGTCGAAAGAGGGGAATATATCAGCGCTGGATCAATCTGGCTAAAGTTTCATCACAATCAGATATTAACCGATGCTGAAATTGCCACATTAACCAGTGCGTTAACCACTTCAGCGCAAGAAATTGTGGTGCATAATCGCCTAATTTCAGTCGTTGAATAAAGAGAGGCTCTCCGAATTGCTCATAAAGGAGAGGTGATTCGGCAACTTTGCCGATTTAGCTTAGTTGGTGGAGCGTGGGACTGTTAATCCCAAGGTCATGGGTTCGAGCCCCATAATCGGCGCCACAAATCTTTGCCTAACGCTTTGCGTTATTGCCGAAAAGATATTTCCTGAGAAATCTATTTCCAACCAGTTCAGAAAAGAATGTTCCAATTACTCGATGATACATTCGAACAACTACAAAAGAAATTGCAAAAACCATTAGGAATCCCAACCAGTTGTCAACACCAGCAATTAATGAGATCAATGCTGAGAGAATTAAAGCAATACTGCCATCTTGGACTATGATAAGAAAATTCCATGTCCGTCTGCGAGTATTGCAGTCCATTAGATT
>DAHU01000023.1:10284-10997 GCA_002495945.1 Euryarchaeota archaeon UBA13
GGTGGAAGACCTTCATCTGGCAGTGGAGGTCCAGTAGGAGCTGTATCTGGCATTTCGAGTGGTTGAATATCGATTGGATTTGGTGTGACATTATCCTGGATGGCAAATATAGTCTCAAGGCTCATATCAATTGCCGGAATTGCGCTGTTGCGAGATGATTTTCGTCTAGTGACAAACAAAGCAAGCACGACAATAATGGTGAAAATTATGCCAACAATAATTGCCATATCGACCATGCTTGAGGATTCCTCGCTCTCAATCTCTAGTTTGGTTTTGGAAGCATCTTGCGGATAGACATCACTGTTATCACCAACCCCGTCACCGTCACTATCTACTGTTTCCGTGCTATCGTTGGGGAAAGCGTCCAATTCATCATCTAAGCCATCGCCATCCGAGTCGAGGCAACCATAACGTTGAATTGTAGAATTACCAAAAACATCTGGGCAAGAATCGGGAAGGTTGCCATTAATTTCATCTCCATATCCATCACCATCTTGGTCGAACCATTGGGTATTGTCATTGTTGAATTGGTCGGCGACATCTGACCAGCCGTCACCGTCGCTATCTCGGCAGCCAAACAAATCCTTGTTTGAGGTGCCAAAAACACCCGGGCAGAAATCCGGTTGGTTGCCGTTTTGATTATCACCATAACCATCTCCATCACCATCAAAATGTTGCGTTTCATCATTCGGGAAAGCGTCGCCACCCAAACC
>DAHU01000013.1 GCA_002495945.1 Euryarchaeota archaeon UBA13
ATCTACGGTCTCAACCCGCCTGAGACCTTTTTAGAATCACACGTAAGATGTTATGTTGGACAACAAATCGAGCCCGCCGATTTACTCCGTGAACTGATTGGACTACAATATACGAGAACCAATACTGACCTAGCCAGAGGCAATTGCCGATTGCGGGGAGAAGTTCTCGATGTGTGGATGCCATCACGTGATGACCCATTGCGCATTCAGTTTGACTTTGATGGCGTCACAAAAGTACAGGTTTGCGACCCAGTGTCATGGGAAGTATTAGACACGCTGGATGAAGCTTGGATTCATCCTAAAGAATTCTTCATGACCAGCCCGGAGCGTTTTGAGAGAGCGTTAGAATCTATTGAAACAGAGTTAGACGGTCGAATCGCTCACTTCAAGAGTTTAGGAAAAGATTTGGAAGCGCACAGAATCGAACAAAAAACTCGTTATGACCTAGAAATGCTTAGAGAAATTGGACACTGTCAATCAATCGAAAATTACTCACTTCACTTTGATGGAAGAGAAGTTGGTGAAAGACCCTACTGTCTACTTGACTTCTTTGCAGCTTGTGCCAAACAATTCCACGGCGATGCGGACAAGTTTCTAGTGATTATGGACGAATCACACGTCAGTCTGCCCCAGGTTGGCGGCATGTATCATGGTGATAGATCACGAAAAGAAAGCCTAATTGAGCATGGTTTTAGACTGCCCACTGCTGCAGATAATAGGCCATTGAAAATTCCCGAATTCCAGTCTTTAGTCCCACAAATGGTCTATGTTTCCGCCACGCCTGGAGAGCGGGAATTACGACACTTGTGCGAGGTAACAGACCAGTCGATACCCAACGGTTTACTACACGCCCAATCCAAAGGCGGTGCTGGACCGCCTGATATTAGTAAAAAGCATCCAGAATCAGAGAGCATGTATGATATGATTCAATCAATACAACACATCTCGAAAATGGAAATTAGACCTACTGGATTACTCGATCCCAATATCGAAGTGAGAGGAACTGAAGGTCAAGTAAGTGATTTATTGTCTGAAATCAATTTGCGTGTGAGCAATAACGAGCGGTGCTTAATCACTGTTTTAACAATTAAATTCGCTGAGGAGGTATCAGAATACCTAAACAGCATGGGAATCAAATCTCATCACTTGCATTCCGAGATTGATACCATCGAACGGTCAGAAATAATCAATGCTCTAAGAATCGGTCATATCGATGTGATTGTTGGTATAAACTTGCTGAGAGAGGGGCTTGATATTCCCGAAGTGAGCTTAGTTGCCATATTCGATGCTGACAAACAAGGATTCCTCAGAAATGAGAGGAGTTTACTCCAAACCATTGGCAGAGCAGCACGTAATCAAAATGGCAAAGTCATACTATACGCAGATGGAATGTCTGCCTCAATGTCAGCAGCAATACAACAAACCCTTGAGCGGCGAGCACGACAAGAACAATATAACCACGAACATAATATAATTCCAAAAACTATCAAGAAAGCATTACCAGCAATGTATTCCAAGGATGAAGAATTCATTTCAGGGACAAATACTTCTGCGGGAAATAAGCGACTGGTCGGTAAAAAAGGTGGGCGCGGGGATGGTGATTGGGCTCAAAAATTAGGAATTGGAGCGGGTTCTTGGAGCAGAACAAACCCCGCAAATAAAAATTCAATTGAAAATTCGAATTTCCAATTGACATATGACGAGCCAAATGATGTCGACAAAGAGCTTTCTCCCGCTCAAATCTCAGATTTATTAGTCGAACTGAAAGCGGAGATGGAAAATGCTGCGAAACAATTAGATTTCGAGCAAGCAGCCAAACTTAGAGACCGTATTTTCGAGTTAGAACAACTTATTTGACAACAAATAGGTTCATCAAATTGAGGTTTTTGCCTATACCATGGCGCTATCACCGGATGACTTTGACATCCCAGTGGTAGACTATGATTTCTCGAGCATTTCAAGCCCCAAGTCACTGATTGACCAGATGGCAAAAGCCGGCGGATTTACTGCAACAAAATTAGCCAGTGCGAGAGATATATTGTCTGCCATGAAGCATGAAATCGACCAAGTAAATGGAGACCCAAGTAAAGTCTGTAATTGGCTGTCATTTCCTGCGTGTCTGTGTGCTACTGGAACCCGAAGCTTCTTTGTTGAAGCGGCTAAACACAGAATGTTCAATGTGATTTCAACCACATGCGGCACTCTTGACCACGACATTGCACGCTCATACCAAAACTACTACCATGGTGCATTCGAACTCGACGACATAGAGTTAGGTGAACACTCGCTAATGCGTTTGGGCAATGTGATAGTGCCTAATTCTTCATATGGGGAAATCATCGAAGAAGTAGTCATGCCTGCGCTTGAAGAAATATACCGAGATCGGCAAAAAGAAACCGGCCTTACTGGTGCAGATGCATGGATTGGTTTCGGCTCAATCCATCTCGTATGGGAATTAGGAAAGCGTATTGGCAAACCCGATTCACTCATTTATTGGGCCTGGAAGAATCAAATCCCAGTTTGCATTCCTGGTATAACTGATGGTTCAATTGGCGCCCAATTATTCATGTTCAGGCAGAAACACCGTGATTTTCATATCGACACATTGGCTGATGAACAAGTTATGAGTGATTTGACTTGGGATGTTGAAGTGTCAAATGCCTTGATGGTCGGCGGCGGAATTTCCAAACACCACGTGATATGGTGGAACCAATATCGAGGTGGTTTAGATTCTGCAGTATATATTACTACAGCTCCAGAACACGATGGAAGTCTGTCTGGCGCTCGACTAAGAGAGGCCATCTCATGGGGCAAGATGCGCCCTGAAGCCCCAAATGTTTGTGTTGAAGGGGATGCTAGTGTTTTGTTACCATTAATTGGATACGATTTATTTGGAGGTAATTAGTATGAAAAAAACGTATAACGCTTTACTTATGGTATTGATGATGACATTCGTCTCGCTTTCCGGTTGCTTCGGAGAGCAGGAGGTTGAAGTTACTGAGGAAACCGACGGAATTTTTGGCTTCGCCGACATGCTTGACGGCAGAACTTGGTATCATTATCCAGGGGGAGTAGATGCCATGAATAATACCAGCGCAATTGGCGGAGATAACGTTCCATTTTACTCCACTGCATCATATTACAGCATCGGTATGTCAACATTTGAACCAACCATGGGAATTACATCCACAGGCAATCTATACATCACTAGTTGGGGCAATGGCAATGCCGGTTCTACAGCAATCGTGCAATGCAGCAACATGGTAGAGATGACCTCGATTACGGACTATACTTGTCAAGACGTTTACGGTGCTGTTCCACCCGTAGCCAATTCGAACGATCCATATGTTTACGTTGACCCGTGGACTGATAGAATAATGAAATTCGATATGCATGCATTGGGAGGCATGACGGTAGAATGGTCGGATGATGAAGGGCAATCGTGGACTGGCCCATCTATTGCCACTGGGTACTCTGTACAAGATCACCAAACTATTGCATCCTCACCGTATGGCGGTCTGCTTCACGAGACATTGTGGGTATTTTGCATCAATGGCAACTATCCCGCACCGTTATGTTCTGCGAGCCAAGATGGTGGATTCACATGGGGCCCAGAATTACCCGGTGCACCAGTAGACTGCCAGAGTGGTGGTTTATCTGCGCACATTATAGGTGCTGAGAATGGCAATTTCTACCGCGGGCAAATTGGTTGTGACGGCACTGGATATTCAATGTACAAAACCGAAGATGGAGCTATTACATGGACTGAACACGTACTTCCGACCGAGGAATCTGGTACTGCTGACACTTGGAATGCCGAAGAAGCCCAAGTAGATACTGACACGCAAAGCAATGTCTATGCGATGTGGATGGGTATTGATAATCTGCCATACTTCTCTTATTCAACCGACGATGCAGAAACATGGTCTGATGCGGTTATGGTGGCTCCGTCTCACTTACAGGGAACCGGCTTCCCCGTAGTAATTGCAGGTGATCCGGGAAGAGTAGCATTTGGTTACATTGGCGAAGATGGAGATGGATTGTGGGATGGATACATCTCAGTCATGACTGATGCATTCAATGAAACACCACTTATTACAACTGTCCAAGTCAATGCCGATGACGACCCACTGGACAATGCAAGCCCTACTTGTGGCTATGAGCGATGTGGTGGATTTGGCGACTTCATCGATATGCAAATTGATGCATACGGAAGACCTTGGTTAGCCCTTGCGCACAATCCAAATGGCGATACTGGTATTTTCGGAACTTTTACCAACGGCCCAACGCTTTACGGAAATTTAACTGCACTTTCCGTAATCCCTGAGGGCGGCCCTCAAACACTATAATTAGCCTCTTTTGCTGCCAAATAGTGCATTAGTGAAGTGCGTAATGGTGTTATTGGGCGCCAACCTTCACCATCTATTGCCACCAATGCTTCATTGATTGCTGATAGGTCAGGCCGCATAGCTTGTTTCACTGATGAAACATCTTGCAGCACTGGATTAATCACCGGCTTGGGCGCCAAGTGGTCAGTTTCAAATCTTCCTGAGGCGCCTGCTTTAGTACGTTGATAGAGCATTTCTAACTGTTGGAAAGTGTCCTGTCCGGTCCAACCCCTACGGCCACAAAGGAATAATTGGTTAGGGATATCTAATTCATTTGCTACTAATTTTTCAAGGCATGCTGCAACATCTTGTTGGGACACCCACCAAAATTTCTCTGCGGAAAACTTGCTGTAGCCTTTATTTGACAAACATCTTTGCAGATAATGGTCTAATTGTTCATTAGAAATTGATTCTATGCTAGAATAAGAGATCATATCTTGCAGTTGGATAACTTTCACGTCGTCGCTTGAATGTTCTGTTTCGACCAATTTGTCGGTTATCAATATTACATCACATCCAAAATTAATTTCTTCAACTACACTAGACCCTCCACTTGAGTATTGAAAGTATAACACAATGTCATGATGGCTAAC
>DAHU01000134.1:0-729 GCA_002495945.1 Euryarchaeota archaeon UBA13
AGATACAAGTTTACTGGGCGAGACGTGTCTATGTTTGCTTTCTTGTTGGTACAAATGTTCCCAGGAATTATCATTCTTGTGCCATACTTCCTCGTGATGAAAACGCTTGGCTTACTAAATTCTCACTTAGGACTTATTCTAGCATACTGTGTAACAGCATTGCCATTGTGCGTATGGATGCTGAAAGGTTTCTTTGATACGGTGCCACGTGAATTAGAAGAAGCGGCAACCTTAGACGGCTGTAACCAATTTCAGGTTTTCACCAAGGTAGTCTTGCCATTATCGATGCCCGCTGTTGCGGTAACAGCACTATTCAGTTTCCTCGCAGCGTGGAATGAATTCCTTCTTGCCCTTACTTTCAATACTTCAAATGACATGTATACTCTGCCGGTCGGTCTTGCTTCACTCATCTCCTCAACCGGACAAGCGTGGGGCGATTTCGCTGCTGCGAGCATTTTAGTCAGCCTGCCGGTTGCTTTACTATTCCTATTCTTCCAGAAGTTCTTGATCGAAGGACTTGCAGCTGGAGGGGTAAAGGGGTGATACGATGGTTAGTGTGAATTATAATTCGGTATCGAAAAGATATGATGATGGCTTTGTTGCAGTAGACGGACTAGATTTAGAAGTAAAAGACGGTGAATTTCTGGTATTATTAGGCCCTTCTGGATGTGGCAAATCAACTACATTACGCATGCTCGCCGGACTAGAAGAAGTAACCAATGGCGAGAT
>DAHU01000134.1:1124-2053 GCA_002495945.1 Euryarchaeota archaeon UBA13
CTATATCCGCATATGTCAATTGCCGACAATCTATCATTCGGTCTTAGAATGGCCAAAGGCGATGCAAAACTTAGTGGTGATGAAATAAAACAAAGAATCCAAGAAGCGGCTGAAATGTTAGATTTGGTTGAACATCTGGATAAGAAGCCCAAGGAATTGAGCGGCGGTCAGCGACAGAGAGTTGCGCTAGGTAGAGCATTAGTCAGAAGGCCGAAAGTATTGCTCATGGACGAACCACTATCCAATCTCGATGCTGAACTAAGGCATCAGATGCGTAATGAAATCCGTAAACTGCATGATGAACTTGGTACCACAACGATTTATGTCACACACGACCAAATTGAAGCAATGACATTAGCCGACCGCATCGCAATTTTGGATAAGGGCGTATTACAGCAGCATGATGAACCACTCAATGCTTACCATAATCCAGCAAACGACTTTGTCAAGAGTTTCTTGTGTGAGCATATCGACGATTTAGTTAATACAGCAAATAGTTTGTTCAAGAACACGAAGCAACAGGAGTAGGTGCGATGAAACAACAACTAACGATTGCAGCATTATTTGTGACAGTCTTGATGTTGCCTGCGATTCCAGTATCTGCTGATAACCCCGAAATGGATTACGCTACTGGTAATACGGTGTTTTCTTGGAGCGGAACAGCCACAACAGTCGAACTCATCGGTGAATGGAATTGGAGTGAGGTTACTGCATTGAGTGAAGACTCAGGAATATGGTCAGCGGAGTTAGCTCTTGATGAGGGTATTTACTGTTACAAATTCATTGTTGATGGAGCATATATTTACGACCCAACCAACCCCTATCGAGGATTCTGTGGCGATGTTGAAAACTCGGTAGTGCGGGTCAAAGACTCATTTAGACCAAATTTTGCAAGCGAGTTAATCGATGATGATTTGGTAATCACCTAC
>DAHU01000134.1:2477-6988 GCA_002495945.1 Euryarchaeota archaeon UBA13
GATGGTAAACATACTCTGAAACTCGAAATCAACGATTTGAATGGAAATCAAGCATATGACCATCTGGTGCCATTTTGGGTTGGTGAGCAAAGTGAATTCAGTTGGGAAGACTCCCTAATTTACATGATAATGACTGACCGCTTCATCAATGGCAATACCAGCAATGACGGCCAACCTACCGGTGCTGCTGCTGGTGCGGATTGGATGGGCGGTGACATTGAAGGAGTAACACAGAAGATTCAATCTGGATACTTTGCTGATTTAGGTGTTAACGTACTGTGGCTAACTCCGTTCAATACCAATGCGCAGGGTACAGGAATTGCCGCAGACGGAGTTCATGATGTATCAGCATTCCACGGTTATTGGCCAATTGAGCCTAGGCAAGTAGACCCAAGGCTGGGGACTGCAGACCAATTGAAAGAGATGGTAGATACAGCTCATTCAGCAGGCATTAGGGTAATGATGGACTATGTGGTAAATCATGTCCACCAAGATCACACCTACTATCAGGATAATCCAGAATGGTTCAATCAAGGATGTATTTGCGGCACGGAAAATTGTGATTGGACCGAACACCGCCTTGATTGCCAATTCACTTCCTACATGCCCGATGTTAACTGGAAGGTTAGAGAAGCATCTGAACAATTTATCGAAGATGCCCTGTGGTGGCTAGAAGAATTTGATTTAGACGGGGCAAGAATTGATGCGGTGAAGCACGTTGATGACCTAGCAGCGACAAATCTAGCTACTCGGATAAACGAGCGGTTTGAGACAGTTGGCACTGACTATTATCTCAAAGGCGAAACCGCAATGGGTTGGTCTGGTGATAATTTGGAAGATAATCAGTTCCAATATGATACCATCAACCGATACATCGGCGAAGATTCACTTGATGGTCAAGCAGATTTCGTGCTCTATCATGCAGTAGTCGACAACGTGTTTACTCAAGAATCAAGAAATTATCAGCATTTAGATTACTGGACTAATCGAAGCCAAGACCAGTACGTTCCGGGTGCAGTTATGGTGCCATATGTCGGTAGCCATGACGTCCCTCGTCTAGCAAGTAGAGCAGACAGTGGAACTAATGACGCTTACAATCAGTGGCAAGAACAGGGCTTACCAGGCCAGCCTGGGACAGATGAAACCTACCAAGCTGTACTACAAGCATACGGTTGGTTACTCACAACTCCTGGCGCACCACTATTGTATTACGGTGATGAATATGGTGAATATGGGGGTGCAGATCCAGATAACCGACACATGTATCGAAACTCAGACAACTGGAATCACAGAGAGGCTGGTTTGTATGAAAACATTTCAGCACTAGGCCAATTAAGATATGATTCCGTTGCCCTAAAACAGGGTGAATATTCAACCCGTTACGCTAGCCCGGATTTGTTAATTTACGACATGTCGCACGAGCAACAAACTATGTCAATAATCCTCAATCGAGGTCAGGCAGCCACTTATGATGGCTTTGACAATGATGATTTGGTAAGGTTTGGCAATGCAATAATTTCCTCCACTACGACATCAATACCGGCAAACTCGGTTTCTGTAATTGAGCATGATGCAGTAACTACTCCGCCGGCACGAGTCGACGACAGCCACTGTTTGATTGTCCATAATTTCACTTTGAATGAAACATATTTCACTACACTTGACCTCACTAATACGTGTAACAAAGACATTCAATATCCGGGAGTTAACAGTACGGTAGATAATCCGTTAGTTGAGGGATTGTATGATTATACCGAATGGTTCTACATGATGCCTCCTATGTCTACATACAATATGACCTGGCAATTACTGCTAAATGAAACCATAACGAACGGCACAGCGATTACTCTTACTTTCGATGCTGCAATATTGGGTTGTAGTGATGTGGATGAGTCTCAATGGCACTTTTGTCCAACATCGAGCCTAAGCCACACTTTTACCGTTAATGGTGAATCTGCAGCCAATAATAATTCCAATGAAACCAGTGAGCCAGAGCCGGTGTTAGGTTGTACAGATTCACTAGCGACTAATTTTGACTCAACCGCTACTGAAGATGATGGCTCATGCGAATATCCGCCAGTGCCAATCCCAGGTTGTACTAATAATACCGCAACGAACTATGATGCTGAGGCTACGCAGGATGATGGTACTTGTCAATATGATAGCGATTCTATTGACCAATGTGCCGAGGTATTCTGTGATGCATGCCCTGCTGGATGGATATCACTGCCTGCAGCCGAGGGTGCCTGTTGCCCCACCTGTCAAAACCCTGATGAGAATGGCTCAGTCAATGCAACCGAATCAAATGCAGACGCGCCAATAATAACTAATTCTGAAGATAAATCATCAGTTGCTGACTTCGTTAGAACGGGACTTGCAGTCGCTATCTTTTGTGGCTTAGTTGTCTTACTTTTTACGACAATGAGGAAACGCTAATCATTCAAAAGCATCGTAGAATCGTTTGTACTCTGCAATCATCCTCGCTCCAGTAAATCTTGCCGAGGTTGCAATGCTTGAGCGCATGATGTTGGCCCAAACCGAACCACCTTTTTCCCATGCCGGAATTACCAATTCCTCAAGCACATTGTAGATATTTTCAGCATCCCGATCATCGTCTCTGTCGTCTTCAGATTCACCGATTGCCCAGCCGTTAACTCCGTGTTCGCAACCTTCAGGCCACCAACCATCAAGGATTGAGCAATTGGGCACTCCATTCATTGCTGCTTTCATACCAGAGGTTCCAGATGCCTCCATCGGCCTAATTGGATTGTTCAGCCAAATATCAACTCCACTAGTTATCGCTAACCCAGTGTCCATGTCATAATTTTCCAAAAACGCAACTGGAATCTCCTGTTCAAGATGTTTAGCACTACCATAGATGTCTCGAATTAGTTGCTTACCGCCTTCATCTCTTGGATGGGCTTTTCCTGAAAATACAAACTGAATTTTTCCGGCTCCAATCTCGCTCAGCCTTGCTAAATCTTTGAAAACCAAATTTGCTCTCTTGTAGGTGGCAAAACGGCGAGCAAAGCCGATAGTCAATCGTTTTTCTTCCAATTCTACGCCAGTTGAAACCTTGACAAGTTCACGGAATATTTTCCGATTTTTACTGCGAGCTTCTGCTAAATCTTCATCAGACAGACTACCTGCATAACTTAACTGGGTGGGGTCATGTTTCCAGCCTGGCAGTTTTTCATCGTATAATTCCGACATTGTTGGAGAGGTCCATGTAATGTGATGCACCCCATTGGTGAGGGGATGAATATGATAATTATCGAACATATTTGAGGCAACTTGGGCATTTAGATTGGAAACCGCATTGACTTGTTCAGCCAAAGCAACTGCTAAGTGAGACATTGAGCATCGAGCGCCGTCTTCTGGGTCACCCACAGATTTCACAAGTTCAACAACATCATCTGGCAACAGGTCCCCAAGGACCTCATTGACATCCTCCCAGTCAAATCTATCGTGGCCCGCAGGCACTGGTGTGTGGGTTGTAAACAAAATTCTCTTGCTTAATTCATCTCTCGTCCATCCTTGGTTCAATAATTCTAGCAGGGCAAACGTACAATGTCCTTCATTCAGGTGCAAACCAGCGAAATCTTTCCTTAACATGTTCAGTAGTCGTATCCCTCCGACTCCCAGAAGATATTCTTGTCTAATTCTGACATCGTCATTGCCACCATACAATCTTGCACCCATACTCTGGTGGTATTCCGAATTTTTCGGATGGTGAGTGTCTAGAAAGTAGACCGGAACAACATGTCCGGTAACACCTACAACTTCCACCTTCCAAATTTTAGCGTATAGTGTATCACCGTCTAATGGTAGGGTCAAATCTAAGCCAGTATCTATTAGATGGTCCGACGGGTCAATAGCACCGAAACTCTCGGTTTGATTGCCATCATCATCGATGTGCTGTCGGCCATATCCTTCTCGATATAACAGCGTAACACCAACCAAATCTATCTCAGCATCAGCCGCCGATTTGACATGGTCCCCTGCCAAAACTCCTAGTCCACCCGAATAAGTGTGTAGTTCAGACCAAAGCCCAATTTCAGCAGTGAAGTACCCAACGAGTCCCATGCGGTATTTTCCTTTCTAAGGAGGGTTATGATATTGTCTCTTGTTGACAATCTATCAAATCTCGAGTTGACTCCAATCAAATCGCCAACACCAATTGCCTTTTTCTACCCCCGGCACATTCATTCTTGCCGTTGAATCAAGTCGCAGAATATCTTGCAAAGGAATGATGCATAGAGGCGCAGCACACTCTTGCGCCACATCAATTAGCGAACCAACAATATCTTCACTATCACCGATTATTGATTGAACATTTACCTTCACATCATCAGTACAAGACTGCCACCACCCCAGAAGCGTATCGTTGTCATGAGTCCCCGTATACACAACCTGCATTTCATTGATATTACTGGGGCGGTGTGGACTATTTTCCCAATCTTCGCCAAAACCAAACTGAAGTATCGCCATGCCTCGAAGATTAAATTTTA
>DAHU01000007.1 GCA_002495945.1 Euryarchaeota archaeon UBA13
ACAAACTATTCCTGCTGTAAGAAACGGTATCAAAGGTGCCATGATGAGAGCAAGAACGATCATTATGGAACCAATGCAAAAGGCATTCGTTTCAGTTCCAAACGATTGGCTTGGACAAGTAACCAGAGAAGTAACCAACCGTAGAGGTATCATTGAAGACATGCCATCTGATGGCGATGTGACTACTGTAGTTGGAATTATTCCAATTGCAGAAACATTCGGTTTCTCCAATGACATCAGAGCAGCATCGCAAGGTAGAGCAGTTTGGAATACTGAAAATCTTGGGTTCGACCCACTACCACCACAACTGTTTGACAAGGTCGTGGGCGAGATTCGAACAAGAAAAGGACTCAAGCCGGAACCAAATCCAGAATCATACTACTCTGATTGAGCAACATGACAGCCAAAGTTATTGGCTTACACATCTCCAACGGAGGAGTTCCCAAACTTCCAGTTGAACTACTAGAAGTAAAGGAATCTGGATGCTTGGGAGATAAGCAAAACGACCTTAGATATCACGGAGGTACAAACAAAGCAGTTTGTATATTTCAGAGTGAAATCATTGAACAGTTAAACGATGTTGGCCATCCAATTACTGCAGGAACCACTGGTGAAAATATCTTAATCAGCGGAATTTCAATTGGAGAACTTGCTCCAGGTACAAAGGTGATATTTCCCAATGTTGAACTGATAATAACTCAAGACGCACCACCTTGTAAAACTATCAAAGAATCGTTTCTGGATGGATATTTTAACGCAATATCCCACAAGAAAAACCCCAACATCACTCGTTGGTACGCTAAGGTAATCAAAGAAGGGATTGTTGAGTTAGATGATGCTGTTGAGATTATCAACTAATCCTGTTTAATTGGTAGTCAGTTAATTCACGCAGTGCTAGCAGTGCCGGACTATCTGGTAATCTATCTAGGCATGCATGGGCTTTTTTGTGATACATCTCGGCTTTCTTACGAGCATAATCAACTGAGCCAATATTTTTCAAAGCGGCCAATCCTAAGTCTATTTCAGATTGAGTCGCAGATTCCCCTTTACCGAGTACTGCTTTAAGATCATCAAGAGCCGGCGATTTTGGTTGTGATAACGCATGTATTACCATCAAAGTCCGCTTACCTTGGGCCAAGTCTGAACCTGCCGGTTTACCAAGCGTATTTGAATCAGATAAAACATCAATCAAATCATCCATTAGTTGGAAACACAAACCAACTGCAAGACCCCAATCAGCCATGCACTGTATTGTTTCATCATCAGCGCCAGACATTCGAGCCCCAACTTCTGCACAAGTCAAGAACATAACTGCAGTTTTCCCCTCAATCATTTCGAAGTAATCATCCTCAGACACTGCTATGCGATCTTCAAATTCTATATCCAATTGCTGTCCTTCACTAACTCTCCTAACCATCCAAGCCAAGCGGTTTACCATCGGACCTACATCTTTATGCTCAAGTCCTTTTGCTCCCACCAAGCGTTCGAAGGCGATTGCCAACATGGCATCACCTGCATTTATTGCGGTCGGAAGGCCATACTCAATGTGCACTGCATTTAATCCTCTCCTAGTATCATCATCATCCATGATGTCATCGTGTACAAGAGTAAAATTATGAACGATCTCAATCGCCGAACCAACATCCAATAGACCTGAATGTGAGTTGCCAACAGCCTTGCCGACTAACCATGGAAGCGTTGCCCGTAGACGCTTGCCACCTCCTTCAATTAGATGCATCATGGCATTAGAAAGACGTGAATGCTTAGAAGCACATAGACTATCAGAAATCCTTTGCTCAACTAATGATTTAACTTCGCCGATAGATGTGCTCAAACCTGCTCCCTTTGCATAGGTCAACATATGTGACACATCACCCATATCGTGGATGACTCCGTCTCTTAACTTGAGTAGCTTGTCCTCGTCCCCGACAGAATCCCACCATTCATCTGTCATCACTCGACTTGCTATACATCTAAACCACGGAGCGATTTCACCACCAACATCCTTTTCACCGATTAGTATTGAATCGAGTTCTTCTTGGGATACCCACATTATTTCAGATACTTCATTTGTATTGATTGAAACATTAACATCAGCCTGAATTACCAAGATGTGGTCAATTTCACGTTCTATCCAATCTTCATCCATCCTCGCCGAGTACATCATTTTAGTAACGAAATGGAAATCTTTCACATCCAACTCATTTGGATTAATTCCTAATTCTTGATGCAGTTTTCTTATCGCCGCTCGCTTAACGCCTATGGCGTTGTCTAAATCTGATTCTTCATCAGAATGTAAAGGATGCGAGCAACAAGAGTTTGCCCACACACCGGGGAAAGTGACTTTATCAGATGCTCTTTTTTGTAGCAGTAATTTACGATTCTTATCGAATAATAGTACACTGAACGCTCTGTGTAACATTCCTGCTTGGTAATGGGCCGATACTTTTGATGCATGTCCGATTTGTTGATCATTTTCATCAACAACTATGACTGCCTCCGACATCAGTGAAATTTGTTCATCATCTGCAGAATTTTCACGCAGCATCTGCTGCAAATTTGCATCGATTTCAACCGACGGAACATCAGCTATCTTGTATCCAGCCAAGTCATCACCGTACATTGCAGTAGAACTCGATAAATGAATAGTTCCCCTATCGAATTATTTCATTCACTGAAAATTTGAGTACCACGAGTCGGTAATCCTGTGCAAGCACGGTAAATTCTATCTGGATATTCACCGTTAACAATTAACACTTGAATGCCCAAAGCAGCAACCTCTGCACCTCTGTGCGCTTTCAAACCAATGCCACCTGTCACATCGATTTCCTTGTTGTGCACCCCTTTGAACTCAACTGATGGTGACCAATTTTCAATCAAATCACTACTTGTCGCAAGTTCCGGAGGCCTTCTTAAAATCCCATCAACACCTTTGATAGCAAACACAAGTCGTGATACGTTCGGAACATCCTGACATATCCTTACTACAAGATCATCCCCTGACAGAATGCCGAATTCCCCCTCATCACAATCTACTACATCGCCGAAAGTAATAGCAACGTCCTTATCGGTGGTGAAAGTCTCTAAGATTTCACCATGGAAATTACTTCCAGTATTCTTTGCCCATTTGTGAGGTGGTAGTGTAATTGAAGAAACCCCTTGCTTAGAGAATGCTTCAACTATGATAGAATTTAAAGTAAGCATTTCATTACGTACAATACTAACAGCCATTTTTTGACTTTTACAATCATCTTGTGGAGTTATTTCTATATCTTCAATCAAACCCTCTTGCAATCGCCAGTGCTTTGACCTGAGATGACCAAATGAACCTGCTCCGTGGACAACTATAACCTTCATACCACTATCTAAACACTTTACCACTACGCCGACCAGTTGGTCAATAATACCTAAATCAGGCGTACACATTTTTGATTTGTTAGTGATTAGTCCGCCGCCGAACTTTATCACCACGACCTCAGCCATGATATTGCCAATTGTTGTCCACTCAATAGCGTTGTGACTCACAAGGATTGATGAACAAGAGGAAACTCAGGTTAGTCATGCCCGAAGGTCCGCTAGTCGATGAATTCATGAGACATTTACAAGCAAGTCTCGACGAAGCTATGGAAATTGAAGATAAAATTGAGAGGCATGACCGTATTCTTCAGTTAGAAATCGCTATTCAAGAAGCGATTATTTTCAAAAATCGATATCAAGAATTAGTAAGCCACGGTATCGATCCGTTGGTATTAGTGAGCCAGCGAGATGGACAGGAGGCACCTCCGCCCGCAACCAAATCACAAGCACTGACATTGGGCACCACAAGTTGTTCTGAATGCGGCTCTGCTTTGGACCCGGACCTTGATTTCTGTCCGGCCTGCGGCGCCATACAAAAGTAGAATCACTCTTCTTCTGCTTCTTCTGCTTCCCATCGAGCAACAATCTCGGAAATTACTGGGTCATCATTTTCAACTTGATACAGGTAGTCAGAAGGCATGTCCGTAGCCAAGAATACTGATTTCCCAGCACGGAAAATCGTGTTACCATCAGCGATTGCTCGAGTAGTATCTACTTCAATAACTGCTGGTCTATCGATTCTTACGTGTCCTGCCTCCATAGCTTTGGCTATGGTTTTGGACAAGTGAACATGTTGCCTATCACCTGCAGTGATACCTAATTCGAGGATTGTTGGAACTTGGTCTGGCTCGCATGGCCAGTATAGTGCTTCTGGTATGTCATCGGTTGGCAAATCAAGTTCGAGTTCTATAGAATGGCCATATGTGGCTCTAATCATCTCTCCTTCGACTTGATACCTACCCTTTTCATCTGAGTTAGCGATGGCTTCGAAGTGCCATCCTCGCAACCAATGATAGTGTCTCCTTTGGTTGGAAATAGCATCTGATAATTCTCTTGTATTCACCCAACCGTTAATGTCCATGTCAACACCGAATTTTTCCGGTGCATGTCGTAAAACAAGGGCCAATATTCTACCCAATGATTGTGCTTCACGGTCACTCATGATGAATTTGCCTTCTTGATTACATACTGGGCAGTTACTTCCGATGAAGAACTTAGTTTCGCACCCATTATCCCTACATTGTCTTAGCATGATTCAATGCGGAGTGCCTATGTTATTAGTATCTACGGATATTTGCCACACAACTAAATCAAAACATCATAGATGAAATTTAACCGCTTTAATCAAATGCTACTTGCTGTTGGGTGGTTCATGGTTGATGTAGCCATCATCGGTGCTGGCCAAACAAAATATGGCAATCACCACCTTGGCATGAAAGGAATGTGGGCTGAAGCCGCAGGTAATGCCTTTGATAGTGTTGATAAGGACTTTCATCCATCAAAAATTGATGAGGCATTTATTGGCAGTGTGGCATTTGGTGGCGGACAGTTAGGAAACACTGCAGCACTCTTGACAGAACATTCGGGCATGCAGGGAAAATCTGTTCGAAGAGTAGAAAATGCCTGTGCATCATCGGGGTTTGCCTTGCGTGATGCATGGATGGCAATCAAAAGTGGCCAAGCCGACATTGTTGTTGCCGGTGGCATTGAAAAAATGAATGACTTGACGCCGGAAAGAAAGCGCTACTGGCTTGGTGTGTCTGGCGATACTGAATGGGAGCGTCTGGCAGGTTTGACTTTTCCCGGAACCTATGCATTGATGGCTCGTCGGTACTTTCACGAATTCGACTCTGACCATGATGATCTTGTACACATCAGCGTCAAGAATCACTATCACGGATTGGATAATTCCGTTGCTCACATTCGCAAAGACGTCAGTTTTGAGAAGGCACAAAGCGGATTTATGGTTGCCGACCCATTGACGTTGTATGATTGCTGTCCGACATCAGATGGAGCTTCTTGCGTAATTCTTGCCGCTGACCACGTTGCACGACAATATACCGACACTCCAGTTTGGATAAATGCATCAGCGGCGGCATCCGATTATCTCGCCCTGCATGATAGGCCATCAATAACCCAACTTTTGGCGACTCAACTCGCGGCTAAACGAGCATATGAAATGGCAGGAATCAATCCGAAGCAAGTCGATTTAGCAGAGGTCCATGATTGCTTTACCATCGCAGAACTATTTGCTACTGAAGATCTAGGTTTCGCCGCTCGGGGAGAGGGTGGTTTGTATGCCCGAGAGGGTAGAGGCCGTAGAAATGAAGGCAATACCTGCATTAATCCAAGTGGCGGATTGAAGTCAAAAGGGCATCCACTTGGCGCTACAGGTACTGGCCAAACTGTAGAGATATTCAAGCAACTGCGTGCGGAAGTTGAATCAAGTCGACAGGTTAGGGATGCACAGCAAGCTTTGAGTCACAATGTTGGTGGCTCTGGAGCAACTTGTGCTGTACATTTGTATGGGAGGGACCGAGCATGAGTTTGGTAGAAAACTGGCAAGGGTATCTTGTTTCACAAACCGACTCCTCAACCCAAATTTTTTCTCCTTGGAAATTAAACGGCGCAGCAGTATTTGGTTATGATAGCGATTATACTACTTTGGCTATATCCCTGCTTAGACGGCTTGCAAGCGAAGAAAAAACGCTGGTGGTAAGCGAAGTTGATAAGCAAGTATCTAAACAAATTTTATTTGCAGCGACCAATACTGTCGAAGGAGAAAATGGATTGACAATATCATGTGGCAAAGACGCATCAGTAATTGCTTTCACTGGTGAAATTAGTCTTGTCGAGGTTCCTATTTCCAACATGGTTGAAATTGATAGTGAAATCTATCATGGCATTAATCATGCTTGGCAAGATGAATCAAATGAAAAGAACATATCACAAGGCGCTTATGTATCAGGGCAGCAATATGATGAATCGCTTGAATCTAGACTATCCTTGATTGCACAAGAACACGACATGCTAATTTGGCCTCGACGGCAAATGGATGATCAAGGCAACAAAATTAGCGAGAATAATGTTAGAATAAAACCGGAGGGAAAAATTACCTCTTGGACAAAACTATCTGCGGCCGGAGCACCTTCGGAATTTGCCATAAGAGCACCTATTTTAGGAGGAATCTCAACAGTTATGGTTCAAACAACAGACGGTCCTAATGGAGTGTTTTTACTAGCCGATGATCAAGACCTAACGCCACAGATAGGCGACTCGGTGGAAATAGTTGTAAGACGGCTCTATGCACAAGAAGGTTTGATGCGATATGGCGCTAAAGCGATAATCAATAATCGCTCATAACTGGCAAAGCATTCATAGAAAAAACACGGTTTGGACTGAATATGGCGGGATTTGGCGGACTTAGGAAAGGACGGCGCGAAGCGGCAGACAACCTCTCATACACCGAGGGTGGAGACTGCCCCCGATGCGGTGGAGACTCTGAAAATTCAACTATGGCGGGTTATTTGCGTTGTGTTGTTTGTTCGCATGAATGGCCCGACCCAAATTATTCTGAAGAGAGTAAGCAGCAAGAAATACCGACCTATCAACGTGATGCAGAATTGATTGAACAATTCAAAAAGGATGTAGCATCGGGGAGTTTAGCCAATGTTCTAGGTGTAAGTAAAAATCTCTCCGAGCAACAAGAAGCATCACTTGCGCGCTTAGAAGATAAGTGGATGAGCGGGATGCAAGGAAGATTCAACACAGCTACAGAAGAAAGAAAACCATTGATGATAATGTTTGACGATGAAGATAATATCGTCTCAACTGAAGTTGCTGCGTTGACAATAGTAGCCAATGGTTTTGATGGTGGCGAGGAGATTAGATTGGAATATCCAGGAAAAGGTACAGAATTTTATTCTTACAATGTCAATGATGGAATGGGATGGCGAAAAGGCGCCAGTGCAGAAGAGACTGCTAGGTCTATTGCAAATGTAATCAATAACAAATCTAATCTTGTGTTCGCAAATGTTAACGGGGTAAGAATTTCATTTGAACTAAGAAATGAAGAATTACGGCCTGAATCTTTGGTTTTATTCGTTGACGATCCCGGTGGTACGGACATAATTGCTGAGAAGAATGGAGTTGTATTAGATGCAAGAAACGCCTCGGATTTTGAGGACTACCGCAGAATTGTCGAGATGGTTTTGGAAGATGGTATCATCTCGCCGAGTGAGGACCAACTACTATGGTCACTTAGACAAGAATTGGGTATTGATGATGCTTATCACATTCAAATGGTGCTAAGCATGTATGGCGACCAGACGCTAAAAGAGTGTACGAGTTGCTCAGCAATGGCTGAATTGTATGTCGAATACGGAACTTGGTATTGTCACTCTTGTGAAGAGTGGTGTTAATACAATTATGCCTTCCAAGACACCGTTCTATATATTTTCATTTCCTTGATTTACGCCCTGCTTTTAGACAGAACACATAGGGATTATTCATAAGGTATGTCGCAATGGGACAGTTAGGCGAGTCACATGGCTGGAGATGTATTGTATATTGGAATTGATTTGGGAACTTTTCGCTCGGTAATGGTTTCCTCAGATAGTCACGAAGAAGAAGAATTAACTGTTATTGGAACACCAAAGGACCCAATTGCAAAAAATTTCTTGAAAAGAGACGTATTGTTTGGAGAAGAAGCTCTAAAGAATCGTTTAGCATTGAATCTATTCAGACCTCTAGAGCATGGTGTCATCAAAGATACTGCAGAGGATCGAGACTTCATCGCCCACTTCATCACACATCTAATATCTCTTTCAGACCCTGAAGATTACGACAGAGTTGTTGCCGTTATCGGTGCGCCAGCAGAGGCAAGTTATGTTGACAAGACCGCAATTTTCGATGCCGCCGCAGGAACTGTCAATGCTGCCATGATTATCTCTGAGCCGTTTGCTGTAGCATACGCCCTTGACATGATTGAGCACACATTAGTCATCGATATTGGCGCTGGTACAACCGACCTGTGTCGAGTCTACGGAACTATCCCAAGTCCTGATGACCAAATGCACACCGAATACGCTGGAGATTATGTTGACAAGAGAATAATCGAGGAAGTACAGTCTAAGTACAGTGGAGCTCAAATTACCAAAGATATGGCAAGACGATGGAAAGAACAACATTCGTTCGTCGGAACCTCAACCCCTGATGAACCGGTTATGGTTGATTTCTCGATTGAAGGAAAAGCCATGACATTAGACATCACAGATTGCATTCAGAAAGCTTGTGAATCAATTGTTGACCCAATCGTTGAGAATGTCAAAGTACTAATCGCTGGCTCAAACCCAGAATATCACGACCAATTTAGAAGAAACATGATTCTCGCAGGTGGCGGTTCCGGAATTTCCGGCTTGGGAGCCATGATTGAGCGTAGATTAAGCGATTTGGGAGATGTAAATGTTCACGTTGTTGATGACCCTGTAAGGCTCGGTGCCATGGGTGGCTTGCGACTGGCAATGGAAGTTCCTGAAGAGATGTGGAAGAATCTAACACTAGCGTCACGCTGAGTTTACTCGGATTCGGTTAAACCATATTTTTCCGCTAGTCGGGGATCGATTAGTGGCGCTTGACAGTGCGGACACAAATCACTTGCACTCAGCATTGATGGCCTAATGGCTAAAACCGCCATGCATTTTGGACATGCTGCCAACATTTCACCTTGTTCTAACTCAAAGTCAATTCCTGTTGATTCCATATCGAAATAGCCCGATTTGTAAACTGGATTAAAATGATACATAAATCTGCGAAATGAGCCAATAGTTGCCCAACCTGTAAGGAAAACAAATAGTAGTGACCCAACGTTGCCCCTCAATAAGAAATACAAGTTTAGTAATGCAACGATACCGAAAAATACTCCAGCGAGAAGTATCAAAATAGAACCGGGCCAATATGCCCATGATTTTGTTGATTTGTAAGAATTCCAGATTGAAAAATTAACTAAGCCAAATAAACCCAACATCATTGTCGCAAAATTGGCCGATATTATTGAACTGATATCCCAAATTAATAACAATACCACCAATCCATCAATGAATACAATAAATGATGTGCCTCGATGGATTCTATCGAACGCACTGTTGCGCGCAACCAAACTGTTTGGACTCATACCAGCAACGACTAATTGGTCGCCTCTGTTTGGCTGCATGTAAACCGCTAGTAGCCATTAATTTTGAATTATTGCATCAATCTGCTAATAATTTGCTAACGAAGGTGTCAAATTGGCCAAACCAGTGCGTTGACCATGGCGATGCGCGACACGGATGTTGAAATTCGTGGAGATAGTCTTGCAGATAAGAAAATCCTGCTTGGCGTAAGCGGCGGTATCGCCGCAGTCGACACAGTAAGATTGGCTAGAGAATTGCGACGACATGGTGCTCAGGTAAGTGTCATGATGACACATTCCGCACAGAAGATAATCACACCATTAGCTGTTGAATGGGCGACCCAAACACAAGTGATTACAAGTTGGGAAAGCGATTTGTCTGCTTTGGATGAAGTTGATGGCATTTTGATTGCCCCAGCAACAAGAGATTTACTTGCGAGTTACTTGCATGGACTACAACACGGACCAATACTCATGGCATTGAGCGCTGCAAGAACGAGGAATTGTCCGGTTATGATGATTCCAAGTATGCACGCCGATTTAGCAGACGATCCAGTTACTACTGACCTTGTTGATGATGTAGAACAACACGGCATCAAAGTTCACTGGGGTGAAGAGCAAGAAGGCAAACGGAAAACTCCGCCACACGATGAAATTGTGGCGCGTTTTGCCCATTACATTAATTCCGCCAAGAGCCGTTCAGTAGTTATCACTCTTGGTTCAACCAAATCCCCTATTGATGATATCAGATTTTTAGCCAACAGTAGTAGCGGAAAAACTGGTTTCAAGATTGCAGATTATCTTTACAGACACGGTCATGATGTGACTTGTGTCGCCGGTTTGACAAACTATGAACAGCCAAGTTGGTTACCACTGGTGATTAAAGCAGAACAGCCAGAGGTCATGCTGAAAGAATTAATCGCTTTGGCCAATGATGAAATTGATGCTTGGGTCCACAGTGCTGCTGTTCTAGACTATGTTGTAAATAACCCAGCAAAAGGTAAACTGGCTAGTCAACAAGGCACATTGAATGTTGAGTTAGTTGAAAGTCCAAAGCATATTTTAGCGCTCAAAGAAAAATGCGTTGGCGCTGTTCGAATTGGATTCAAATTAGAAAGTGGTGTCAAACAAAAGGAATTGGTTCGAAGAGCAGTTGCACAACTTGAGCACTCCGGAATGACTGCTGTCATTGCCAACAGATTGGAAGATTTGAACAGGAAAGACAAACCACGGGCATATCTTGTTGACAAATCTGGTGCCGACTTCACATTGTCTACGATGCATGATGTCTGCCAAGCAATTCAAACAGTTATCGAAAGAGGAGTCTAGTGATAACATGCGCCGTTTTGCCATAATCGGTCACCGCGCCATGGCCTCCGGAAAACTCCCCATCAATGACTTAGCAGGTGCTGCTGGCCGCATGGACGTCTTAGTTAGAGCGTTAATGGCTTCACTAATGACGAGTCATGGTTTACGAAAAGATAGCGAAGTAATCCTTCACCTGTGGGGAGGACCGGGCCCACGACGTAGGTTGAAGTTTGTCGGTAGTGAAGTCTCAGGAATTCATGCCGAAGAAAGGTCTGTCGCTGGACAGATTGCCAAAGTAATACGCGAACCAGTACCACCAATTGGTAGTTGGGTTAGACGTTCACCTGGAATATACGATAGTGGAGGCAGTATTGAAGAAACAATCGATGAGTGGCAATCTTCTGAGGTTGTCGTGCTCGATGCAAAAGGACCCCGTTTGTGGACTAATGAGGCATCAATACCAATCGAAAGTACACCACATTCATTGAGT
>DAHU01000010.1:0-3290 GCA_002495945.1 Euryarchaeota archaeon UBA13
TGGAGTGACCTTGTTACTGCTCACCTAATAAGTGGCCCAGACATAGTTGATGGAATTCAGGCTGCCTGGAATGATGAAGGAAGAATTGGTGGAGTGTTACTTCTAGCTCAAATGTCAAGCAGAGGAAATTTATTAGATCCAAATTACACCAATAAGGTTGTAGATTTAGGGAAGGTTCATGACGGTGTATTCGGATTTATCGGTAATGGATCTAGACCGGAAGAAATCAAATCTCTTAGGGAGAAAGTTGGCCCGGATAAAATGATCTGGACACCAGGTGTAAACATCTCAACTGGAGATGGAGAAATGGGTCAAAGATATGGTGATCCAAGAGAGGCAGTATTGGCCGGTTCCGATTGTATAATTGTTGGAAGTGGAATACACAAATCCGACAATCCAAAGGAAGCTGCAAAAGCATATGCTGAGAAATCTTGGAATGCTTTGTTAGAGAGGGTAGTATGAGTGGTATTGTTGGATGGATTGTGGGTCTTCCAATAATAGCTGCAATTGTGTGGCTGACATACTATTTTTGGAATAATGATAGAATTCTAGATAGCAGAATTGAAAACGGTGATATGAGTTTATTATCATCAACTAACTACAAAATAAATGAAATTGTAAAGGCGCCTGCCGGCAGTAGAGTTGAAAACGTAAATCATTATGCTATCCCAAATATTGAGGGGGGTTACATTAGACAACAACTACCAGATGGTAGTATAGCATTAATCCCTGCAAATAGTGTTCCAAGTGATGTTAGAAATCCAGTAATTGAGACTGATATAGATAAGCCGCCGCTCCTATAATTAGGGAAAATATCAGTGTTACAATAGCTAAACGCTTACGCTTAGATGATTTTTTCTTTTGGGGAATTACTTGATTGTTAACAGGTAGAGGTGTAACAGGAATTGGTATTGGAGCAGGTAGTAATTCTTCGTCTTCTTCAATTTCAATCATCTCTTCTACTGGATGTATAGAATCTAAGTCCTCGAGACCTGGAGCATTTGGTATAGGGCCAAGGACATTGTTCCAAATTAATTCCAACGCCTCAGCAGTAACGGGTTTTTCAATCCATCCAACTGCACCAGCTGAGTGGGTTGCTTCTTGCGCTAGCCTTGCCTGTCTTTTTGGAGCAGAAAACAGAATTCGGCAATCGTTTCCGTGCTCCCTCATCTCCAACGCAGCGAGGTGACCATCTAGGCTAGGTATGTCAAGAGAGAGAACTACTAATTCTGGGTCTAGTCTAATATATTCGTCAACAGCTTTGTCTCCATCTTCACAGACAACTACTTGAAATTCTCTTTGGCGAAAGAGATTTGTCAACCTATGTAGAGACATTTTATTGTTGTCAACAATGAGAACTGTTGGGGCTTCCTCATCCGAGACATCACTCACTCTAACCATGCGTAACACTCATCTGAAGCCTATCGTACTCATGAAATAACCGCTCAAAATATTACGGGTTTGTGTTATTCTTCTTCGTCTATTATAATCTCAGATGGTCCATCCTGAGGGTTTGTGAATGTTTCTCTGACCGCTTCAGTTTCTGCAACTTGATCTTCTAGTGCTCTTTGACGTGCTGGTGCTTTCACGAATTGTAGCTGAAGTTCTGATATGATTCCATTAAGCATTGTAGATTCTTTTTCTGTAAGATTTCCTGCCATTTTCTGTTTCAACATATTGAGTGTGTCGATTGCAGCTTTTGTTTCACCCAAATTGTAGTGGACTCGCCCCTCTGAGTCTTGCAAAAGTCCCATGTGCATCATAGCGCTTCTTTGAAGCATGTGAACGAGTTGAAATAAGTGAATGCTAGACTCATCATCAAAAAATTCCTTGTCCATCTTCTCACCTCACTCGAATAACTGTTGTAATAACCAATCTGGATTGAACTGCATTAAATCATCATACTCTTGGCCAACCCCACATAGAACGATTGGTCTGCCTGTTGAGTGAGCAATAGAAAGTCCGGCGCCTCCTTTAGCATCGGTGTCCAATTTGGTCAGGACTGCTCCATCGAATTTTAACATCTCCTGGAAATTCTTAGCCTGATCTACTGCGTCGTTACCCGCTAATGCATCTCCTACAAACAAAGTCAGATGAGGGTTTGTGACTCGTCTGACCTTTTCTAATTCGGCCATTAAGTTAGCTTTATTTTGCATCCTGCCAGCGGTATCGACTAAAACCACGTCGATGTCTTTCGCTTTGGCTGATTCAACCGCATCTCTTGCAACGGCAGCAGAATCTCCACCTCTTTGAGATGATATACATCGAATATTCAATCTATCACAGTGAGTTTCTAATTGCTCAATCGCCCCCGCTCTGAATGTATCTCCTGCTGCTGCTATTACAGAGATATTGCGCTTTTGTAGAAGATTAGCAATTTTAGCGACTGTTGTTGTTTTTCCCGTACCATTTACCCCGACAAACATTATTACAACTGGTTTATCTCCCTTCTCAACGAATTTTTCAATTGACTCAAAGAAATCCCAATAACCTGCTTCAAGGATACCTCTAAGGGCTCTCTTTAAGCTTGCTTCTAAAACCTTTGAAATGTCCGCCCCCTTTCTTAGACGTTGCCCGATTAAATTACGTTTTAGGACTGCCATAACCTCAGTTACAGCATCTGAAGAAATATCGGATTCTAGCATTATCCACTCTAATTCCTCTATTAGATTATCAAGTGCTTCGCTGGGCTTGATTACTCGCCCACCGCTTTCTACTACACCGCCACCAAGATCGATTTTTATTCGTCCATCATCAATAGTTCCTTTACTACCAGTAGGACTTGATTTTACCTCAACAAGTTGCCTCCCCGTTGTTGTCCTCATCATGTGAAGATTTACTTTTGATCCGGCTAATTTTGCAACCTCTTTTCCGCCTCTTTTTTTGAGTTCCTTTTCCGCTGCCTTCTTCTTTGCTAAGTCTTTTTTCGCAGCCGCTGCAAGTATTTTCTTTTCTTTTCTAGATAGTTTGGTTGGAAGAACATAATCTTCCTCTTCATCCCACTCATCCCATTCGTCATCATTCTGTTTTGGTAATTCTAAATCAACATCGTCGTCAAATTCTTCCCACTCTGGTTCATCGATTGTATCGATTTTGGAATCGCCAGAATCTCTTATATCCATAGCTTTTTTCGCTTCTTCAGAGTCTTCTTCAGCAGAAATTTCATCAGGGTTTACTTCTGAAGCTGCCTTTTGGACCTTTTTGCGGAATTTATCGAATAGCCCCATCATACCACCTAATCATCAAGTGTCAGTTCGCTACCACGCTTACGTCTACGTTTTGTTTTAGAG
>DAHU01000010.1:3664-4430 GCA_002495945.1 Euryarchaeota archaeon UBA13
CGGCTAGATATTTTTTCAATATCTTGTAGAATACTACTAATTCGGTTGTTTACCGTGTCTGAATCTTTTTGAAATTGATTTTTCAACTCCCCTAAGTCAGTAAGCCTATCGGAAACCATAGACTCTGCCACATCTATACTAACCTCGCCAAAAATACCACTACCAAAATCAATAATCACTGTATTTGATTTGGGTATTTTCACCATAACCCCTGCACCTAACGGAATGTGGCCTGTTTGTCCTTTTGATATAGAATTTAGAGCGGTCCTAGTGTCATCATGCTCTAATTGAAGATTTTCAATTCTGCCAATTTGGGATTTAATTTCTTCTAGCCTCTGTCGATTTATATCTAGTAATCTACTAGTTCTGTTTAATTCGTTTGAATCCACCGTTAACATCCCCAGTTGTGGAATTTAGTCAAGTGGAAATTATTCTTCTTCTGTCGCTACTGAGATGGGCCCTCCAGCAGCTTCAATTTCTTCTCTAAATGCGTTCAACACAAGTGGTTCTGTTGACGTTCTTGGATCTATTTTTTTTATCGAATCTATTGCTATTTGCCTTCTTCCCATTTTGTGCCTTGAACCTAATCTTGAGTAGCATCTATGTTCAGCATCATCTGATGAATCTGCGACTAAATCGATGGTGAACTTCTGTCGCTGGCTGCCAAATGGAGCGGTTCCTGTTACTCGGAATGCTTGCATGGGATTTGCGAATTGGGCCGCTTTCTTAAACGCGCTGGTATCATATCATGGTGTTTTTACAATGT
>DAHU01000010.1:4813-5361 GCA_002495945.1 Euryarchaeota archaeon UBA13
TTTTTCTGGTTTAGATTGTTATTTTTGATTAAAACAGAGAAACCCAATCGATTAAGTCCAGTTAATTTACCGCATTTTATGCGTGGCTACATTGCCTTCATTGTGGCTGCACTGTTATTTTTCAACTATGGGCTTTTGATTGATGATAACAAAAATATGAATTTAATGAGTAGTGATATTAAGATTAATTATTCAGAAGATGGGAATAATTCATCAGATTATTCCTACCTTAGCGGGGATGGAGTTGTTATTGCGGTAGCTGATACTGGAATAGATCTTGATCACGCCTGTTTTAGGAATTCAACCTTAGAAACTGGAAGTCCGGGAATAGAACACAGAAAAATAGTCTATCTTAACGATACAATTGATGATTGGGATAATAGGGGTCATCAGCAGTATAGGCATGGTACGCACATCGCTGGAATTTTAGCTTGCGATCCTGTTGGTGGTGATTTAGATATGAGGTCTATGTCGTATAACTCACGACTTATATTCCAAGATATTGTTAACTCTAGTGGGTGGGTTCCACCAGATGATGTTACAGAATT
>DAHU01000026.1 GCA_002495945.1 Euryarchaeota archaeon UBA13
ACTGATGATTCTGGCTATGAATGGTTAAAACAAGGTGAGGAAAATTGGTATCGACCTGTTGGTAGTGAAGGTGAATGGTTAAAGTTCAATGAATAATCAAACATCTATAAATTCTATAGAACAGTTGGCTGAAAGTGCTCGTACCGGGATTTGAACCCGGGTCAAAGGAATGAGAGTCCTTTATGATGGGCCACTACACTATACGAGCAAGGCTAACCTGCCGTTAAGCCGCATGTATTTAGAAATCACCCTACTCGCAAAATTAACAAAACAACCAGATTTAGTTCACTTTAACCAAAAACTGAAACTGAAAAAGCGACATTGGAGACGATTTCAGATTCACTTCAACATTACCGACTCAATCCTTTCTTGATATACCACAGCCCGCACGTTTGATTCATGAACAAACAGACAAATTATGAAGAGAAATTTGCTTTTGCTGATTTGGTTGAAATCCAATCGGAATCAAATAACACAGTTTGGACAAACAAACTGACCACAAAATTCGCCCACCCCAGCGGTAGAATCCCATCCCATTCTGCCGCTGTTGGGTGGCAACCAATACACATACCAGGTAAGACAAAGACTGAACAAGTATACTCATCAACAGTCCGTGGCTTAGTTAGAAGAGTAAGAAACAATAGAGGTGAGGCTTGATGAGTAGGACTCGTAGATTGAGAACTGAAATCGTAGATTTCCTCAGCGCCGTTGGAGAGGCAAATACGACGACTATTTTGGAACACATTAACAGAAGATTTCGCTGGGGTGCAACCATGAATCAACTGGGCAACGTATTAGCCAGAGACAGCAGATTTTCAAAAGTTGGTTTCGATGAAGGGACTGATGTTGGTGGCTTTAGAACACGGGTTTGCGTGTGGTCAATGGCATCATAACGAACAATATCAAAACCTACGACAAAGTGCATAAGTCATGGGCGGGGCATTCAAGCCGTATCTACAATTGATGCGAATAAAGAATGTGATACTTGCCGCAATAACTGTTCCTTTAGGTGCTCATTTTGCGGTAGGTGACCAATGGTTAACCCAACAGCCACTGGAAGTAGTATCACAAGTTATGGCTGTGATCTTTTTTATTGGTGCAGGCAATACGATGAATGACATCAAAGATGTCAAAATAGATCAAGAAGCCCACCCAGAAAGACCCTTAGCTGCGGAATTAATTACCATAGACAACGCTAGAAAGTTTGCTAAAATACTTTGGAGTTTAAGTATCCTTTGCGTTGTTTTGGGAGCAGTCTCTCTACACAATTCAGGAAATTCACCTATTGAATTGATTGCGATATATATCATTGCAGTTAGTCTGATGATAACCTATGACCACGGCATTACACTCAAGAATACTGGTATCAAGGGTAACATATCAATTTCGATAATGGTTGGTGCCGTAATTCTTTATGGTGCTGCCAGCGTTGGTAATCTGTGGACTCCACTAGTCTGGTGGACTGCTGGAGTGGTATTTTTTGCTAATTTAGCCAGAGAGATAATCAAAGATTGTCAGGATATGGAAGCTGATGAAGGAGTTAGACAAACTCTACCCATGACATTTGGATTAGTCAAATCAAGAATGCTTGCCTATGTCGTGGTGATGGCTGCGCTTGTTTGCCTCTACATCCCTTACTGGAAGGGACCATTTCAGTTCAATCAATTACTATATCAAACCCCTGCAATTCTGATGCTTATTACTCTAAATAGGGAATTGGCGGAAGGCAAAGACTACCAAGCCGCTTCTAAAATTAGGATTGCAATGTTGCTTGGATTAGTTGGATTTATATTACCAATGTATGTTTAACTAAGCAATGCCCATGAATTCGCCCATAGTCTCCCATGCTTCGTTACTCACTAAGTAAGCAAGTAACGACATTTGAGCCCACATGCGATTTTCTGCTTGATCGAAGACAATCGAGTTCTCATGATCCATTACCCAATCCGTAACTTCATCGCCTCGGTGGGCAGGCAAACAGTGCATAAATTTCCATTCTTCATTCATATTGCCAACTAGATTTTCATTGACTTGAAATCCCTCAAATGATTTAATTTTGTCTTTCAAGTGTTCTTCGCCCATTGAGATAAACACGTCTGTGTAAACTACATCTGCTCCGGTAACAGCCTCGATAGGGTCATTCGTAGCAACCACCTCACTGCCATTTCTCGATGCAATATCCTTAGTTCTAACCACTACATCTTCCGCTGGTTCATAGCCCTTAGGAATTGCATAATGGATATCGATTCCAAGCATGGCGCAAGCCAACATCAAATCGTGCAGAACATTGTTGCCATCTCCAACCCAGGCGACCTTTAGACCTTCTAAGTTGGAGCAATGCTCCAAGACAGTCATTAGGTCTGCAGCCGCTTGACAGGGATGGTGCTTGTCAGATAATGCGTTTAACACTGGCACATCAGCATATTTTGCTAGTTCTGTGACATCATCATGGGAGAAACATCGGTAGGTCATCGCTCCCAAAAAACGGGACAACACCTGTGAGGTATCGCCCACAGTTTCTGATTTTCCTAGTTGAATATCATTTTTTAGAAGTGTCAATGGGTATCCACCTAATCGATTGATTCCAACTTCAAATGATACACGTGTTCTGGTACTTGGTTTTTCATAAATCGAGCCAACGGCCATAGTATCTAACGGGAGGAAGTTGATTGCTACATCATCGCCTTCTTTCCAAAGCCTCTTGAATTCAATAGCCCACTTTAGAATCATTGCAAAGTCTTCTTCTACGTCATCGATGGCTAACAAATGTCTTGTCATGAACCTTCGAGTTCGAGAAGGCTTCTAAGATTTCTTGAACAACTTCTAGTTTCTTTCGTGTTCAATATCTTGAGCAAAACCATCTCTTGCATCACCCATTCCACCGAAAAGAGCTTGGGCAAAAGTGAGTACATCTGCGAGTCCTTCCTCAAGTTCGGAAGATAGAGGAGTGAGACCGGGTGCTTGAGCGAATTCTTGCATCATTCGCAACTGGTTTATGGCAAATTCAGTCCTTTGACCTCCAGCCTCGTCATAAAGTGCCATTTCTAAGATTTCTAATCGTTCAGACCATTCTAAAATCTTCTCAAGTTCCTCTGGTTCGAGTAGATCTGATTTGGAAAGGAAATTCTTAGTCGGCAAACCAAGCCTAAATTCAACAATACTGGACAGCAACATTTGCGACACGAATCCAGATGGCGACCGAGACAACATTGGGTCAAAAAGATAGATAATTGCCGACTGATTTCTGCCTAGCACCTCAATTAAGTGATTACTAGCCTCCCTAAATGCGAATAATTCTACCTGTCCAGGGGTATCTACAATCATTAATTCACCAGACAAGGAATGTAATTGATCAGCTACATCTCCCGCTTG
>DAHU01000107.1:0-3306 GCA_002495945.1 Euryarchaeota archaeon UBA13
ACCAATCGCTAGCGCATTTAGAGTTGGAGATGAGCTACTAGTTAGGTCGATCACTGGCGTAACTGAATTACTCACTACTGACGGAATGGTCAATCTTGACTTTGAGGATTTGAAGGCTGTAATCAAATCTGGTAGCGGGGTTGCCATGATCGGCTTAGGGGCGTCTTCAGCAACGAATAGAGCTGAGGAAGCTACTCTAGAAGCGCTACATTCGCCGCTACTAGAGTTGGATACCTCTGATGCGAGAGGTGCGCTAATTAACGTCGTTGGTGGACCAAATTTGACATTGGGAGAAGCTGAGAAATGTGCTCAAATAATCCAAGAGAAGATTTCACCACATGCGAAGATAATTTGGGGAGCAGCTGTCGATAAAGAACTCGGAGATGAAATCCGAGTAATGTTGGTTTTAACTGGCGTCAAAAGTGAACAAATTCATGGTTCAAGTGAAAATCGCCAAATCAGAGCGTTGAGAAATAAGAGTATCGAGTTTGTTAACTAATCTTTGATCATCTTAAAACAAACATAGAGTAAAACTATGAGGCCGAGTAATAACATTGTTCGGTCAAATAATTCTAACTCGTGTTCCGCAACCTCACTATTTGGAATCGGATCGAAATTCTGCTCTCCGGGAACATAAATTTCCTTCACATTCCAGTGGTCTTCATTAGACAAACCATTACCGTTCACTGCATTACCGTAAATCAAAAATTTACTCATTGTAGTATTATCTGCTGGCGCAGTCCAAGAAAAATTCCACATTCGCTGTTGATTAGACGACTCATAATGAGTCCATCCTTCATCTACTAATTGCCCCTCGTTATCTTCAAAACTCAGGTTACCCTTGGTTATTATCACTCTAAAACCTCCTTGAGCATCTGTTTCACTTGGTGAGATTTGCTCGTTGTTGAGTATTAATTGTAGAGGATAAGTAGTATTTGACTGGAATTTGGATGGAAGTCCCGTTACCGAAATTTCGGTTTCGGAGTTTGCTGCGCCGTGGCATAAACATCCGTTATTTGCAATCTCTCCAACACCGTTTGGGAAACTGTCGACTGAATTTATCGGCAAAAATAGCAGCGTCCCAATCAGTGCCATGACAACAAATCTGGAGCCAATGAAACTACCCACATTATATCCAAAATGCCGTCACCTTTGACATTTTTTATCTTACTAGTTGATTAATCTATCATGATGCATGACGCGCAAGTGAGTAACATCAAATTAAGTATAATGAGGCATGAGTTATAGTCAATGTTTGAAAGTGATGCCTTTGTTTTACCAGACTCATTTGAAGAAGATGAAATAGACATTTTTGCAGAATTGGGCGTTAAAAACAACGGCCAGTTCACGAACCCTGCCACTCAACTACAAGAGCAAAATGAGAACCTTGCCATACTATTATCAAATGATGAAATGGTAACTCAGCAAGATGCTAACGACATCGAGGAAACTAACTCTAAAACCGTAGTAATAGAGACTAGTTCAGTATCTCTTCCAGACGAGACCATCAGTGAGTTACTTGAGATTCTGGTAAAGCAAGAATTACATACCTCAGATGGGGAACAAATAACCAGTAATGTCCCCGGAAATGCCAAGGTAAACTTGGCATCAGCCAAGGTGGTCAAGAGACACGATGAATACGAAATTTCTGTTATCATTGATGTCGATGGATCAGGCCCAGTTAGACCATTTGCCAAAATAAAAACTCAGAATAACATCCTCAGTCCGAGTGAAGCACCTGCTTCTATTCCTAAAAGCTGGATTCCACTGCACGATATACTCAGAGACTTGCTGACCAAAGCAATGCAGATGTTGTCATCAACAAAGTTCGCCATTAATCACAACGCTTGAAGTGATTTCGACTGTAGGTTTGAACATATTCGATACTGTACAGTATGTTTCATGGCTTTTTTCAACTAATCTCTTCACCAATTTAACCGGTGCTTCCCCATCAACATGGTAAGTCATTCTTATCTTGGTGAAAACTTTTGGCGAAGTGTTCTTCCTGTCAGCGTCGAGTTCTATCCAAATTCGCTCTATTGGTCTGTCTTTCAGTCCAATTTGTATATCGGCGAGTGAACATGCACCAATCATTTGCAGTGTAACTTGAACCGGAGTAGGTCCGTGGTCCCAATCAATTTCTACACAGTCTCCTGCTTCATTGAAGCAATCTACTCTAGAGTTACCTTTCCATTCAACGCGTCCCAACATGTACCTCCGATGTGCGGTTCATTCTTGAAGGAAATGCTTGTCGGATGGTTTGAGTGGCATGGCAGGCGAGACTATTACCTTAGAAGATGGCGTATTGAATGTACCAAATAACCCAACTATACATTATATCGAAGGCGATGGAATTGGGGTCGATATCAGCCCTGTAATGATTAAGGTAGTAGATGCCGCAGTTGCCAAAGCATTCAATGGTGAAAAACAAATACACTGGAATGAGGTTTTGGCAGGTGAAAAAGCCTTCAACAACACCGGTGAATGGTTACCTGAAGCAACTCTCGATGCGATGAGAAATGGCCTGGTTTCAATTAAAGGCCCACTAACTACTCCTGTTGGCGGCGGAATTAGATCACTAAATGTTGCACTGCGACAGAAATTAGATTTGTTCGCCTGTGTAAGACCTGTGCGTTGGTATGATGGAACACCGTCGCCGGTGAAAGCACCACAAGATGTGGACATGATTATCTTCAGAGAAAATAGTGAGGATGTCTATGCCGGCATAGAATGGGAAGCAGGAACCGAGGGAGTTGCCAAATTAATCAATTTCTTACAAAATGAGATGGGTGTTGACAAAATTAGATTCCCCAATACTTCGGGAATCGGAGTCAAACCAATTTCTCAAGAAGGAACTGCGAGGATTGTACGAGCAGCATTACAGTATGCTGTTGACAACGACAAGGATTCAGTAACTCTTGTTCACAAAGGCAACATCATGAAATTCACAGAGGGTGGCTTCAGAGATTGGGGTTACCAACTAGCAAAAGATGAGTTTGGTGCCATCGAACTCGATGGCGGCCCGTGGTGTACATTTGACAATCCAAACACTGGGACGACTATTACCGTCAAAGATGTAATTGCTGACGCCATGTTACAACAAATTATTACTAGACCAGCGGAATATTCTGTCCTTGCTACAATGAATCTCAATGGTGATTACATCTCTGATGCTCTTGCTGCGCAAGTTGGCGGAATTGGTATTGCACCCGGTGCAAATATCAACTACGATACTGGCATCGCTATATTCGAAGCTACACATGGTACCGCACCAAAGTATGCTGGACAAGATAAAGTCAACCCAGG
>DAHU01000107.1:3681-25645 GCA_002495945.1 Euryarchaeota archaeon UBA13
GCTGACCTTATTGTCAAGGGTATGGAAGGCGCAATTTCAGCCAAAACTGTAACTTATGACTTCGAACGATTGATGGATGACGCCAAATTATTGAAGTGCAGTGAATTTGGTGACGCAATCATTTCCCACATGTGAGAAAGATGGACAAAATTTCAGAACTTGAGCGGGAACTGCTCATTTCCAATGCCAAATCAGTTGTTGATGGCGAACCCATTGGCTGGTTTGATGAATTATACCAAATGGCCGAGCGAAATTCTGCTATGATTCCTTGGGCAAGAATGGCACCCAATCAAATCATGATGGATTGGGTCAAAAAGAACTCTCAACCAGGTAATGCTTTGATAATTGGTTGTGGATTGGGCGATGATGCCATTGGCTTAGAGCAACTTGGTTTCACAGTAACTGCATTTGACATCTCTCAACACTGCATTGATTGGTGTATGGAGCGTTTTCCCAACTCAAACGTCAAATGGATGGTCGGCGATATCTTGAATCCTGAACAAGAATGGCTGGGACAGTTTGATGTTGTCATTGAAATCCATATTCTCCAAGCCATCCCGGATGGAGGAATAAGGGAAACTGCTGCTGAACAGATGCCAAGTCTGTTAAGTGACAATGGCCAAATGCTGTGCATTGGTCGATTAGACAATGGTTGTCAAGCAATCCTGCCACCACCTTGGCCCCTGAGAGAAGATTGGCTAAAAGAATCGTTCAATTCGTTAGATCTAATCGAATTTACTGCATTCACTAATCCAGATTCTCCGGACGTGTCGAGGTATTATGCTGCCTGGCGGAAAAATTCAGTTTAGCCAAGTGTTGAGCATCTTGCTATTCTTGATAATTCCATAACCAAACCGTTCCTCAAAAGCCCGAGCAGTCAAGGTAAAATCACCGTCTCTCGTAGCCACTAGGATACTGCCTAAACCTTCTAAGGACTGTGATGCGAGAACTTTGACAATCGCCATAATGTTCCTGTCGGCTGGTTCTGGATAGACCTTATCGTTGCCTATTTTGGTCCGATTTTGTTTTGGTTCTCTCGCAACTTTCATTTCCGTAAGTTCATCATATATCTCGACATATTCCTTTAAGAAATCGGTAATTTCACTCACATGTTCCTCATCTTTGGCTTCGCTTTCCAAATGAACATCAAATGGTTTCCATCGATTGAACTCTTGGATTATTTCTTCAACTAATGAAGCGATTTTCTTGTCACTGAAAACAGAATCAAGTACCTCGGGCCGAACTAAAGAGGATTGGAATTTTGATTTTAATCGGCCGTGATTCTTGCTCAATTCAGTAATCTCATGTTTGACAATTGAAGGTAACCAAAGATTAATCCGGCCAGCATCAGCACGGCTCAGCAAGACTTTATGGAAATTATCATGCTCGAAAGAATCCAAACTTGTTTCACTAGCCAACTCTAAACTATGAGCGATTTTATCGACCAGTGCATCAACCAAAATATTGGTATCAACAATCACCAACGGCGGTAATGACAGATTTTTCAAGTAACGCCGGGATGAGTTTGGTATCTCCTTTTTGTGCGTCGCAAAGAGACTTCTTTCTGCATCATACAATCTCTTCATTTCGGTTGTGGTGAACTTTCCAGAATTCTGTGCTCTTTCAAGATACATTAAACCTTCAATCGGATTCTTATCTGCTGAATCTCTTGCGATATCATAAAGCGCCATAATTGAGGGAGGATTCTGTAACATTTCATTGCGGAAACGTCCGTCGAACCCTTGCCTACTGCGACGTTTATTGCGTTGTATTGAATTTAATGCTGCAGTAACTCGGCCACTAAATGGTTCTGCAGGGAGCACTCTAGAATGCTCAAACGGATAATTTCGTAGATTGTCTAATTCATCCTCTGCAAAGAAATTTACGGGTTTTTCAATGATTTCGCCTTCCATGTTCTCTTCAGTAACATATTTTGTTCGTCTAACGAAATCCTTCAGTAATTGAGTTGCTTCATTGGTTTTCTGACTATTGGCGGTGAATGAAACCCTTAGGTAGAGTTGGAAACGTTTGGTTATTGCAGTCCTCAAAGCGGGTTGCGCATCGAGTAAATCTACCGCTTCGCTCCATTGTTCTGCATGAGCCAAGTGGATTATCGATTTACGATAAAGTACCATAGAATGTTCAAAGTCGAATGCCCCACTCTCAGCAACTCTTCGATATTCTCGCGCAGCGTTTAACTCATCGTCATTTTGAGCAAATAATGCTGCCCTTGCCAACGTATGCCATTGTGATAATGGATTGTTCTTTTGGTACCAATCAACTAGACCTTCCAAGCCGATATCGTGATCAAAAACCAGCTGTCTAATCGAACGGATTAGGCGTGTTGGTATATCTGCCCCAGCGACTAAATTATTCAAAGTGGCAAATATTTCCTCATCGGCCTCACCATGTTGCAGGGATATTGTTGCCTGGTTTAATTTCAAAGTTGTAATCAATACCGACAATAAATTCTCCTCCAAAACTGAAAGTTCTGCTTGCTCAAGACTATTCTGCAAGTGTTCAATATGAGTTCTAGAGGCTATTCCCGTTCCCCCCTGTTTGAGGGCATTTCTAGCTTGTTTTAGGGCTTGATAGGCTTTCTTTGGCAAAACTGTAAACGGGTCATCATCGACCTTGTTGCCCTCCATTAGCATTATCAGGCTTTGAGCCATTGGCGTTAGATATACCGGAGGTTCAGTGCTATGAATAGAAGTTAGGGCTAATTTTCTAATCTCGACGAACCTTTCCCACAGGTCTTGTTCGCTATTTGTCGCAAGCACGTGGTATGATAGCAATGCCTCATAGGGATGCGATAGCGGCGCTAAGTCATTACCACAAAGGATTTTACTAAGTCTTCTAAGTTCCAGTTTTTGTGTAAAGACCTCTACAGCTGATACAGACGATTCTTCCCAGCCTTCTCCCGATATGTCTTGCAATCTCTTGTAGCATTCATTTTTCAAATTTAGAGATGTTTGTTTATTGTTAGCGATGTATTGTAATGCGCCCTCGTCAAGTGATTGTAACTGATTCACCAACCATTCCTCGACCTCAGAAGAGGATAGAGTACAGACTAAATCGTATAGTTTTTCGATTTCAATAGAATGGTCAAGGGTATTTGAAATCAGTAAGTCTGTAGCATCTTTAGCAGCGCCGGAATTCGTTAGAGATGCAAGGTAAATCCACCTCAAATTTTGTACTTGAGTTTGCGAATTTGGAATTGCCTCAAGAATTTCAATGCCTTGGGCGATATCTTCCGGGGGTAACTTACCAACCGAATCTGGGAAATTCATCCACGCATATCTCATGCGAGCTCGGGCTAAACCGTTGTCGTTGCTTGCGGTACTTGATTGCCAATCTTTTACTTCGCCGTTCATCAGCCGAACTAAATCGGTAAATTCTTCTGCTAATCCTTTATCCACTTTCGCTAATTCTTTTATTGGTCCTTCTGAATCGTTGTCACTGGCTATTGCTAAAATTACCGAAACAACCGCAGCATTACCCGTCAAATTCAACAATACATCTCCCACTTCAATCGCTCGCTTCGCCGATATCTGTGACTGTACTTTTTGCATCGCAATTTGTTGGTTAGCATCGACACAAAGTGGTGATAATTCATCCATCGCATTGGCTAATTCTTGATAATTAAACACGTCAATTCGGCCGGCGGAGATATCAACTTTTTTGCTTGACTTGGACTTTTTCTTGGCGACGGGAAAAGCAACAAACTGTGCCAGTAAAGCAGTTTTTTGACCGAGGGTATGCCATGTTGAGTCGACACCATTAGTTAGACAATCTTCTCTGATTTGGTTTTCTAAAGCGGTTAATTCGTCATTCCATTCACCGCGCTTGAGTTGTTTGTTAATCAGCAAAACTGCTAATCTAAAGGCAGCCGATTCAGATTCATCATTAGAAATCGATTCATTATCGGGCAACCAATCTATTGCAGACTTCGGTGAGTTCCCTCTACCTCTACGGCGCATCATGCGATTATTACGCGGGCTGGTTGACTCTTCATCGTCTCCCGGTATCTCGGTTTCATCGAGAGCCAGCGTTAGTATGCTGCGCCATTTCTTCTCCATTATCTGCCAATCAGCAGATTTTGCAACCTTGGCCTTACGCTGCTGCTTAGGAATGTTAGCCTTGAATGCAATGTCTAAACACTTCGCAACATGTTCTTCTTGCAGAATAGCCACCTCCTACATATTAGCCGCTTAGTAGGTTGCACTTCAACTAACCGGCATCAAAATGAGTTAAACCATCTGTAAAATGTCAATTTTACCACTAGTGTTCATGAATAAAGAACGCTTGGAGTATATTGACTGAGCCCATGGATTATATTCGAGTCATCGCCTTGTTAGCCCACCCCATTTTGGCTAGCGCATTGATATTTTGGATGTGGCAACAATACTCTTGGCGTAAGAAGAATAAAACCCTCAAAGGTGACCAAAGAAAGTTGGCCCTAGAGAAGCATGAAAAATCTGGTGAAATGATTCTGTGGGCTGGATTTGTGGTTGTCGGGATTGCCTTTGTTGGTAGAATGATTGCTGGTTTTCGCAGTGAAGGCGACATTTTTGCAGAAATTTGGCCAACAAATCTACACGGGTTTATCGGCCCGTTGGGGCTGATACTGCTACTCATAATGGTCAACTTGGGTAAAAAGACCAAGGCAAAGCGTGTGGCTGGTGAAAGTTATTCCGTTGAAAAAACCAAACATGGCAGAGCTGCAGATTTCATAATGGCACTAATTTTTATCCACGCTTTCTTGGGATTTTTGTACATATTTTCAGTGCTTTAATCGACTGCAAGTGTAATTTCTCGCTGTCGCCACATGCTTATCCATTCGGCCAAATTATGCTCTAAACCGGGTTCCTGAATTCTACATCCACAAGCATTCATATGTCCCCCACCGTTTCGGTCAAACTTAGTTGCTAAGCGAGATAAATCGTATCTATCTTGACCGCTTTCGATAAACGAATTAGCATAAAAACTTGCGCTCAGTGGCGGTCTATTTGCATCTTGAATAGAACCATCTGAGAATCCATGAATTATACAACATGCATCTGCCGCAGCACCAACAGTTGCGGTGACTAGATAACCGTTAGAGAAAAACCCGGTATTCTCGAGATGACATATTGCTAAACGATCTACGATTTCCGTATTTTCCTTGACGATTTTTTCCAAAATAGTTCGATTAGTTTTCTCGATATCCAGTTTAGTAATCACTTCAGGTAGTTGTAAAATTTCTTGCATTGTCGAGCCGCCTGCCATTAATTCAACAATCCTCTTCATGTATTCACTCTCTACCTTAGTTAATGTTCTACTGAATCGCATATACTCATCATCAGCACGAAATTGTTCAATAGTGATACCTCCGGAGTCCAAGGCGTCAACCAAGGGCATTATGTCAACAAAGTTGGATAAATCACAATACGGTTTGATTATCTCATAGGCTAATCTAGCTGCTGACGGAGTTGGTTGCCAATCAGTAGTGCCGCCTTTAGCAAGGAATACTGATAACTCATCTGATGATGGTTTGTTGGTTTGATGGTGATCTAAATACCATCCACAATTTGGATGAAATGGCAAATCAATAATTACGGTTTGGGAGTCTATAATGTCATCCAAACTTCCGCTCCTAATCAAAGCAGCATGTGAGAAAATAATTTCTGCTCTTGGATTATATTTCTTGAGGATTGCCGCTCCACAGAGGCCATCAAAATCTGAATCGGCGACAATCAGAGAAAACTCAGGTATGCCTGTAGAACCCATTATTCAATCCTGATAAACCATGATGTATAAATTTCTTACCAATTGAACAAAAAATATCATGACTAATGCCGCCTTCCGCAGTTCATGGAAACATCCTGTGGAGTGGTTTTAGTGAATTACGGCACTATCCTACTATTACAATATCCACAAGGCCACTGGGACTTACCAAAAGGCCACGTCGAGGATGGAGATGCAACTAAGCAGGAAACCGCGAGGCGGGAATTAGGGGAGGAAACGGGCATAACTGAAATTGAATTTGTCAATGGTTTTGAGGAAAAAACCAATTACAGCTTTAAGCACAAAGGCAAAAGAACCCAAAAACAAGTGTACTGGTACTTTGCAACCACAGAAAAAATAACGGTTAAACTGTCAAAAGAACATCGAGATTATATGTGGCTTGACTGGGAATTAGCACTCGATATGGCAACCCATGAAGAAACAAAACAGGTGATTTCTCAAGCGAAATTATTTGCCGAACAGCACAGTTTATCCTAAGTTATCAAAATCCTGTTCGTTAACGTGGAATTTCTTAATCATTCCAGCAACATTTGTCGATTCCTGTCTTTTTGCTAACGGCGTCCAAAGCGTCTCTTGTTCACCAAGATTCTTTGTCACCCATCGAGCAAACACAAAAAACCAATCTGACAAACGATTGATGTAGATTCTAGCTTGAGGCCTTACCGAATCTTCACCTGCTTCATCGGCAATGGTGACCAGACATCTTTCTAATCGTCGCGTCACGGTTCTAGCATGATGAATTATTGGCTCTGGGCCGATTCCTGCAGGTAAAATAAAACTGGTTAGTGGATCTAATTGTTCCAACCAAGCATCCATTTCTGCTGTTAGTAAATCACATTGTTGTTCAGTTATCAATTCCATATATTCAGGTAAGTCACTTGGCTTGCAAGCCAATTCTGCACCCAAGTCAAATAATTCGTTTTGTATTCTATCTAACGCAGCCTCTGCTATCTTTTGGATACGAGTAATACTCGCACTGCTTCCACCATCTGCATGATTAGGAAGAACGGCACATTCTCTGCGAATTATACCAACGATGGAATTTAGTTCATCACAAGTTCCCACGGCATCAAATCTTGAGTGGGATTTTCTATGCCTAGACCCGTCAACGAAGGCTGACGTACCATCATCACCTGTTCCTGTATATACGCGATTTATCCTAACCATCCGAACTCCGCCTGGTATGGCCTAAATCATGCTTCTATGAGTGGTTTGCGGGAAAGGAAACTTGATTTTATGTCATGATACCATTCAATATCCTCTTCACCTTGAGCCCATGAATACAATACTAATTGCTCATCAACAACGCCATACCATTCCAGCCTACCTGGTTCCAAGCACGCCATTTTTGCTCCGGTTTGGTCCATCTTGTCAACTACTTGATGCCATGAGTGGATCATACTCGCAAGATAATCAGCCAATTCAGTGACGTGGTCATGAGAGGATTCATAACTTTCCAAAATTATATCAAGTTCTTCAGTCAAATCTGCTGCGTTATCACTGATGGATTGGAGTTCAATCAACAACTTCCTTGCAACAGGTAGGCTTTCACGCGCCTCTTCTATTGTAACAACTCTAGCACCTGATGGAATTTCGTCAATAACCCGCTCAAAATTTAACAAATCAGTGATTTCCATAGGTCGGCCAGAATAAATTGGTACTTCGGACATGTCAGACACGAGTGTCTTTTCACGAGAAGGGTCTTGAATTCATCGTTTGTTCTAGTGCTAAAACGGCGATTTTGCTGGTATCGGGAAATTGCCAATTTCGCCTTGATTCTTACTTTTTGTTATGTGCTTGAAACCTCTGAATGATAGGAAGCCAAGGAACCAAAGCCAAAGTAGTGATTCTAAGATAAGAATTGCATAGTAAAATGGGCCGAGTGATGAAAGCATAGCAATCCCGTCATACGGTGTTCCGTGAGTAAAAATAAAAGCAAATTGAGAGATTAAATTGGCCACAAACCAAACCGCAAGGATTGAAATCATCACAGTAGACGTTAATTTACTCCTTTTCTTCACGGTACTCATGTAGTAATATCTACCTTAAACTACATAAAAGGTTGTGTTTATTGCTCTTTTTCGGCGTAAATTGCACCAATAAGTATTGAATAAGGTCATTCGTCATCGAGATTTGGTGAAGAATAACCCATGTTCTTCAAACAGTTATCGATTGCTTCTAGCCATTCCACCGCAACCGCAGACTTGCCACCTGACTCAAGAAATAATTCGTTCCAGTGAGTGGCTTGTTGATTATTGCCAAGGAATTGATTAATCCTATACAACGCTGAATACGCCATTGGATTGAGATGTTCTTCATCGGCATCCCATGCCTTTTCGAAGCATTCGATTGCCCCATGAGGGCCGTGCAGCTGCCCCTTATGCAATGCAACCATGCCCGCTTGACTCCACGCAAGTGGCAGCCTGCCGATTAGTAATCCTCTGAAAACCAGCCAAGTCTGCCCACCAGCGAGTACGACCAATGCTAGAAAACCAGCCCAGTGTTCAAATTCGGTTAGATCATCCCAAGTTAATGTGATTAAACCAGCCACTCCAACACAAAACATGAATCCCGCCATAGGGGCGACTAGTACCTCTCTGCGAGTATTTAGCATGTGGTGAATTCCAATCACCAAACCAAATGCTCCGACTACTGATAAAATTCCCAGGTGTGCCTCAAGACTGGTTGGATTTGGCGCAGACTGGCCCATGAATAGTAGCCCTGCAATAATCAGCATGAAACTGCCAAAACGTTTGGCTGGCCGAGGGAACGGTTGGCTTTTAGAGCCTAATATCAAAACAATTCCAATAATTGCGTCGAATACCAAAAGTAACCAAACGGCGGTGGATTCGGACAAAATCATGCTATCAACGCCACTCCCATTGAAGGGTCATCTTTGAGGATTTGCTCAATCCCGATGGTAATTTGTACCTTTGATAATTTCCGTTGCTCGATAGACCTGTTCTGCCAACATTACGGCAGCTAATTCATGGGGAAAAGTCATGTCAGACAATGAAATCAATTTGTCACGACCTGATTTGTACTCCTGCCAGCCATCCACGGGGCCAATTGCTAAATTCACATCTTGATCACTAACCGTCCAATTTTTGACAAGATTGGCAAATTCCCGAGAACCGTATTGCTCTCCTGCTTCGTCTAACAAATATAGAATTGAATTCTTACCTATTTCGGCGTAATAGTCGTCGAGTGTTTTTTTTACGCTATGGTAAATTATGTTGATATTACGGGTTTTGAGTCTTTGTTGGTAATTTTTCATCATTTGAGAATAGGCTTTTTCTTTGACCGTTCCATGGAGGTGGATTGTTATCCTTCCCATGGTTGATACGAGAAGTAATTATTTTTCAAAGGTTAACACGATTACAGTAGTGATTGATGAACCAACTTCAAAAAGTATTACCGATACGGACTATTATGGGATGGTGGCCGTTTTCTAAACCAAAGCCATCGACACGAGTCATTGAACCAATTAGCAAGGATGGACGGACCTGGCTACTTGAACTTAGAGACATGTGCGAACGCAATTTTGACAATCCAGAAGAAGCCAAACGCAGGATTAGACAAATGCAGGTCGAATGGCAAGAGTGTCTTGACAATGGTTCGCTATCATCAATCAATAAAGAAGCATTAGAAAGTCGAGCGATTCGATTATTGTCAAGCACAGATGCTGAATGGTTAACCTGGCTTGACGACTTAGAATTTTGGAAAACCGGTTGGAAACCTGTACAAGATTCGGCAGACAAGGATTGAAATGCGCTCCGCAACTCGCAACACCATGGCAAAAGCGACACTACACATGTTGCATACCTGTCCTTTCTGTTGGAAGGTAAGAGGAGTCATTGAGTATCTAAAACTCGATGTGAATTATGTATCGGTGAACGGGTTAAAAATCAAAAAAGCGGTTTCATTCGCTGGAGATTGGGGAAAAGTACCGGTGTTTACCGATGAAAATGGCACCCATCATACCGACTCCACTCCGATTATGAACTTCATCGATAAAAATTACAATGAAGGAAAATTGCTAGCGATTGGAGATGATGATAGAACTCAAGAATGGATGGAGTGGGCCGACACAAAAATGTCCAAGGCAACCGTTCCAATATTGTACGGAACGTTAGGCTCGGCATTCAGGACAACAACTCGTATCTCCAAATTAGAGAAATTTGGGTTTTTGTCAAAGCGCCTTTATGCTTGGGCAGGCTTTCCAATTATGTGGGGAATTATCGCCAAAAAACGAGTAAAAAAAGACGGGAGGAAACCAAAGCAACTGTGGCATGATTTACTAACGGAATTTACCGACCAACATGATGGCGACTATTTCGGTGGCAAAACTCCCAATATGGTAGACTTCTCCGTATTTGGCTACATGAGATCAATATCGCCATTCCCTCAATTCGCTCTCCTGACTGACCATACCAAGGCGATGGCTTGGTACAATAGAATGGAAACATTAGTCGCTTAGGGTTGGTTATGACTTCAATTGCATTTGCCGGCTTGGAATTTCTTCCCGTTACGGAGGGCTCTGTTTTTATCGGCGAGGATAAGGGAGGTTGGATATATGCTGGTCAAAGACCTAAGCATGAAGTGAGATGCCCGAAATTTTTTATCATGAACTCACCATTGAATCATCGCGAACTGTCGTCAATTCTTGATGCTGATTTATCTGATGGCGAGGAGACAATTTGGAACCGTGAACGTCTTTTTGCGATAACATCTATGCTAACTGAGCAACTTTCCTCGATAGCAACTGACCTTGATACAGGATACGATTGGGAGGTAAGATGTCCAACACAAAGCGAATGGCTTCATGCTAAAGCGACGGGAAAACTATCACTAACATGTGGAACTAAGGAAATCCTTGCTGATGCGGTTTCATCCAATTACCGGGGTGCTATGATGGATGGAAGGCCGCGTAAATTTGACGGACACGGTCCAATGCAATGGCATACTGCAACTATGGAAATTCATCCAAAAAATGAGAGCATAAATGCGCTGTCAAGTGCACCAATGGACAGAGATAATTCCGGACTAAGTGTGCGTCTAGTCATTACCCCAATTCGTACAGACGCACCCAATATTGTACCGAAAAAAGCTGACTATGGTGCAAACATACGGTCTGAATTAATTTGGACTACCTTGCTAGGTGTCATTCCTTCATTTGCTATTCCTTGGCTAAGAGGCATGGGAGATTATGTCTACTCTGGTTGGGTTAATCTGTTATTTGGTGGGCTTTGCGCAGGATTTGTTACTGGTGCATTTTGGCGACCAAGAAGACCGACTATAATGTACTCCGAGGGCGAAAGACAAAATTAAATCAATTTTGAGTTACTGTAAAGACTTTTTTAGTTGATTTTTAACCCAAGTTTGAGCGCAACGGTGAATACATTGAGTAATACAGATAGTGGTCAAAATGCAAAAATCGTCAGCGAATATGATGATTTTTACGATGACACCATCGTTGATTGGCGCGCTTTGGGTGCTAAGTATAAAACAAAAAATATCATCCAACTGTGTGAAGGTCAAAAATTTACCAATGTACTTGACTGTGGTGCTGGAGAAGGTAGCGTACTAAAATTACTCAATGAACAAGACTTCTGTGAAAACTTGTACGCAATCGAGATTTCTCAGAGTGGAATAAGTCAAATTGAAAGTCTGGAATTAAACAAATTAAAAGAAGTCAAAAAATTTGATGGTTATGAAATACCTTATCCGGATAATTTCTTCGATTTAGCATTTAGCACTCACGTATTGGAGCATGTAGAACATCCAAGAATTCTGTTACGAGAGATTAAACGTGTTAGTAAATCTCAAATCTTCGAGGTACCTCTAGATTATGTGATAAATGTTGATAGATACATCGATGATTTACATTCATTTGGTCACATCAATGTGTACAGTCCTTCGACATTCAGGTATCTGCTAAAGTCAGAAGGTTTTGTTATCAAAAAAGAACTCAAAACAAGAATCAACAGAGAAGTGTTGGCATTTGACCTTTACAATAACAAGAAAGTGAAAAAAACAATATTTACAGAGTTCAAACTTAGAATCCTGTGGCCAACATTGAATTTAGTCAAGAGAATCCTCTACGGCAGGAAACGTTATAGTGAATTTGGATATGATGCCTACACATGTTTAGTTGATAGCGATGGTGGATTAAAAATATTTTAATCGGCTTCTTGATTAGAATTTAGTGCCATTGTTTCCCAATAAGAGTCCTGTCTTATGGCGTCTGCAGCACATATTGTTGCCATATTAACAATGTGTCTAACGCCGTCTGTTCTAGCAACCAATTGAACTGGTTTATCCATACCTTCAAGAATCGGTCCTGTCATTTCTGCGCCACCAAGTTCCTCCAGTAATTTGTACGCGATATTGGCGGCTGCTAGGTTTGGCAAAACTAATACATTTGCTGGGCCTTGGAAATCCATAAATGGATAATCGGTTTGAACTGCGGGATTTAATGCGGTATCAGCTTGCATTGGACCATCGATAATCAACGTTGGATCTATTGATTTTGCAATCTCAATCGCCTCTTCAATTCTTGTTGAGCGTTGAGCGCGAGTGCTACCAAAATTAGAAAACGATAGCATTGCAACCTTTGGTTTGATACCAAATCTACGCGCTATTTTTGCCGTTTGTATAGCAATTTCAGCCAGGGTTGGGCTATCCGGATAAACATTGACGGTGGCATCTGCAAGGAATATTGTCCTGCCATCTACATTAACCATGTAGCATCCTATGACACAATGTACAGAGGAATCAGAACCGATTACTTCTATTGTTGGCCTCAACACATCTGCATAATTTCTACTGACGCCGCCAACAAAGCCATCAGCATCGCCGCTTGCGACCATTTGGCTAGCGAAATACGGACGACTTTTCAGTAACCTTTCTGCGTCTTCAAGCGTCATGCCTTTCCGCATTCGACGTTTGAACAAGGCGGGAGCGTAGTTCAATTTCCGCCGTTCATCATAGCGTGGATCATAGACGTCGTAGGCAAAATTAAGATTCAACTCTTCTGCCATAGAATCAATCCTTTCCTTAGAACCCAATAAAATAGGATGACAAATTCTCTGCTCAACTAATTGCGCAGCAGCTCGAATAACCTTCTCATTATCGCCTTCTGGGAAAACAATTCGCTTACCACGACCTCTAACCTGATTTATCATATGACGCATGATTGAGTAAGACAGCCCTAGTCGTGATTCTAATTCCTCTCGATATTTACTGACCGAAAATTCCTCAGGACTAATTTGAGTTATTCCCTCATCTACTGCGGCTTGAGCAACTGCAGATGCCTCCCAAATTAGTACCCTACGGTCAAACGGTTTTGGGATGATATACTCTGGTCCAAATTGCATTGTAACACCATCATAAGCCGCTGAAATATAGTCCGGTACTGGTTCTTTAGCCAACTCCGCAAGGGCTTTTGTGGCTGCCATTTTCATGTTTTGAGTGATATCGGTTGCTCTTACATCTAGCGCACCTCGGAAAATATACGGGAAGCCAAGAACATTATTCACTTGATTAGGATAATCAGACCGGCCAGTAGCGATTATTGCATCGCCCCTCACCTCCTCAACTTCTTCGGGGGTTATCTCAGGAGTTGGATTTGCCAGCGCAAAGATAATTGGTTTTTCAGCCATACTCTTAACCATCTTCTTGGAAACTAAGCCGCCTTTTGACAACCCCAATAGCACATCGGCACCAACCATCGCTGCAGCCAAATCACCCTCAGGGATGTCATGTGCGTACCCCGCTTTGTAATCATTTAATTCATTATTAAGAAGGCGCTTTTTAGTCAAAATACCTTTACTATCAACCATTTTGATATGTTCTCTAGCAACACCAAGAGCAACATAGTGGTTGGCGCAAGCAATTGCCGAAGCACCAGCTCCGATTACTACTACCTTTACTTCAGACAACCGCTTACCTTGTAATTCAACTGCATTTATCAGGGCTGCTCCCGAAATAATGGCAGTACCATGTTGGTCATCGTGCATGACTGGGATATCTGTCTCTTCAGCGATTCTTCGCTCTATTTCAAAACACTCGGGTGCTTTGATGTCTTCTAGGTTGATGCCGCCAAAAGTCTTAGCAATATTTACTACGGTTTGAATAAACGATTCAGGATCTTCAGTGTCAACTTCGATATCAAACACATCGATATCAGCGAAGGTTTTCAACAACAAACCCTTACCTTCCATAACGGGTTTACTCGCTAATGGACCGATGTTACCTAGTCCAAGCACCGCAGTACCATTAGAAATCACTGCGACAAGGTTTGCTTTCGAAGTGTATTTGTAAGCGGTTTCTGGTTTCTCCGCAATTTCCAAACACGGATAGGCAACACCCGGAGAATAGGCTAAACTTAGTTCATGCGCAGTTGAATGGGGTTTGGTCGGTACGACCTTGATTTTGCCATGTGGTTTGGCTTCATGATAATCTAGAGCTTCTTTCTTGAGTTGCTGCTCTCTTCGGTCTTCCAAGGGCTCACTTCCATTACTCCGAAATCACAGTCGATGTTTGATTGTTTGGGGTGAATTTACCCGACGCACGGTGTTTTTCTCAATTATTATCACCGTCAGTTGTATGATATATAACTGAACGAAGTAGGGCCGCGTTCAAATAGTGTGAGATGCGCCAATATAATGATGAACAGTAGGGCTTTTGCTGCTAAACCGCCCAGTAGGGCTCGCAAAGCAGTAGCGTTAACCATTCTGATGGTCATCACCTCGTTGAGTCCATTGATGTTAATCCCGTCAGTTTCTGCTCATTTAACAGACAACGAAACCGTTTGGCCAAAACAAGCGAGCAATGACACTGGTTGGGTTCAACTTGATGCTGTCGGAGCGGATCCAGTTCTTGGCTTACAAGCCAATGCAAACTGGGGTCTTGAGTTCGCACCCGGAGCCTTGTTATCCAATGTGACTATGGAAGTTAGAGTCAACTCTAGTGATGGGTTGATGATTGAAGAACCTGTGATTACTGCTAGCGATGTTGGCGTCAACCTTTTTGATTGGAGTGGCCTTGGAATGTTAGGCTCCAGCGATTCATTCTCGGGTACCAATCCACACTCGGGAAGGATGGCCCCAAATAGTGAATCTGGAGCATATTGGACCCTGCCTTCGGGTGCAGAAATCAATGAACTGATTATTGAGGCCTTAGCACCGGTTGACCCTGCAGTAACATTTTTACCTGTAGATTTGGATATTAACGACTATGCGATTCATTTCATCGATGGCAGAATGTATTTAGCGATAGGTAGCGTCTTGCTCATCATCGATTACAATAATGACCCAAAAATTATTGACATCATCGAATTTGAAAATGCAGAGCAAATTGTTGATTTAGAAATTGATGCGGTGACCCTCACTCTACACATCTTGACCAATGATGATTATTTCCACGCCTTATCATTAGTTGATACGGCCACGTTGACTCCTTTGTCAGAAACTATGGTAGATTCTGCTACCATTCAGTTTGATGAATTTATCATCGCTAGCGACGGAACTCCATACGCGGCATCTAGCGATAGAATTGCGGTTTTCGACGGACAAGATTGGAATAATGTTCTACAAGTTGGTCCGTATGAATCAGCGTTAGGAATCATTGAAGTGGATAATGTGCTATACTTTTCATTCGAAAATGGAGGCGTTGTCCGCTGGGACCTAACATCCAACACCCAGCTTTCAACATGGTCAACATCAAACAACTTACATAGTGATAGCGTAACTTCGTTACATGTTGCTGGGAATCAAATTTTGCTTGCTTCAGAAGATGCCGGTCTTGCACGTTACGATTGGAATACCGGCTTTTGGTTATCGACATGGAACAACAACAACTGGCTGACTTCTAACGAAGTATTTGACGTAGCGGTATCAAATAACATAATGACTATTCTCAACGGGAACTCACTACAAACCTACAACACTCAAAGCGGAGTCTTCCTACAAACCTACCCACTCCAAGATTTCGGCTTGGTAAACAATGGTGACAAGTTATTGGTTTGGCCAAATATTGGTTTTAGGTCTCCCGCCAGCGAAATTATACTCATTAGTGACGGCGGTGGCGATTTAGCTATCTTTGACACGGCTAACACACCACAATATGGCGGCAATATGCTACTGGCAAGTGGCCCAACCTCCGGTGATATGGATGACGCCGTTGAAATGAATGGCGTATTATTTGTTGCCGCAGACGGCATAATGAACCGGTTTGATATCCAGCAGTCTAGATGGTTAACACCAAAATTAATCGGTGATGAAGTCAACCAATTGGTCTCAGACGGAACGGATATTTACATTGCTGGAGAGTCGACTGGCGCCCACAGAATGAATAGTAATGGAACCATCCTACAAACTTGGGATACCTCTAGTGGACTTGCATCTAATTCAGTTCAGCGGATAGCTGTAACCAATAATCGTGTCATCACTATAAATTCCAATTCTGCAGTTTCAGTCATTGACACTTCAACCAATTCTATATCGATTTATGACTCTTCAAATGACCTGACGTCTAGCGGATTAACAGATGTTGTAGCCTACGGTAGTATCGCTTATGTTGCGACAATAGACATCGGTCTGGCCAGATTTGACTTGACCAACGATACTTGGCTGGCGCCTTGGGGCTCAACTGGTATCAATAATGCTGACGAAGTTCCGCTAGCAGTTTTTGACGATGTGTTACACATGGGTCTGCCAGGCTACGGTGTGGTTAGAAAAGACCTGATTACTGGGGAAATACTACTGCCGTTTACCGAGGATACTGGAGGACCTAGTGTCGGTAACAGTCTTGATTTCTTGCCGAGTGATGAAATCTATGCATTGCTTTCCGACGGTTCTGCTATTTACATCGGGACTGGTGATGGTGCAGTAAAGTGGGACGGTAATTTACCAACATACTTCCAAGACAGAGGGGGTAGTTGGGTGACTCAGCCGGATTCGTTCTTTGATTTTGCAATTTATGGAAATGAAATCTTTGTAGGCACGGATAGAGGGGTATGCAAGTATCCACTATCAACACTCCAAGTCGATGACTGCATGAATGTGTATGACGGTATGCCTGATTGGGAAACGCGAACCGTCGACACCGATGGAACACGGATTTACGGTGGCACATTTGGTGGAGTTGGTATTCTAACTATCAGTCCATTTGATGTTGTGGACACTTGGGAAGCCGGAGAGGATACCGACAATGCACCTGTAGAAGTGATCGGCGATATTGCTTATGTTGGATTAAACGGCATAGGTATTGCCAGATATGAAATCTCAACTAATTCGTGGTTGCCTACATGGACTGAGGATAATGTCTTAGATGACGGAAATCAGTTTGTCACTGGACTGGTTGCAGATTATGGGCGGCTTGCTGGTAGTGGTTTTGGTCCCGCAAATCCAGAACAATTATGGATTGGCGGAGAGGATGGTTTCCAATTAATTGATGTTGTAAACGAAGTTGAATTATATGACATAGAGAAATCTAATTCAATTTATCTAGGAAATGGTGAGCCATATCAAATGGAAATTTACAATGATGTGATGTATTATCATCAAGGAGATGACAGTAACAGTGTCTATCGTATTGACCTGGTTAACTTCAATCAACTATCCAATATTGATGCTGGAATCCAACTTGACGACAACAGCGGTCGAGCATGGGGCATGGGTATAGTCGATGGCATAATCATGGCCAGTGTTGCGTCAAACGGCGGCTTCCCGGACTATTATGACGGCAGAGGCGGTATTGCTCAATGGGATATTGCTAATGACGATTGGAGTGAAAATATAGAGCCCTCCGGTCAAGTTGACAGAGTAACCGCATACGAAACAAGCACCGGAGAGATGTGGGTTTCTTGGGGCGAATTAAAGGTCGACCTCTATGATTCGACTGGAACATTTGTTAACTCCTGGAATAGCGATGACGGTTTGGATTTCCCAATAAGAGAAATTGTCGAATACAATGGTGAAGTATTGTTTGCTACCGAAGATGGCGTAGCAAGATTCGACCCCAGTAGTAATGCTTGGCTTCCAACTTGGGAAGAGAACAATGGCCTTCCGGGGAATTCAGGTAGTGAATTCTACAAATTATGGACTAATGGAGTAGATTTAGTTCTTGGTGGCGGTGACGGACAAAGTTGGCAAGGATTCCAAGGCGGGGCGATTTCTCACTGGAACGGTAATTCTTGGAATGTATTCACTCAAGGTGGACAGAATGGCATCCAACGAGGCTACCCGATTACTATGTCATACTGCGGAGATTTACTAAATGTGGGCATCTATGACTCAAATGGTGGAATCGAACAAATAGATTTAGCTACTTCAACCATAGTAAATACACTCACTAGAGCCAGTCTTGGTGAGGGAAGAGTCTCCGGAGTTGCTTGTGATGACTCGACAGACACACTCTATGTAACATTCTACGAGGATGAAGAACCCATCAAAAAATACAACATGAACACTGGGTTGTGGTTGGCAGACATTACTACCCAAACTCACAACCTACCAAGTGACAGAATATGGTGGGATGCAATTGGTTACGCTAACGGCGAATTAATTGTTGGACACGGTTTAGGGCAATCCGGACCTAACACCATTGGCGGTGGTTATTCTGTTATCAGCACTAGTGGAGCAATCACCAGCCAAGTTAACTCGAATGCTCAAGGGTCATCGGTTACTTCTTTCCAATGGTCTGGAACAGGTTGGATCCTTGGACAAGCTGGCGGTTCATCTGGTTACAGTCGAGTTGACCATCTAGACTCCTTTGGCCAAACCACAATCCAAACTCAGCCTGGACTTGTCAGCGGACAAGTCACTACGATGACTGGTAATTCAACACATCTGTGGGTCACTACTATTGGCGAGAATGTTGGATTTGGTCAATCAACTGGTGCTGGAGTATTGCAAGGGGAACGTCAACTAGACGGAACTGTACTGTGGCAACAAGGCTGGACATTACCGGCATTTACCCAAGCGAAGGATATCGAACTTGTTGGTACCGACCTTTACATTGCCACCTTCCCTTCGGGATTGATGAAGCTCGATACATTAACAGCATCATTAACGCAAATCAGTGGCGCACTGCACAATAACATGGACGGGATGAAACTTGTCGGCACAGACCTAGTAATTGGATTACAGGGCAATTTGGGCTCCTCGGCCGGAGTTCAAATCTTTGACACACTAACCGGTACCTTTGGTAACGGCAGGCTCTTGGCTGGACTACCATCTAATTTAGTGAATAGCATCGAAGTTACTGGCGATGAAGTTTACATCGGAACTTCCGGTGGCATTGGACGATGGTCGCTACAGACCAACGATTGGTTGAATCCTTTGACTACCACAGATGGATTACCGTCTAACTTAGTTCAAGACATAATTTACGAGAGCCCGCATCTATGGGTAGCAACACCGGGCGGATTGGTAAAGATGGACACTTTGTCTGGTTCCGTGAATGTTTTAACCAGCTCTAACGGCATGCTAGGTACCTCGTCGTGGGGGCTGTTAAAGACCGCTGATAATGTTGGAAATTACCAAATACACGTCAGTCACGACGGTGCCGGTAGTGAGAGGCCAGGCATATCTAGTATCGATGGCAATACTGCACTGGTAAGTCAAACCCATCGATTCGATCAACTGCCGTCAAACACTGTTACCGCTATCGCAAGCGACTGGTGGGGCCTACATATTGCGACTGATGTCGGACCAATGACACACTGGAATGGTTTGAATTCACAATTCGAGGATGGCTCTCCTGCTTTCCAAATTCCAAGCTGGCCTATCGAATCTCTTGTCAGCAATGGCGATGAACTACTAGCAATTGGTCGAGACATAATCACCATAATAGATGCAACAACCCCTTCACACGCAGTATCAAAGGTCTTCGTAATTCCTGATGTTGAAATCTCTAATGGCGATATCTCTCAAGATTATCTATGGATAACAACTGATGACTACGGTTTGTTTGGCTGGATGAACAATCCGCAATGGACGCCTCTGGAGAGATTTGAGTTACGCCGTGCAAACCCACTAAACATGGGTTTCAACCTAATCAACCAAGATATTACTAATCTCACCCATCCTGGTGTTCAAATTGAATTAGCGACCACTACAAACCCGATTACTTTGGATTCTAATACCGGTACTCCAGGGGTGCACAATCTACTATTCCAAGGAGTGCCTTTGGCATTTACTTCCCCAGTAAGCGGTGCGGCTACTTGGGCGCAATCTAACAGTCTAAAATATGCAGTTACACTCAACCTTTCCGACGACCCACAATTATCAAACACTCTACAAGCTGCTGTTGATAATGCCGTTCAGATTAATGGCACAAAATATGTCCAACTGAATTTGAGAGCACCAACAAATGGCTCATTAGAAGTTCGAATTACCTATGATTACATCAAGTTAGAAACTCCTATCGAAATGACCAATTTGGTTGATAGGCCGGATGATGGAGGCGGTGCATTGAATGCTGCATGGACTCTAGTTCATGATGATGATTTCTCAAGGTATCTCATTTATGTCAGCGAGGGCCCATTCTCGACCAGTTCAGGAACTGCTCAAGTTTCAGCAGATGATTTGACTGGCAGGATTATCGACAAATCAATCTCACTGCACAGTCGTCTGCAAAGCGAGGTCACAACTGCTAATGGTCAACCGCTTGTTGACGGAGTTGACTACTACGCGGTAATAGTAGTTGAATATGATGATGGAAGATTAGGCACTCCATCGTTACAGATCGGCCCAGCATCCCCTTCCAATGAGATACCACTTTCCCCGATTTGGGCTACAGCAGGACCTCAAGATGGTGGTGATGATGGCGACTTAGAAATCGAATGGGCAAGATGTACAGCTCTTGATTTGAAGAGTACGAAAATATACGCATCAACTACAGAATTTTCTGACGTTCTCGGTCTCACTGCAGTATCAGAACTGCCACCAACTGAAGGAAACACCACAATCGTACAATTGAACCCGGGAAGACCATATTGGATTGGTCTAACATGTGTTGACCAGACAGACCAAGAAGATGTGCAAAATCCAACGGTAATAGGACCGGTCGTCCCAACTGGTGGACTGAATGATTTGACACCGCCACCAAAATTGGAAAACGTTTCAGCGATTGATACTCCAGATGATGATGGTGGCCGCATTACCATAAGTTGGGATGAAAGTGTTGCTGATGACTGTACATTCTATGCCGTCTGGATCAAACCCGATGATGGTTCGTTAGATGCTGTAGTCGGCTTGGATGACGCTGGATTTTCCCAAGCAGAAATCGTTGATGATTGTGGTATAACAAGCGCTGTAGTTGACGAGTATGACGGTTTAATTTTAGTAGACGGCCAACAATATCTGCTCGCTGTGGTCGCTTATGATGATTGGTTAAATGTTGATTTGACCAATGCCGATATTGTATCAGCAACCCCATTAAGAAACTCAATTGGTAGTGGGGGAACACCTGACAGAATCGCCTCAGTCAATGCATTCGACCATGCTAATGACGACGGTACTGCAATCGATGTTGTATGGACAATTTCTGTTGCAGATGATTTCTCACACTACATTGTGTGGGTTGCTGACCAACCAGTAACTGATTTGAGCGGTGCTTGGGCTGCCTTCGGTGATGATCCAGACAAATGCGGTTGTTTGATGATTGACAAGCAATGGATTGACGAAGACAAGAATCCTATCGAACTAACCATCTCAACTGCGCTTTACGGGCCTCCTACTAACATCATGGACATTACCATGGCTACTCCTCAACTAATTCAACCAGATATCGAACTCTTCGTGACCGTGACTGTACACGACATCAAGGGTAATGTTCACCTTACAGACCTGCCACAATCTAGCGTAATACCAATCAATAACATCCTAGATACCGAACCGCCGGCCAGAATCACTACTGTTGAGTTATATGACCGACCAAATGACGATGGTACTGGCCTACTGTTAGAGTTTGAATTAAGTGATGCAAGTGACATTGCCAGTTACGAAATTTATGCAGCTTCTAGTGATTTTACTAGCGTAATACCCGGCCAAGGAGGGCCGGTTAATCCAATTGCAAGTTTAGATAGAAATCCCGATTTACCACTGCTAATCGAACTGGTATCAGGAAATATGCCCGTTGTGCCTGATTTGGAAATTTGGGCTGCCGT
>DAHU01000107.1:26041-30469 GCA_002495945.1 Euryarchaeota archaeon UBA13
GGATTCGACGACCGAGGAGACTACATTTCACCTATTGAAAATCTCGAGGCTGATTGGTTTAATGATGGAATACTTCTAACTTGGAGCGGAATAAATTCTGGCGAAATACGTGGTTACAACATTTACATTTCACAAGATTCTTTCACCTCGATTGACGATGCGATATTAGTAGACAGTGTGTTTGCCTCAACTAATTTCTTAATCTCCAACGAAAACTTCGAAGAACTTGATAACCAAACAACCTGGTATGTTGCTGTTTCACCGTTTGATGACTTTACTACGCGCAATTCCGTTGAGCCGATTGAAGTTATTCCGGCAAAACTATCGGCGTCAGAAGAACCCGTGGATGCCGAGGAAAATACCGATTTCAGTTCTCTTTTGACAACTCCAAACCTCCTTGCTGCAGGCTTGTTATTAGTTGCACTGTTCCTCCTAATTGCGATTGTTAGAACCCGTAATAATAAGAAAATTCGAGACAAGAACTGGGAGTTACAAGAAGCCACATGGGGTATTCAAGATGATATGGGATGGGATGATGCACCAGCATTCGGTGCTACTGCTCCGATAGCTCCGCCACCACAAATCACGCCAAAGGTTGAGAGTGATATCTATTCTGCAGCGCAAAGAATAGAGGCTAACGACCCCTATCAAAGACAGGTCTATCAGTCCCAACAACCGGTGTTGCAACCACAAAATAACGCTCTACTAAACGAACTAAATGAAACAAAGCAGACTCCTAAACCAACCATCGACACATCATTCTTAGACGATTTATTGTGAGGTTTAATTATGGCTAACAGGCCTACAAGCGCCGTTTTTACCACTGTGTTATGGGATGGAGGATTAAAGATTGCAGATTTTAATCGGCACATAGCTCGTCTAAAACAACACGCGGAAAGACTACGAATCGTTCTGCCCGAATATTTAGAGAGGGAAATCGCTACCTGCCTCAATAATGTTGCCGAGAAATTTGACGATATCCAACTGCTAAACATTACTTACAATGCCAGTGAGCAGAAATTTATTGTCAAACCTAGACAGTTACCAACATTGCGAAATTGTGATATTCACGCAATGGCATTGCCACTTACAAAATGGTTAGGCAGAATTACTGGAACCAAACACGGGGATTGGCAGCCATACATCTCAGCTCAAGATATTGCTAACCAAAGGGGCGCAGACATTGCATTGTTAGTCGACGATTACTGCATTGTCGATAGTGATCGTGCTGGATTAATGGTCATAGATGAAGACGGTGTTGCCTACATTACTAACAGTGAAAAATCAGTTCAGAGTATCACACTTGACATAATTACTGAGGCCGTTAGAGATATGGGGGTTCCTTTGGTTTATGCCAAATTGAATGAGCGGTTAGTCGCCCGCAGTTCAGAGATTCTTGCGTTGGGTGTTGGCCTAGGTTGCTGTCGCATATTGAGCATTGACGGCGAGGAAGTAGGTCAAAACGATTCAGTCATTTGGCAAGAATGTGAAGAATATCTCGCTCAACATTATTCTAACACCGATAACTGGGTTGACCTGTGCCGGTACCTAAATTGACAGGTGTAAGTGCCCTTGCATCAATTTTGATAGATGCTAACTTACTCGGTAATGGCGCAATAAAACACGGCGCCCCTGATCTAGTGCTGTTTAATTCAGGAGGACCAGCCACTGAGTTAGCAAAACATTCGATACTATGCGGGCCGAGTAGGACTAGAGTAGTCATTAGACAACCCGAGAATTGGCCTGCTGGCCAGCCAAATAATGCACTTGCGGGAGATATTGAATTACTATCTAAGACTCAAGTACTGACGGCAGAAATAGAAGAATGGAAACATGGGTGCTGGTACCACGCCAACATCATTTCTGCAACCGGATTGGGCGATTTATTGAATAAACTCCACACATTAACGCCAAAAAATAACTTATATCATGGTGAGGAACATCTCCCTAATGGCGCTTTTTGGGCTGGTACGATTGCCTATGAAATGGTGCACTGGACTCAGCCAATTTCCATATCTAAAATTAGTCAAACCAATGATGTCTTAGCAGTTCTTTGGCTGATTGAGAACCATGTGATTCACTCTATTGAAACTGATGAATATACTGTATATGGTTCAAATCCAGCGTGGGTAGATGAGGTGGAATCGGTTATTGCCAGCCGAGAAATTACAACAGAACTGCCGCCACAACCGAAAAATAACCATTCTGAATTATCATCTATTGATGACTTGGAGCACATCAAATCAATCGAGAAAATTACCAATTCAATAGCAAATGGTATGTTCTATCAAGTTAATTTCGGTCGCTTCTGGTCAGGTGAATTAATCGAACACCCAATGGTGATTTTTCAACGACTTACGATTGCTAACCCTGCTCCGTATGCAACCTATGTTGAAGCAGTAGACTTGGGTGTTGCAATAGCATCATCTTCACCGGAGACATTGTTGAGATGCCACAACCGGATTTTATCGACTGCGCCAATCAAAGGAACTGTTACTCGGGGCGCCAGTAGATCTGAAGATTTAGCAATGATTGAATCAATGATAGCTGATGTTAAGGAGCGTTCAGAGCATAGGATGCTGGTTGACCTTATGAGAAATGACCTATCAAGCATATGCAAGGTTGGCTCAGTAAATGTTTCTAGATTCGATGTAGAATCATATGCCAATGTCCATCATTTAGTATCTCATATCAAAGGTGAACTGTTGGATGAATGCACAAGCAGTGATGCCCTAAACGCGATTTTTCCAGGCGGCAGTATCACTGGTTGTCCAAGAACCATGGTTTGCGCAGCCATCGACCAAATCGAAACAACCAATCGCTCATTTTGGACTGGTTCAGTGGGTTGGTTTGATCCGCATTCAGACAACTCTTCATGGAATATTTTAATCCGTACACTCGAAGCGCACAAGACTGGCAAAAGATGGGCTGGCAAGGTTGGAGCTGGTGGAGGTATCACTATCCGTTCTGACCCGAAAATGGAAGTGGCTGAAGCGGTTTGGAAATCCCAAGCAATACGAAAAGCATGTGGATGGTTAGAACCAGACTTTGATTTGACTAACGTCGGCAAACTGGAGAGAACCTCATTGGAAATTGAAAATACATTTGACTACACAAATTGCGGTACGATTGATTATGTCGCTGACTTAGAAATGTCAGCAGAAACGATAGCGGGAAAGGTACTGATTATCGATAACCTTGATTCTTTCACGCTAAATATCGCTCACGCCGTTGCAGGTTTGGGCTATGACGTATGTGTGGTTAATGGTAGAGATAACAACTCAAAAATTGCCGCTTCATCACCATCAATAAGCGAAATTTTTGAGCACAATTCGCCATCTCACCTTATCTTAGGTCCCGGCCCTGGTAAGCCACAAGATTCTGTACTGACAATGAAATTAGCCACCTTGGCTCTTGAGGAAATTATCAATTTACCAGTCCTCGGTGTGTGTTTAGGTCATCAAGCAATAGGCGTTGCAGAGGGTTTTCAACTGATTAAAGACCCGAATGGGGCAATACATGGAACCCCTGTTACTTGCCAAAGTGATGGTTCGGGATTGTATAACAGTTCACAAAAATCATGCCAGTATGTTAGATACAATTCATTGCTGATTACCGGAGATGCTACAAGCAAGCTAATTCCAAACATCCATGATGAGTATGGCTCAATAATGGGTATAAGACACAGTCGCCTACCCATTCACGGTATTCAGTTCCACCCAGAATCAATTGGCTCTGTTGAAGGGGTGGAAATTTTCAAGTCCTTTTTAGCCCTTCAATCGGATGCTTGAAGAATCAAGAGCATTTCCCTTGACATGGGGGAAGAAGATGCCGACCTGTAGGTATTGTTTGGGGACATTTTCTCGCGACCAATTCATTCACGGGAATGGCCCTCGGGCACAAGTGTGCATCCGGTGTGCAGTTGAAATGAAGATTGCAACTGAAGAAGAAATTGACAATTTTTACAGCGATAAATTACGCAATGCAAGATTGTCATTAGTCGCAAGAAGGTATAGTATGTTCCTCTATATCCCAGTACTTTGGATATTATGGGGCATGTACATCAGTTCAGTTGACCCATGGGGCCTATACTTCTTGTTCATACTAATTGGACTTACACTGTTTGCACCGGTTTGGTTCTTCATTAGAGGCGCTCACTTCGCGGGTAATATGGCAAGATTAACGCCAGAATATGAGCGCCCAAAGGGTCACTGATTATTTCGAATGAATCTTGAGTACGTCACCATTGCTCAATTCGTAATCTGCACCAACAGCCCGGCGTGACCTACCGTCTACACCTTTGATGAAGCCATCTCCAAGATCGCTGTGAACCTTGTAAGCAAGTGGTTTAGCAGTAATTCCTTGGGGCACAACAAAAGCATCTGGTAAGACCTTGCCATCACCGTCAGTCCATTGGCCTTCATCCTG
>DAHU01000107.1:30855-35453 GCA_002495945.1 Euryarchaeota archaeon UBA13
GTAGAACCAACCATGGATAATTTTTCACTCATTTTATTCAAAGCCTCAACTTGTTGAGGGTTTAATTTGCTCTCGTCGACTATTGAAAAGGTTCCAGTGCCGATTTGATAATCAATCAAATTGGCTGATGACGCCCTTCGTAACGCCAATTCCATATCCGCCATACAAGGTACAACAATACCGTTTGACTTTATCGATGCTAAAACACCTTCAAGAGACATATCAGATTTGTTAGCTGCAAGGTGGATTGGAAACAATTCTTTACGCAAGCACTGTGCCAATAATTGTAACACTTCTCGACTCCAGTCCCAAGGTGGAGTTGATTCACTAAATTGAGACTTAAAATGTTCAAACCCTTTTGTTACTAGAGTAATCGATGACCCTAGACCGGTCATCTTCTCATGTAGAAAATTCAGAATTCCTTTCTCGCCTTCGGATTGGACTCGCCGAACACCCCGAGCCCAGCTGTGTTCAAGCAACCCCAATATCCAATTATCCAATTCCAGTGCTAAAAAGTCAATTTCTGCTTGAATTGAAGCTGCTGCATCTACAATTGAACTTCGGGGTGATATTGGATTTCCTTCTATATCTGTTGAAGCTGCTGCATCAACTACTTGGATTAAGGCGTCACAATTTGCCAAATCAGCGAGAAAAGCGTTGCCTCTCCCTCTTCCTTCACTTGCTCCGGGAACCAGACCCGCCACGTCTACCAAATAGCATGGAACCAATCTTTTGAAACCAATGCAACTGCCAGTCCTTGGTTCACATATACTTCCTTTACGCGGGTCATCTTCACTAACCGGTGCTAATCGACCGTCGGCTTCGAGTCTTTGCCGTAATTCCTTACATGGACAGTCTAACCTTGCAGCAACAAATGCAACGCCGACATTCGGCTCAATGGTACAGAATGGGTAGTTGGCAATGTCTACCTTAGCAAGAGTTGCAGAAGCAAAAAAGGTTGACTTCCCGACATTCGGTTTGCCGACTAAACCGATTTTCATATCGCATCTCCAATCATGCGTTTAGTATTGCGTTCACTAAATCACTCTTAGTTCCCGAGGTTGATACATTCATTTCTTCAGCGATGGCAATTAGTTCTGCTTTCTTGAGTTTAGACAAAGATGATTCTGTATGGGCTGATTCTGTATTTTCTTCAACTACATCGTCAACATCCTCAGGCGTGTCATCTACAACTGTCTCTGAAGTCTCTTCGGATGATTCTGCGCCACCATAATTAGCTGCGATTTGTGCGAGAGCAATGTCTAATTCTGGAAGATTTATTTTTCCATCTTTGTCAAGATCAATCGATGAAACAAGACTTTCAACTTCCCATGGAGGGTAGTCGCCAACATCGCTACTGATGAGCGCTTGTTGGAACTCAAAGCAGTCGATGCTACCCGAATCGTCAAGGTCTATCGACTTGAAGAACTGGAATACTGACTGGTCGGTTTTCTTTAGATAATCAACTAACATTATCATCTGACTATCTGGTCCGTCGACTTCTTTGTCCTCAATTGCTTCTTCGGGCTCTTCAGGGAATTCGGTGACTTCGTCATTGTGTAGAGATGCGGATACTGCGATGATTGTTGAGCCACCGTCGTCCTCGACAGTATCACCAATTACCAAAGTAGTGTTTACTCCAACTCCTCTGCCAATTAATTGCTGGATTGTTGTGGTGGTGCCCTCAACCAAGGTATAAGTGTCAACATCAGATTTTGATGAACCAATTTCTTTCAACTTAATTGACGATGTCCCAGTTCGTATCAAAACCAGGGTGGCCATAATCACAGAAATGGTAACTAAGTAAAACATAGCGGCAGCGGTTAGGTAGAAACCGCCGGTTGATGCTACAACATCTTCGACGCCCGAATCTAATACGGCTTTCTCAGTGAAATCACCAATCAACATAGTGATTGTTGCGGTTAATCCACCGAACATCATAAACCATGTCGCCATGTTGCCCCTTGATGAATCTGCTAACTTTTTGCCTGCTGCTAATGGGTATGATGAGAAGATCGCTGAAAGCATCATTAAGCCGCCAACTGTGAACATGAAGCCATTGTCAATGGTCGAGGACATTGTTAGCATTTTGTCAGTTCCAGTTAGCGTATCCATGCCAGTGAAGTAACTACCAACAGCAAAGATTGGTAGGAGGAACATTGCTAATGTTGCGGCAAGTGAGCCCGGATTCTTCAGTACGTTGCCCGAGTTTGCTGACGCAGTAGCAAGCAGATTGATTGACCCAGCGAATAGCGGGAGCAGCGAGAAGGTCAAGAGCAGAGCACCGACATTCTGTAGTAATTCACCGGCATTTGCCTCGGTCATAAAGAATGGTGGCACGGTTACAAACAGCAGTATCATGTTAGCATTGAGCAATGAACCCGACCACACTGGAGCCTTGGCAGCATGAGGTATTACATGGTAAGCTAAGGCGAATATCAAGGCTAGCGGCACCCAAGCATCTAATACGCGCTCAGATAGCCAAACCATCTGTGTATTATCGGTTGCTTCACCGAGCACATAATATAACGAACCAACTAATCTTGCAACAATTGCCATAATCAAGAACCAAGCGGTAACAGAAGAAGTTCCCTCTCCCCTTGTCGAATAGGTTGCAAGAACGTTCATCAATAGGGCACCGAACAATAAACTTGAGACAACATATGTGGTTATCAAAGTGATTAGGTCTCGAATACTCTTTTCATCGGCAATGTCAACAAATCTGAAGATTATCGGAATCAGTATCAGGCTGAAAGCCATAGAAGCGGTGTACAAGACAGCGACCATCGAAGCATTTGCTTCGCTGGCAAGTCGATTCTCCCCGGCTCTAGAGACTGCTACTAAACAACCACCCACCAGTATGTAGGTGAATGCAATGCCCATCACAGTAGAGGTGAAATCAGACAACGCAGAGCCATCATCGTATGACCAGCCAATGCTTGCTAGGGAATCTAAAGCACTCGGGTCATAATTATGCCAAATGCCGATGAAACCACAGATAGCAGCGAGTAAAAACCATCCAGTTCCGTACTTAATCCATGTTCTACTACCGCTTCCCGGCTCATCCTTGAATAAATCGACTAAGCCAACAGGTGCCTTATTCATAAGAAATAACGCAAATTGACGCATTGGGGCGCCCATTGTTCCGATACCATTGGTAACGTAATAAGACACGATGACGAGGATGGCGAGTAAAATTCCTGATGCTACAAATACTGGTTCCATAACAATTCCCCCGCTTACTCAACGACTACCTCGCCGATCAGAGTGGCAACTATAATTCCGATGCCGATTAGTAAGCCAACCAAATAATACCATATCCCGCTACCTCCAAGGTTACCGATTAATGGCACTATATCACCAAGAATAGGCATTGAATCCCAACCGAAAATATTGGCGAATAATGCAAACAAGCCAAATACGCCGACAAACATTAGCGTGAGTGCCACTCTTCCCATTGATGGTTGTCCTGAACCGACCGTTACATCTGGCAGTATTGAATTGTTCATTTTATATCACCCGTTTGACCCCTAAGGGGTCAATCCAACCCACCAGTAGAGTGATGATAAACATTCACTAAGGTAAATGAGTAATTTTGTTCATAGAGAACGCAGATTTTCTACGCGATTACCTCTTCGAGGCTGAGATATTCCGAGTGGTAATGGCAAGTCAGATTCCAACTCTAATTCTGCGCGCCAGACATTTTGGCATTCGCATGTCAGCCCTTCAAATTCTCTCAAATCTCCGCTGACAGCATACCGTTCAATTGCCGCAACCACAAATTTATCACACGTGCCACAATTGTGTGCGCCGCGTATCTTGCCGCCCGCAGTTGGGTGCACGATTAGGCGGCATACTTGATCTGGTGAACCGTTTACTCCTCCTTCAGGATAGATATATGGATGGGCCTGTTTAATCATTTCAACAAGAGACCATAGCCATGGTGGACGATACTCATTGTGACGATGCAATCGATCGATGATAGTCCCTCTTTGGATATTCATTGGATTTACTGAAATCTCATCACTCCTTTCGGCTACATCTTTTATCCACCTTACACCATGTTCTAAAGCATCCTTTTCCGACATAAATGGTGGTTTAAACATAAGATAGGTTTTGACTCTAAGGTTGAATTTTCTAAGATTAGCAACCGCTCGGTCCCACGCCTTGGTTGAGAATCCCTTGTTTACATGAAACCGTAGAACTTCGTCATCGTAGGCTTCCAGTCCTATAGCGACGCTAAACGACGGATTGATTTTAGTAGCCCACGCTAATTTCTTTTCACTCAATTGTTCACATCGACTTTCAACTATCAACTCTTTCCCCATTTCATGGCAGTCTCGAAGTACTGTCTCTTGAAACTCGACAGGGATTTCACGATCCTCTAACAGAGAGCCTGAGGTATAGATTTTCACCATTTGCTGATTTTTGAAATCATCATATTTTTCCTTGGCCAACTGCCACTGAGAGTGTAGGTTTTCATTAGTTACATCATCTCTTGTGTCGTTGAAATAACCGCAGAATGTACAACCACTAGACCACCACCAGTGGCAACCTTTAGTTCGCAGAATTACCGTCACTGCACTGCATGGGGTGCC
>DAHU01000107.1:35841-36279 GCA_002495945.1 Euryarchaeota archaeon UBA13
ATAGCCCAAGGTGTATTTGCAGGGGCTTTGATAAGATCATGAATCTTTGCGGGCTTGGCATTGTTGCCAACCAAGGTAAGTGATATGTTTTTACTGATACTAATCACCTACTTCCGCCTAAATAAAATCGAAGAGCCCGCTTGGACAAACTGGCCTTTTGGCAATTTAGGATTACCAGATTCTGCCGATTCTACTATCGGCGTGAATAACTCTGCTGGCGCTCGAATATCAACTCTTGAGCCGAGTCTTATCATTCCGTATCTCTGCCCACGCCTTAGCTCATCGCCAACCGCAGTCCATGGTACGATTGTACGAGCGAGTGCCCCTGAAATTTGGCATACTTCGAGACGCAAATCGTCTTCGCAGAGTAATACTGTCCTCACTCTCTCATTGTGCTCACTTTCTTTCTTCATCGCCGGTAGGAACGGGCCTCTTCGA
>DAHU01000107.1:36583-37202 GCA_002495945.1 Euryarchaeota archaeon UBA13
AGGAACGGGCCTCTTCGACGACCTTGCCCAGTCCGGTGCTCCATTCTCTCAATTATTGCGCTACATGGGGAGCGATTGACGTGTACATCGAGCGGCGACATAAAGATGGCAATACGATAAACATCTGATGAGGATTCTTCACCCTCAGGAACCGATTCAAAACGTTGCTCTGTTGCGAATGATAGCGGATCTGCGATTGGTTCAGGATACCACGGGCCAGTTAATTTATCAGTTTCCAAATTTGCCGCATCCAGTTCCTCTTTGTTAGGTCGTCTGCCTGTTGCTCGCTCTCGACGTACAAACATAACGTGGCCATCTGCAGGTGATACAAGGATTCCATCATCTGTTGGAATCTTGCGGTCTGGGTCTCGCCAAAAATTAGCAAAAAATGCGGAAATCATCCAACATAACACACCGAAAAGATGCATTAATCCATTTAGAGAATCTATGGTGACACCGATTATGATGGCACTGGTCCCCATCATGAAGGTAATCAACACTGGAGCGTGCCCGCCCCTAGCAAGGCCGCCCATTTTATCACCTAATTATCGGCCCAAGGGTCTTCATCATCGCCCCATGTTGGTGCAGGTGCAGGAGTTTCTTCAGCAGGTGCTTCTTC
>DAHU01000086.1 GCA_002495945.1 Euryarchaeota archaeon UBA13
CCATTCATAGCCAGAATCATCAGTAGATGTTGCTGCTGTTTCCTTATTTGGTGTAGTTGATGTTTCATCGATTGGCGGTATTTCTTTACCTTCATTTTCGACAAGATTGGTCTGGTCATAGCCAATTTCGGTTTCATCATAGGTTGCATTCTCAAATTTATCATCTAGCTCTGCACGTAGTCTTTCAAGTCTAATTCCCTGATGTGGGCCAAGCATTCTAAGCATCAATGAGTATTCCCATCTAAGTGCTACTTGTTCTAATTCATCGCGTGATGTTGCCTCTTTGAGTAATTCTTCATATCTTTGACAGCGTCCATTTCGGGTAGCAAAGCCAAAACTAATCCAAGCAAATAGTGGAACACCACCAAAGATTCCGATTAAATCCCAAGCACCAAGTCCAACGGCAGTACCTGGTATTACAATTTCAAAACTGTCCACTGGTTTGCTGCTATTAGATAGTGGATCAGTGTTTAACCTTTCTTCATCAGCATCAGTCCAGCCATCGCCATCATCATCTGAATCGCCATTGTTACCGATTCCGTCTCCATCAGTATCAACACATTCTTGGCCGTTTTCGGGAAATGCATCTATTTCATCAAGACAGCCATCTGCGTCTAGGTCACCTGGACTTGCAAGTTTGGGCAGAATATCAATAGAATCATTGAAACCATCATTGTCAAAGTCGTTGAGGAATGGGTCGGCATTAGTTCCAGTTTGATTATCTCCCAGTCCATCTTCATCAGCATCTTCCCATTGCGTTGGGTTGTCTGGGAACAAATCATACAGTCTACCTTGAGGATTATCGCCATAACCATCACCATCTCGGTCAGCCCACTGGGTTGCATCAGTAATGAAGATATCAGGATTATTTCCTAATGGATTATCACCATAACCGTCACCATCAATATCGCTCCATTGGGTGGGGTCATCTGGGAATTTATCAGCACCAATACCCATAGGATTATCGCCCATTCCATCACCATCTCTGTCTTCAATTTGGGTTGGGTCATACGGGAATAAGTCGGCATTATCGCCTAAACCATCGCCATCAGAATCTTTCCATTCATTCGGGTCATTAGGAAATACATCGCCTCGATTACCATCGATATTATCGCCATAACCATCACCATCAGAATCGACTTGTTGTGTCGCGTCGTTAGGGAATGCATCATCTTCATCGGCAGTAGCATCTTGGTCAGAATCACGCCATCTCGTAGGGTCATCAGGGAACCAGTCACCTTGCGTACCATACGGATTATCACCATGGCCATCACCATCAGTATCATTCCACTGAGTGCCGTCTGAAGGAAATAAATCAACATCGGTTGCTTCTTCAGAGTCATTGTCACCATAGCCATCACCATCTCTATCAAGCCACTGAGTTGGGTTTTCAGGCAAAGCATCACCATTATCGCTCCAACCATCATTATCAGTATCTCTACAACCGAATCTGTCTAGTGTAGAGGTTCCAGCACTCTTTGGACATGCATCACCTTGGAAACCATTCAACTCATCGCCATAACCATCTCTGTCAGTGTCCTTCCATTGACTCGATTCATTAGCGTATTCATCTTCAAAATCTGCCCAACCATCAAAGTCTAAATCTTCGCAACCAAAAGTAGAGTTTCGGTTTGATGTTCCATAAGTTCGAGGACAATCATCGCCTAAATTGCCTTCGGTATTATCGCCATAACCATCTTGATCTGAATCTAGTTGTTGAGTTGAATCTTGAGGGAATTTGTCACCTTGGTCTGAATATCCATCGCCATCAGAATCAACACATCCAAAGACGTCCCAAGTTGAATTACCATAGACGATTGGGCAGCCATCTAGTTCATCGAACCATGGGTCACCATCATCATTATCGTCATACTTATTGGCTATTCCATCGCCATCGGTATCAGATAGAACCTGTAGTTGGTATGTTCCGTTATAGTATACTAAGCCATTACCGATTGAGAAATTCCAGTTAATTTGATTGGTATATTGAGGCGTTCCAGAAATGATGAAAGTCGAATTATTGAAAGTAAGTCCATTTGGTAAATCAATGTTATATTGATAATCATTTGACGGGAAATCTTCCACTCTTTGACTCCTTAGAGTTAAATTGACCAATATATTTTCAGTGAGTTCTGATAATCTTGCAGGACTATTGATACTGTTCAATCTATTTGAAATTAAATTTTTGTCTTGGTCATCAGTTATGCCAAGTTGGAACCTAGAACCTGAACCAAAACAATCAATAGAACTGTCAGCAAACAAAACACAAGTGTGGTGTATGCCGACTTTAACAGACTTTAATATTCGTCCAGGCGGTATTTCTATTTCTGTTGGAATTAAACGGTTTACAAAATCACCTGTTCCAAGACTCCCATAATTATTTGCTCCCCAACACTTTAACGAATCATCATCCAATATTGCACATACATGTCGGTAATTTGTGTCAATTGATTTCACAGTTCTTCCCATGCCCAAGTCTACATATTGCGGTGTTGATTCATCTCTTGTCGAGTTTATCCCTAATGTGCCATACTGGTTTTCGCCCCAGCAGTTAACAGAATAATTATCCAATACTACGCATGAAAAACCCTGACCCGATACTATTGAGATTGGAGTTCGATTACCAAAATAATATCTATTTCCCGTCGAACTTCCGATGGGATGCATTCCCCAACATATTACTGAATCGTCATTTAGAATCGCACATGTATGAGCATCGCCAGCAGAAATACTAATGACATTTAGCCCAGAAGGTACCACAGTAATGTTTTCTGGCTCATCAATTATGTAACCACTATGAAATCCTTGCCCATTTCTGCCTTGCGAACCTAAACCCCAGCATGAAACATAATCATTGTCTAGTAAAGCACATGAATGACTACCACCTACTGATATTTCTGTCGCAGTTCTGCCCATGCCAAGATCTAGCAATGTCGGTCCAAAAGCACCAGCAGTTACACCATTGCCAAGTCTTCCGTTATGAGCATCACCCCAACAGAATACACTTCCAGTACCAGATATTGCACAAGCATGTGCAGTCCAAGAACTATGTTTGACCAAATAATCAGCTCCAAAATTAATCAATACCGGAAAATGAGTATCTGAACTTTGGCTCGAGCCAAGTATTGAATTCCCTCCTTCGCCCCAGCAATAAAACTCGTAATCAGAATTAAGGAAGCAAGAGTTGTAACCACCAACAAAAACATCAATGATATTTGGTGAATCAATATCGGTTAAAGTGAGAGTAGCATTACTTTTTTGTGTTGATTTGGCAGTTAAATCGTCATTTAATGAATCAATATCGTAATTATTACTGTTGAGATTGGATAATGACTGGCCTAGCAAAATCAAAATTAATAGTGCTACTATTTGGCTGCGCATGGTTGGCCATAGTTAGCCTCATATTATGAATTACTTGCAGAAAACAGTAGATATTAGGTGACCGATTCCAAATACCATGGTATTTGCAGATAGTATCCCGGTACGAGCACTTACAATCAATCGTTCTACAGTGAGTAATTATTCATTTTCACTCAACCATTTGTTCCATGTGGGCCATATATATCCCCAATCCTCGTCAGAGGTTGGCCCATTAATTGAGTTGACAAATTTGACTCCAAGTACTGGAATCATTCTTCCACCAAGAGTGATTTTTCCAACAGCAATCTCAGTTCGTTTTGTTGGACCTGTATTCTTTCGCTGAAATTGTTTTTCCGCGAATAAACATTCGAACATTTTTAGTGGCGCTTTACCATTAAGAAATATCCATTTTGGCATTTTTTTGGTCAGTAAACTTGAGATAAAATGCTGATATTGGATTAATGCAGGATGGTTTTCGTAAGCATATTTGAGTAACTCTTCATTGAAGTTCGCCTTGGAAGAGTAGTATGGAATTATATCCAATTTCAATACATGTTTGTGGAAGGTCATCCTAGCCCCTGCATATTTTCCAGATTTCAACCAAGTTTCTCTATACTTCTCTTTTCCAATGATATTGCCAAGTCTCGTAAAGTATCGTCCATAATAAGCATCACTAACAAAATAATTTTTTATTTTATTAAGCCAAGGATCTAGATGAGATTGTTCATTATTTTTTTTCCATTTTTTTAAACAATCCATGGGAAGTTCAATTTCAGTCTCATAGAACCCTTTCATGTTTGGTCTATATGCTGGATTGATTCCAAACATTGCTATACAATCACCTGGAGACATTAATTCTGGATCTCCGACAAATGGATTAGGTGGGACCTCGTTTGCTAATCTAGCATTACCTTTTAGATTGAGTAAGTCGTTCAACTCATCGATATCTTTGGTAAAATCACGATTCAAAAACTCATACAGTTGGTCATACATTTTATGTTTAACCTCAACAACTGATGCAAATAAAATTTTTGAATTCCTATCAAAACATATTACCATGGTATTTGCAGGTTGTATCTTAGTTACCTTAAGCTAAGTAATCGGAAAGAGATAAATGCATATGCTAGATGGATATTTACGATGGCAAATACAAGTATGTTAGTTGTGGGGGGTGTCTTCGTCATCGGTGGAATACTTACAATTCCAGTAGTGATAGGATTATTTTGCACACCACTTGGATGCCTATTGATGTTAATTGGTCTCGTAATGTCTAATCCAACATCTTCCTCAGTAATTATTTCCCAACAACCACAACAGAATGTTGGATATGTCGTAGTGGGATATAATCAATACGGTCAACCTGTATATGCACCCACAACTCAAATGCAAACACAATACTATTCAGAGAAGTAACCTAAAAAGACAAGGCAAGAAGTCTCCGCATTCATATTAGTTTATTCAATTACCATGGTTTTTTGCAGATGGTATTCATTTACGATTACTATATCAGTTGTTCTATAGAAATTTAGTTTAGCCAAATATCATTTGGATCTAGCAACAATTTTTCCGTGTGCCAACCAGAAAAGTGTATAGTCGGAGCAGGTAAATCGATACCTTGAACTTTACAATCTGTGAAGAATTTGATAAGTGAAACAAAGTCTCCAACTGGCAAAGGGTCATTCACCGCATCGTTAGGAGTTAGCGACCAAAACAATTCGGGAACATATCCGCCAATCATGCTAGATATACCTACCATTTTTGATTCTGCTAAATTCACTTCTGAATCTTGTATGCCCATTAACCAAACTTTGATTCCAGGATATTTCTCTAATGTTGGCCAAAGTAATTGGATTGCAACCTTCAATTCTCTTCTGTGTTCTTCGTATGCATGAGGATGTACTGATGAGAATGTGTCAGGGATTTCAAAAGCTTCGAGTACAGTTTCTAAGTTCCAGCCGTATGTTATTGACGCCATTTTTTGTCCTTGTTGGCAACGGTGTTTAAACTAATAGAGAAAATAGCCTGTAATGGCAATTTAAATCCGGTAAAATGTATGACCTATGTGAGGCATTGGAATCCACATAAATCGTATCAAATATGTTACCTAAAAAACCACATTTGATATGATGTAATTCATAGCGGTGATTATGGTTGAGAGATTCACGGTACAATCTCGCTCCCCATTTGAGATCTACCACATACTGACAAATCTCGAGAATTCGCCAACAACCGAGGTTGAATCTGAGCTCTTTCTTCCCAAAGGCGAGGGTCCGTTTGGATGCATTATTGCACTGCATGGGAGTTTAGGATGGGGACAACATCACCAAGACCACATCAATGAATGGCTTGAGTCAGGGCTCGCAGTTTGCAAGGTGAATTCATTTGCTGCGAGGTCGATAGATTCTACTGTCAACGATCAACTCTCAGTTACTCATTCAATGATGCTTGTCGACGCGTTCTCGGTTCGTCATAAATTGGCAGAAAATCCTTCAATTGCCAAAATAGGTATCGCCGGTTGGAGCCTTGGAGGTACTGTGGCTTTGTATTCAGCCTGGCAGCCGATCATAGAGAAACTCGGAACTCCATTTGATGCTCATTTGCCATTTTATCCTGCTGCTCATCTTCGTCCCGATGTGCAAAGTTGGGTGGAATCTCCAATTTTGATTCTTCATGGCGAGGCAGACGATTGGACTCCACTTCATTTTGTTGAGGGTCTTATGCCCCAATTACCAAATGCGAGATTACATGTTTATCCGAAAGCTCATCACTCATTTGATAGTGAGAAGGAATTTACTTACCTCCCCAAAGCTGTCCATATAAAGAGACGTACAGTGAAAATTGCCAAGAACGGCTACATGTCAGGCAAATTATTCCCCGGCCTACATCTTCCTTTGAACCAACGCTGGCAAAGGCGCTGGATAATTCGCATATTGCGAAATAGGGGTGCTCACGTTCAAGGTAACCAAGTTGCCAGAGAGGATTCCTTGGTAAGGGCTAGAAAATTCTTCAATGATAACCTGAATTAGCAGGTTTAGATTGGTCTTAGTTTAGCGATTGTTCTGTTGACATCAATCAACTGGAACATGATAACATTGAACAACCAACCCTGTGCCTTGCCCACTCAGGTCGTTTTTGAAACCATTTTTCTTCCATTTCTGGTTGCTCATCATACGGCTGCTTTAGCAAATTGTGAAGTTCGTGGCAAATTGAATAATCTTCTTGTTCTGCTGCATCTATAGCTAATTGAGCCATCCAGTTTCTCAGTACATACTTTGGATTGGCCCTTAACATAGTACTTCGGTCTGGTTTTCCATCTACTCGTTGCCACCACTTACTTAGCCAATCGTTCCATTCAGTCATGGGTATGGTTTCAGGGTCATAGAAGGCCTGGGAAATTAACTCAGCATCCGGTTTGTCAACATGGCAAAGCACTCTGAAAAATATAGTCATATCAGTTTCAACCTGTTGTAGTAATTCATTCAATTCAATCACTAAAGCTTCATCTGACTCTTGGAAATTTTTAATCCCGAGTTTTTCTCCCCAGTTGGTATTTTGGAATTCAATGTACTTGTTTTCATAATGTTCTAAAACAGAATACAGGCTTTCAACATCATTGATAAGCGGGGCTATTGCCTCGGCAAGGCGGGCAATATTCCAAGCACCGATTTGAGCCTGCTGTCCATATCTGTAGCGTTTGGTTGATGCATCTGTTGTATTAGGGGTCCAATTTGGGTCATAATCCTCAAGCCAGCCGTAAGGACCGTAATCTATTGTTAAGCCATGGATTGACATGTTATCAGTGTTCATAACGCCGTGGACAAAGCCAACACGCATCCAGTGAGAAATCATTTCTGCAGTGGTCTCAGCGACATGCTTCAGCCAGTGCAAAATGCCCTCATCATCGTTGACAGAGTGTTGCGGAAAATGGTGTTTGATAGTATGTTGCAATAAAGTGCGTAGAATATCATGATTACCGTCAGCAGTGTGTATTTGAAAACTACCAAATCGTATGAAACTGGGAGCAACACGACAAACTACAGCGCCAATTTCTGGGGCTGGATTGCCATCATACATCACGTCTCTTACCACAGTGTCTCCTGTAGTGACCAAAGAAAGAGCCCTGGTGGTTGGAACATTTAGATGAAACATCGCTTCACTACAGAGAAATTCTCTTATCGACGAGCGAAGCACTGCTCTTCCGTCAGCAAAACGTGAGTAGGGAGTTCTACCTGCTCCCTTTAGTTGTAATTCTAGAGTTTCAGTCGGTGTCTTTACCTCGCCAAGAGTTATTGCTCTGCCGTCACCTAATTGATGCGCCCAATTGCCAAATTGGTGCCCACCGTATCGTTGGGCATATGGTTGCATGCCTTTAACGACCTTGCCGCCGCCAAGTACTCCACCATCGGTTTTGGTTAAATTCAATATTTCTGCCATTTCTGCTGACCAAAGCCTAAGTTTTGGATTGACTGGTTCAGTTGGCTGTACCTTCGACCAACATGCGCCAGGAACCTGACGAGGCTTACCTCCTACCTCCTTATCACCGGGTGTTTCATCGATAAAACGGCTACTCCAAGTGAGTGACTCCAGTTTAGCCATATCTAATGCAACTCCGTTTGTATATTGAATGTGTGGTTTAATCCGCATTGGCTAGAATTGTCTCATTTGCTTGTGAAGCACTGACAAATAGATCGCAAAAGGCATCTATGGTATGACCAATCGGCTCTGAATAGCCACCTCCCATGAAGACGACTGTAGGGATTGAGTCTCTAATGACATAATCAAACACCAAATCGTTTCTTAATTTCATTCCTTCTCTAGAGACATTCAACTTACCCAAAGAATCGGTAGTCAGGCCGTCAACGCCAGCTTGGAACAGGATTAATTCAGGCTCAAATTCCGTTGTTAGTTCCAAGGCTTTCCGCACCATTTTGAGGTACGCTGCATCTTCTGCTTTAGGTGGTAATTCAAGGTCATAATCACTAATCGATTTACGGAATGGAAAATTTTGTTTGCAGTGAATGGATATGGTCAAAACCTCCGGAACATTTTGCAGTATTGTCGCAGTACCATCGCCTTGGTGAACGTCGAAATCAAGGATGGCTATCTTAGAGATTCCGTACTTCTTAATGGCAATCATCGAGCATACGGCTAAGTCGTTAAAGATGCAATAACCCGAGCCAAAGTCAAAGTGAGCGTGGTGAGTGCCACCCGCCATATTTCCTGCAATTCCACCATGATTGACTACCCGCTCAAGCGCTGATATTGCTCCTCCAACGAGCAGTAATGTTCGCGGGATTATTTCAGGAGTCCATGGGGTTAGACCAATTCGTTTAACCTCCTTTTCGGTCAGAGTCTGATTAAGAAAATTGTCAACATAATATGGGTCATGAGCCATGGTCAGTTCACTCCGAGACGCTTCCTTTGGCTCCATGATGTCAAATTTTGTTCCAAGTTCAGTTGTTGTTAATCGATCAAGCAGTTTCGTATACCTATCTCTTGGAAATCTTGCTTTAGGATGGATACCATTTGTGTATATTGGATGATACCAAATCGGTAGGGTGTACTGTGATTTATTGTTTGAATCTGGCGTAATGACTGACATCATGCTTCACCCAAGCATTCAGAAATATTTGTTGCCGAGATATTGACACAGATGCTCTGTAAATTCAATGTCTGACGGCGAAAAAGCAGCCGGATAGTCTGAATCCAAATCCAAAACTGCAACAACGTCACCGGTGGTGCTTTTTACTGGTACCACTACCTCACTCAGCGTAGAGGAACTACAAGCGATGTGTTCGGGTCTTGCGTGTACATCCGGAACATCTTGTGTTTCCCCGGTTTTGGCGGCGGCTCCACAGATTCCTTTATCGAAAGGAATAACCAAGCAACCGTGCCCACCTTGATACGGACCAATTTTGAGGAGATTAGGTTCCACGGTTCGATAAAAACCAGTCCAGTGAAAGTGTTCGAATGAATTGTGTAATTCACATACTACAGTAGACATTGCAGATACCCAGTCGTCCTCGTCTTGGAGTAGAGATTTTATCCTTGCAAACACATCATCATGAATTGACATGTTGCAAGATTAATCTGCTAATATTTGAGAACTTGCTTTATTCCTACGATTTAGTTGTATCATAATAAGCCAGACCACGGCTAAAATAGCAAGGTTGGTGAACCATACAGTCGGGTCTGACCATCTCGTTCCATCATATCGCCAATCGGAAATAGGGTGAAATACAGGCGTTGGAAAAAATTGTGCGGTGTGTGATGGGATATCGGTAATGATATTGAGTAACCATGGCAACCAGATGAGAAATGCTTGCTTTTTTGCGCTCATGCTAGCAATGTAGAATCGACTAATGATTTTCGGTGTACCGTAACGATTGAGATAATACCACGTGACAAGGAATCCAATTGTTACAGTAACTGCGCTGTGGCTCCATTGGTATATTTCCCATGAGAGCGGATGAAAATCTTCTGTTGTTGTTGTATCGTCAACGCGTGGATTACGGTGGCCGGTAAATAAGGAAATAATTGTCACTGGCAAAAAAGCCATCAAGTCGGGAATTACGCCCATTGCGCCAGAAAATCGACCTTTTATCTTGCCGTGAGTTACTGCCATTCCCCAAAGCCAATGTGATAGTACATCCATAACACTACTCCTCCTCTAACTGGCTAAGGAAATGAGTAAAGTCTTCTTCTGTATCGAACTCTAGTACTAGTGGTGATATTTCTTCACAGTCTTGGCATTGGTATTGTTGACCAGTCATAAAGCCAAGATAGGGATATACTCTAATGCTGTGGCAGAACATGCAAGCTCTAAATGACACAACCCAACCACCGATTCATAGTATTTGATTTATTGTCGCACATCCTCAAAACAACTGTTTATATCACCACAGCGGAATCATCCACCATGGCAAGAGAATGCAACATAGACGCTAGAGGTAAGTTTGTTAGACTATTAGGCGGAACCTTTTCACTTGCTTTCGGCCTTGTTTTAGCCACTCTGCTATTGTTAGGCATCCTGACAACAAATTGGCTAACTATCTCTTCAGTAATAGGGTTGTTTTTTGGTGGCGCTTTGGGAATCTATGAAGGACGCTCTGGATGGTGTGTTGCAAGAGCAATGGGAATTTGGACACCAATTTGAGAATCGGTCAAATTTGCGGGGTTAACAAACCCTACTTTACGGCAATTACCATAGGTTATGTTTATACCATAATGAATTAATTTTGCACCGATGGGGTGCACTTTATGGAGCGTGAGCAAGAGACATTAAGTGATAATTTTGCTGATATTGTGCTGAAAGAAGTTTCAGACGGTCAACCAATTAAGGAACAATTGACATTGGAGGTGAAAGCTAAACCGATCGTCGATGATGACGAATCTTTTGCTAATCTCGCTTCACGAATAGTCGATGAAGTGATAACTAATCGTTCTGCGAAATCACTAGCCAAACAAGTACTAGAACAAGCAGGTATCACTCAAAACAATGAGGTCGCTGAACCAAAAATATCCAATGGCCATTTAAGACATGTAGGGCAACGTGCGCGTAAATTATCGAGGAAACAAAACGATTCTCAATCACTGAGAATTAGAAGAGTCAAGCGAAATATTAGGGGTCCGCCACCCAATTTGCGTAGGATGGGTGCTCCAAAAGCCACTAGAAATAGACCCGCTTTAGGTATGGAGGATGAACAAAATCGCTCAGCCCGAGATTCAAATAACAGACGTGGGAAAATTAAGAAGAAGCGCAGGTTGTTTGGCAGATAATTCTACAAATTGTCAAAAAGGGAGACCTTTTCGGGTCAATAAGTGGTAGTAATGGACATAGCAAACCCTACTGAAGAACATGCAATGCTCCGCTCGATGATTAGAGACTGGGTAGAGGAATATGTTGAACCCCAGGCATTCGAACATGACAAAAAAGAATTATTCAATTTAGAGTTACTAAAATCGATGGGCGAACTTGGTTTATTGGGAATCAGTGCGCCTGAGGAATACGGTGGAGCAGGTCTAGACGCCACTGCTTGTGCGATTGTTCACGAAGAGTTATCTGCCTCAGACCCGGGTTTTGCCCTTGCTTACCTTGCACACGCAATGCTGTTTGTTAATAATTTAGCATACAACGGCAACGAAGAACAGAAGGCCAGAATTTTGCCGAAAGTATGCTCGGGCGAATGGATTGGCGCAATGGCAATGTCAGAGCCTGATGCTGGAACAGATGTTCTAGGTCTGTCAACTAATGCTGAACAGCAAGCAGATGGAACTTGGAAATTAAACGGACGCAAGATGTGGATTACCAATGGCTGTTTGGATGAAACCGGAACGCCAGCAGATGTGGTATGGGTTTATGCTCGAACAGGAACCGATGAGAAAGGCAGAGTACAATTGTCTACCTTCCTAGTAGAAGCTGGGATGCCGGGTTATTCAGTCGGGCAGAAAATCTACGACAAAACCGGAATGCGAGCATCTAATACTGCGGAATTAGTATTTGATGACTGTATTTTGCCTGCTGAAAATTTAGTAGGTGCACCTGGTGAATCGCTAATTCACATGATGTGTAATCTCGAAGTCGAGAGATTGACGCTTGGAGCAATGTCTCTTGGCATTGCGCGAAGATGTTTAGCAGAAATGAATCAATATGCTACAGACAGAACCGCATTCGGTCACCAGATTCGAGACTTCGGACAAATCCAGCAACATATTGGTAACTCTTGGGCCAAGTACCGAGCAATGCGTTCTTACATCTATGATACTGCGGCTAACATGACGCTTGGAAAAGCAGGTCACAGGTTAGATTCCGATGGAGTCAAATTGTTTGCTGCAACAGCCGCTAAGGAAATTGCTGACTCGGCGATACAAGTTTTGGGTGGCTACGGTTATGTCGGTGAATACCACGTTGAACGGTTGTGGAGAGATTCGAAACTACTGGAAATTGGCGGCGGAACAGTCGAGTCGCACCAGAAAAACATTGCCAAGGACTTGGCGAAAAACCCTGAATCGATTGATAACTAATTAATCGCTTTTTAATCCAACTAATTTCTTGGTTGAGGTCCACGCTGAAGCGATCATACTTGATGCGAATAACAAACCAACCGCAATGACTGTGCCCCAAATCCATACATTCGAAACTGTAGTCATTGTTTCATCATTAACCATTAGTCCAAAAGTAGTAGTAATTCCAACAGCAATTGAAGTTTGGAACATGAGTAGTTTTGGTAACTGTAGCGCTTTTGAGGACTTTCCAAGTCGTTGTAGAAGGTAGTATGACCAAGTCAATGCACCGATGCCCCATATTGGTATTTCTGCTGGGTAACTATCTACGATAAGTATCGCATTATCTGATAGAAACTTGTCAATTCCAAACA
>DAHU01000051.1 GCA_002495945.1 Euryarchaeota archaeon UBA13
CGAATCATAAGTTGTAGATGGATTCACTACTACTGAACCAACTGGAGTCGGTACGTTTGCACAGGCTGGGTTGGTAACTGCATCGAGCGAACCATCAGCGAAATCAACTGTTAATCCGGAGGTTTTTGCTGTGATTGTGTACACCGCAGCAAAGCCGTCTGCTAATCCACTAGCGGTGAAAGACTCCTGGACAAGAACATCCAAGGTCATTGTATCATCCACAGTATTGAACGAATCAGTTACAGTTACCCTTATTGTTACACTTGGCACCATTGTTACATCAAATTGCATGGTACATGTGCCTTGGAAAGCCAAACCTGCGTCGTCACATGGCAAAGCATTACCTAGTCCATCAGACCAAGTAAATACCAATTCATCACCTTCGACGTCGAAGGCAGTTGCAGTAAAGGTAAGACTGTCCCCGACAAGTGGAGATTCTCCATTGACGGAAAAGGTCAAGATCTGAGGCTCGAAGTTGTCAAAGGTTACATCATAAGAGTAGTCATTGTTGACTGATATCATATCATCAATCTTGTCATCTACTGCCATGTTGTCTTCTTGGTATTCGCCAAGCATGTTGGCCATGGCTTCAATTATGTAATCGCCCTGTTCCATGGTTACTGAAGCGCAAGCATAGCCCATTGTGGAAGCACTTGTTCGGTCTGTTGCTTCGCCGAGATATTCGTGTGTGTAGTCCATTACACTAGGGCACTCATTAGCGTGAATGTGGGTAACAGTGCCAGAATCGTCGGTAATAGTAAAGGTTACATTCCATTCATAAATTGGTGATGAGGACGAAGAAGCGTGAGTTACCTCAGCTACTAGGGTGTAATCCCCTGTAGAAAGGGTATCAACTACATCGCCGCCAACGAAACCGTACCTGTCACTGGCAGCATCCATATCATCATCTTCTTCTCCTTCTTGCGAGGTATCAACAACAGGAGACAGGTAAAAGTCAGTCAGCATTATATCGTGAACTGTGGTTGCCGAACCAAAAATGCTGGCGAAGTTATTACCGCTGAACTCATCTTCTGCGTCTTGACCGTCGATTACACGCTCACAAAAGGAATCTGTTGTAGGGCAGCCATCATTGTTGTCAAAGACATAATATGACTCAATAGAGACTGAAACTGAGTAATCACCATCGGCCGGAGGAGTTAGTGTGTAGGTCTGCTCTCCGGAGAACGGGTCCAAGGTATTGATATCTTCATCATGTCCAATTATCAATCGAGAATCAGTAAGGGTGTTACCTTCACCGTCGTCAGAGGTTGTGACGGTCTTTTGAACACCAATAGTTTCGATTAAGTTAGTGGAACCATCTACATATGCATCGCCGTTTGGGCTGTTGTCTGTTACGCTTATTGAAATGTTAGTGGTTCTGATATTCATGTCAGGAATTGAGGAAACTAGATCCACTGTTACCTTGAAGTCTACGTCGTCTGTACCATCTACGGCACCGTTAACTTCGTTACCGTTGGAGTCCAACCATGTAATATCAACTTGAATATCATGGTAATCCTTGACAGAAACTGCGTATGAAATCTCGTCGTTACCTGGGTCGCCTAAGACTTGTGAAGAAACTTTTACTTCGACAACATAATCTCCAGCCTGCGGCAACCACTCAATCACAACACCATTAGTGGTCTTTAGAGTAGATTCGCCCCCATCAATGTATTCTCCGGGTAGAACCACAGATGCTTGGCATGAATTTGCACAAACAGCCTTGTCATTGGTCCATGCTAGATTGGCACCAGATGAGTCAGTGGCAACATCGCCTCGCTCTCCGTTAAGAGAATTGTATACAGTCACTGTGTACTGCATGTTAGTTAGGTCAGCATCTCCGCTGTTTCTCAAGTATGCCTTGAAGTTGACAGGTTCGCCTGCCAGTAGTTCATTGGTTGGGCTACCTTCCAAATACAGTGTCTCTCTAGGTGAAGTAACATACACAACTTCTGGATCTGCTCCAGACCTTGCGCTGGTTTCTTCAAATTCATTTTGCTCTTGTAACTCGTACACATCGATGGTGGATAGAACACTAGCCAACATCAAGATGACGAGAATCATTGGGGTCATTTTTCTCATAAGTATACCTCCGACGGTTCGGTAACCTCACCCACGCCAAAGGTCGTATTTATACTATGGGAAGGAAATGATAGGGTCACAGTGTAGCGATTGAAGTAATAAATGCAACTATGTACCCCGTTTTGTAATGTGATTGGAGTATAGTTTTTGTATCATAGTCAAAGAGTTGATAATCAATACTGATACATCATAAATTGTACTCATTGACGCTAATTTTAGGCGAAAAATCCACTTTTAAGGTAAAATATAACACTGTGCCAGCCTAAGTGGCACTTACTCCTCTCAAATCTCTCTGAGAGCTGCTGACGGCGGCACCTTGGAAGCCCTGCTGATTGGAATACTGGTGGCTGCAATCACCAGTATCCAACCACCCAGTATAACTGTGATAATCGTCGACCAAGGAAGGGTAAACGACACTCCTTGATCTTCCCAAAATGCGACGTAAAGAGCCCTGTGGAAACCTACTGCAATAACGACTCCGTTGATGATACCTAATACTGCAACCCAAGATACCTCGACCAGGAATGATAGCATAACCATCATTTTGCGGTAACCTAAGGCTCGTAATATCCCAATTGTTTTGCGTCGTTCTGACACAGACCTAACTGTTACCACCCCAATGCCGCCAATCCCAACAATCAATCCTAAAGCCAAATATGCCTCAAAAATACCCAAGATGGCAATAACCAGTGATTGAATTAACATTACATCATCTGAGATTATGGAAACACTCACTCCTTGAGAGTTAAATTCATCTTCCAACTGCTCTGCAAATTGGGCCGTTGCTAATCTAACATCAATCGGTTTCCCTGTTGCTTGAAAAGTGCTAATGTCAGAATCATCAAAGTCGCTCGAAGCGCTTGCAGAATCGCTCAAACTGACATACATTCTTGTAAGCCTTCCATCGAACTGGTCAACAACAATTTCATCACTAAGCCACACCCCTGGAGAAAACAGGTATGATGACTGTTCTAAGAAGCCGGCGACCTTGACAATTCGCTGATTACCGGGGTTGGATAAATCAATTAGAGAAATCGAATTTCCAATTGAAAAACTAAGCGTAGATAGACCGCTACCATCGGTACTTAATTCAAGACCAAAAGAGGCATCTAATAGGACCAAATCCTGCCGATTTCTAACGGCATTCCACACATCAATTTCGTTGTCACCGAGTAGCGGGTCCCAATCATATAATGGGAGCCCACCATGATTAGCAAACCCTGAATCATAACCTCGTAAAATATAGGGCATTCTATCTTGATTAACATCTTCCAAGAACGCCTCGCTTCGATATACTAAGCCCGTTGCGTCAATATCTTCTACAAGCGAGGAATTGAGCCCCCAATCCTCTGGGTCATTACTCAACTCGATTGGCCTTGAGCGTGATGATGTCAATAATAATTCAAACTCGCCTTCCGTCTCTTCGACAAAAGAACTTGAGTAATTATCGAACTGTTCGGTGTAACCACTCAACACTACAACTGAGAACACCGTTATGGAGAACATCGCCATGACAACTGCTGTTCTGACCGGACTGGCCAATGGATGTGCCAAGGCTACTGGCACAGTGGGTCCGAACCGTTTCGTTAACAATCTTGAGCGTCCTAATCGAGAGACAATCATTGGTGCAAGGCTTGTTAAAACCATAACTCCAGCAATAACTTCAACCAATCCAAGTAGGATGAAAGACAGTTCATCCGGCATCATTTTACCGCGAATAGGATCAACTCCCGCTACTAAAACAGTCCATATCAACAACAAACTTCCAAGCCAAGCGAAAGTATTGCGACTGGCATGGCGGGCCATTTTGCTCCACCTTGGACCCTTTTCCTTCAGCCACAGCGGCACTTCCCAAGTGAAAATCGGAGTTAAAGTGGTGATGGCAAAGACTCCGCCCATGGTCCACAAAAGATAGGCGAATGGGGAATCAAGACCCAGTAAGATTAGTATTAGCATCGATAAAACCGCCCCGGCAAGAGTGCAAATTTGCACCAACAGTAACGGCCATGGAAGGCCGGTTGCGGAACGGACGATACCGCTTCTCAGTGCGGTTACAATATTGAGCCTTGAGGTCCATAATGACGTCATCCATAAGGTCAACATTGCTAGCAAGAAGCCCCATGCCCAGCCGGCAAAAAGGGAAGTGAATTCCCAAGAAAAGGTGAATAGGTCTGAACCAGCACTGGCGAAGATATTACTGAATCCTGCACTGATACCCATCGCTAACAGTAGCCCGATTACTGCTCCAATTATGCCAGCGAAATTAGCGATGATAATACCTTCCATGATTGCTAAAGCACGAGCATCCGACCTTGTCACTCCAATAGCACGCATGACCCCAAGCTCGCTACGGCGTGATTCTGCTAGCATCAGAACAATTGTCAAAACTAACAACACGCCGGCCGCAATGGTGAATGTTCCAAACACCAAGAACATACCAGAAATAACCCCTGATGATTGTGCTGCCGCCTTTGCAGCCTCCACCTTTACGGCCGTAAATTGTAGATTAATGTCTTCACTATCTGAACGCTGGTCAAACCAATTTGTCAACTCAGTAATCACAGCATCAACATTCGATTGGTTAGTTGAATTAAGTTGGCCGCCTGCCAGAATCAGTATAGAGCGTTCATCTTCTCCTGCTGCAGACAGTGTTTCACCATAGTCAAGAGAGACAAAACCGAGTACAACCTCATCCAATTCAGCAAGCGATTCCAAGCCTTCGAGTTCACTATATTCACCATCATGAGTCAGTCTCAGCGCACTGTCGTTACCAAAGGCGTAAGGAATCAATCCTTTGACCCATAGATTGCTTAAACCTGGTTGCATATTTAGGAGATTAAGTCGATTGGCCACTGCTACTTCAGACCCATTTACTGAGATTGGCGAATCATCACCGCCAAACGCAAGGAATAATTGTGGCAGTTCACCAAATCCACCAACAGATGATAATATCGGCAGGCGAATGGTCTCAATCGCATCAGCGCTGTAGCGCAATAACCCTTGGTCGTAACTACACCAATTCCCTAAGCTCTCAGATTCAAGAATTGCATTGCCGTTGCATTGTTCGTTTGCCACAGCGGTTGTTGAATCGATGACAGGCCAATATTCACCACTCTCCCAAATGGTAAAAGCAGAATTAACAGATAAATCAGCAAAAACATAGCGTTCAATGCTAAGCAAACCTTCGATTGCAAGATACAGTTTGTCTTGTACTTGTAATTCGATTGACAAAACTGTGGATGGCAATTGCATGGTTAACTGAGCCATTTCATAAGACTGCAGGCCATCATCAAACCGATAGATGCTCAGATTATTTGCGAGTTGTTCTACGGCCCACCATGAATTGTCTGCATATGCTACAGCCTCAAAATCTCCAGTTGATTTATGCTGTGCCCAAACTTCCTCATCGAGTTCTACCTCACTACCGATGACGAGGCCACCAGAATATGCTACTGCAGCATAATCACCATTTGTGGACATTGCAAAGTCGTTGATTCTTTCATTATCTTTGGTTTGCCAAACCCAAGCATCACCGTCGGCATTTACCTGATGGCCAAAACCACCATCGGAAAAGTGCCAAAGAGATCTATTGCCGGCGCGTAAATCTGTTATTTCACTTGAGGATAATGTCAGCAGTTGTTCATTTTGATACTCAACCTCAACTAGTGGCACTTGTAACACTTCAAGCATGTTTGAGCCGGGCGTTAGACTGGAAATATTTTCTCGCAAGGCAATTACATCAGCGCCATCAATGCGCCCAAGGCCTTGGTCAGATGAGATAGTCATCGAAGCAGATTCGCTTTGATAATCTAACGTAAGGCCAACATCTTGTGCTGTTAGAGTATCGTTAAGCAATAAACCCAGTCTGTTGATTACAGGTTCTATTTGACTTTCATCATCATGACTATCCTCGATTGCATAATAGACAGTATTAATTTGATTATCCATATTTTGTAGGCCTTGAGCAGTGATTAAATCGCTAAATAAGGCGGGTGATTTGGTTCCGGCTAAGTTAGCCATACCGGAATTTTTGACCACTTTGTGGATGACAAAAGTTTCCTCTATCCGCTGCCTTGAATTCTCTTCTGTGACGTAATAACCAACTTCAATTTCATCCCCACGAGAGAGTTCTAACTCCTCTGCGAGTACGTTATTGACAACAATCATAGGTGTTGATGATACCAGATTTGCCTCTGCGATGTCAATAAACCTCAAGCCACTGCTACCACCTATTTTTGGCCAGATTTGTTCACTGTCAATTGTTGCATTCATCGCCGCCCAAGTAACTGTTGGCAGGGATTTCCCTGATTGTGAACTGACGCTAACACTCGTGATTACACCCTGTTGCTGACCTTCTATCACGGTGGATAAACCAGTGTTGACACTAATGGCTTCCCAAACATTGCTGGCAACGGATTCATCGATTACCACACGTTGACCAGTGCTCATATCAAAACCAGACAGGGTAATATCAGTTTCACCCCAAGAGCCTTCCACCTCTTGAATAATGGTTGCATCAAGTGAGTCACCGACTACTAATGAGGAACTAATTATTGCCGAAGCAATCACTAAGCCCGCCATTAACAGTGCAGCTTGTCGCTTTCTGCGAAAGATGTTTTCTTTAGCAAGGCGCCACACCACAAGACGTTGAGGAACAAGCAGCGGCTGAGCTAAAACATGGCTAATGATGCCCACGGATAAAGCACCAACTAACAGAGTAACTCCACTGACCCCAAACCAAGCAAAAACCCAGTATGCCAAAATTGAATCGATTACTGGAGCCAGTAATAATAACGCAATAACTCCAGATGAAAGTTGCCTGCTGCGACCTATTTGCATAGTTGAAATACCAGCAGGAATGCCCGCAAGTATCAGCAGTAGTACAACTTCGAAAAGCAGTTTCACTCCTCCTCCAAGGATCGTTCGTCACTAATAATTTCACCATCATCCATGTTTAGAATTCTACTACACTGCTTAGCAATACTACTATCGTGAGTTACCAGCAGGAATGTCGTACCCATTTTTTGGTTGATACTTTTGAGTAAAGACATTACATTACTAGAGGTCTTAGAATCTAAATTCCCAGTTGGCTCATCGCACAATACTACTGCGGGGTTGTGCACTATGGCTCGGGCGATTGCTACCCTCTGTTGCTGTCCACCGGACAATTCACTCGGACGGTGGTCACTCCGGTCACTCAAGCCAACTGCACTTAGAGCATCAAGGGCAGTTGTTCTGGCTTCATTGGCTGATTTACCAAGTAATAACAACGGTAACTCGACATTTTCAACTGCGGACAATACAGGTAACAGATTGAAATCTTGGAAAATGAAACCAAGATATTCAGCACGCATTCGAGAGCGTTCATCATCACTGACTGAAAAGAGGGATTTCCCGTTTATGTCTACCTCTCCTGAGGTTGGTTCATCAATACCCGATAAAACATTCAACAGGGTGGTTTTTCCGCAACCAGACGGACCCATGATAGCAATCATTTCGCCGGCACCAATGCTCACATTGACCCCCTTAACAGCTTGAACTGTTGATTCACCAGAAGCGTACAACTTCCATAATTCATTGGCCTGCATCACTGCTCGCATAGTTATCCTACAGAAGAACTGCGTTGATAAACTACCGCTTCAAAGCACATCCATGGGCGCTGACTTCACAAGCGGGAGTATCACTGTTTTGTGTTTTGGACCACTGGCAGATATCTTAGGTAAAACGACAAATTTGGCCATCCAAGGAAGCCCTACATGCCGAGAAATAATCACTAAACTGTCCCTTAGTGAGTGGCTTGAAAATGGCTTGAAGATAGCAATAAATGGCACTATCTGTGATTTTGATGCATATGTTACAGCAGGCGATGAGTTAGCATTATTACCGCCAGTATCCGGTGGGTAAACTAGTGATTTCAACAACCTATTGACCGAAGAGTTCAACAGCGACCACAATTAGCGAAGGTTGAGGAAGGGTTATGTTTGGCGGACTTGGACCACTCGAAATCATTGTTTTGTTGGTAATATTCTTTGTCTTATTTGGCGCTGAAAGATTGCCCAAGATGGCAAACGCACTTGGCAGATCTAAAGGAGAATTCCAAAAAGGGCTCGATGAATCAAAAACAGCGATGAAGTTAGAACAGACTATCCAAGATTTAGACGCCGGAGGTAGAACCCCATCACAAGCACTCGCTGCAAGGGCTAAAGATGTGGGAATAGACCCAACCGGCATGACTCCTGAGGAGTTAGAAAAGAAAGTTGCTGCGTTAGAAAAAATCGCCGCCGAGGAATAGTCATTTTGCTCGCTTCAGCACCATCGGCGCACCACAATCAGCACAATCCTTTACTGGTCCTTTTCTAGTTAATTCGACATCTGCGGGAACTGGTTCAGATGAGCCACAACCTGTACAACGTAG
>DAHU01000132.1:0-264 GCA_002495945.1 Euryarchaeota archaeon UBA13
ACAATGTCAACGAATGAAAAATTCGAAGGTAAAACCCCTGCTGTTAATTGAACTCGGAGAAATTGGTAATTCCGTGCATCCAAATGCCGTTCTTGGTGCGTTAGCCCATGTCAGTATCGAACTTGGAATACCAATAATTACCACAAAAGATTCTATGGAATCCGCTCATTTAGTGTATATTATTGCTAAACAAGAAGGTCAAATTTCTAACGCAATAAGAGATTATACGAAATATAGTAAAATTGATGAGCAAACAATCGAAAA
>DAHU01000132.1:676-9338 GCA_002495945.1 Euryarchaeota archaeon UBA13
CTCAATAATCAAGTAGAACTTTTGAGCATAATGACCGGAATTGACTATAGCAAATGTTACGAAATGATAGAAAAATATGATTCTATTGTTGGATTATTCAGGGCCGATATTGATGATATATCGCGACATCTTGATGTTGATAGTTTGGACAAGTTGAAGAAAATATTCTAACTTAACCACCGATTAGTATTGCTCGAGTCCTTAATTGAGCAAGTCTATCAGGGAAATGTCCGAATGCGAAAGCAATCAGTTCAGCGAGGTGAATAACTGGGATGCTGGTATTCTTACCGGTTTTTCTTCCTGCCTTGGTTTGGTAAGAATCTAAATTAGCATGTGATACAGTGCAAGCACTAACAATTAGGTCTGCTCCATTTGACTTTGCGTCTGTAATTACTGAGGAAATCAAGGACATAACAGGCTTTTCTAGAGTAAGTAGCGAGGGTGCTCCAACACTTTGACACTTCAAATCATAGGAAACTGGCGTCCCTCCTAGTGCAATGATGAGTTGCTCAAGGTATGTTGGCATGAATGGATCATCATTGCCACAGAATCCCTCTCGCTGCATATTTGGCCCATAGTATGGCGCGACATTCAGCTGGATAGGGTTAACAACCGCATCTGTAACTTTGTCAAGACCAATCTCTTCAACAAGATAATGCAGCAGATGCCATGACTCTGCGTCACCACGATATTCGACGCCAGTCGAACGAGCGATTAGGTTGTTCAGTTGTGCTGCATACACTGGGTCATTTTTCAAATCCTCGATGGTGTCTCTCATGATTCCATGGCTTGTCGCACAGGTCGTCATAATATCAAGGCCTTTTTCTTCTGCTAGGGCTAAGTTCCTGGCAACTAAAGCATGTTGTAACTTACTTGATGCTTGTTTGATGATGTTACCGCCATCACTGGTTGCCTCAGGCAATTCGATTAGTTCGATACCTAAGGTTTTGCACAACGGCTGTATACAGTCTTCTACTTCCATTGATGCCGCTCTTGCTACATTTCCGGGATAATATGCAACCTTTGGCATTTCAACCACTCAAAACCTCTGGTCAATTTCGTTGAACAGGCCAACTACTTGATGGTGATTCTTGACCTTAGAGTTGAACATATTGGGTATTTTACCGATTCCAGCAGGAGGAAGTATGAGTGCTTGGAGACTCCTTATTGGAGGGCCTCCTGTTCGTGTGAATCCTAAAACCATCCTTGCTGATACTCCATCAAAGATATTACTGATTAGGCCGACTGGTCCGAGAACTTGCCGGTAAAGTGTGGTTTCATTCAACTTGCCAGTCCATTTTACACTGCGACCATACCACTTGACCAAACGGCCATGGGGGCCACGATAATTGGTTTGGTTTAGAATATAGGCTCGGATTTCATTAAGTCCTTTTGAGGCAGTTTTGCCTTCAGCACCATATCTTGCAATAGATGCTAAGTCGGCTTCACCCCAAACTCCTGAGGATTGATTCAGTGAGGCAATTAATGCGGTCTTGTATTTTTCACTACCTCTTGGGTCCATGATTCTGTTCCATCTTTGAAGATGTACCCCCGGGCCTTCGTAATTCGAATCATAGCCTACAGTATCTGACATTGAGTGGATTAGATGGTAAGAATTTACGTCACTAATCTTGTGCAGTTTTACTGCTTCTTCTGATGTCATTACGCCTACAGCCATACCATTGATTAGGTACTCTCCCTCTCTTGGGCTGGAGGTCATCCAAGGCTTGGCTTTCATGCGGTTTTCTTCGAATTTTGAATAATCGACCATCAAATCTCGAATTACTGGATATCCTGAAAGAGGCTCTATCTTGAGTCGGCCGTCTGCGCTAACAACTTCAGATATAGCCGTAATATCTGCTAAAACTAACCTGCCATTAACTCTCAAGCCAGAGGTTGGAGAGCCTGATCCGTCCCCAACTCTAAAGCTTAAACTGCCATCAAAGCCGTTCTTCACCGCCATTAGCATGTCTTGAATTGATGCGTTTGCGGGTAGAGAACACTCAATTGTATCCCAACCGGATTCTGAAGAGGTTGGGCAGTATCTGAATAACTCGATGGTGATTGATAACTCTGATTTGTTAACTGCTCCGGGTGCGAAGTCACCAGATACTTCTTCCTCATCGCCGCTTGTCCCATAAGCGATCATTTGGTCAAGAAGTTCAATCTGAAGAGTTCCCGAAGAATCAACGCAAGCAATCTTTGGTAAGGCTTCAGCGACCCATGTTGCCCACGGAGGTTCAAAATCAACATCACATAATTGAATCGTATGAACTTGGGTGGCTCCTAAAGATTGATACTTAGCATCCCAATCAACCCCTGCTTTACAGAACTCATCATAAGCAGTATCACCAATTGCGCAGACACTAAAGTGAACTCCCGATAATGCAGGGGCTTGAGAACTTACAGATTGCCACAGAGACTCGGCATTATCTGGCATTTCTCCCTCGCCCCAGGTAGAGGTGATGATTAGGGTTCTCTTATGTCCAGCAAGTTTACCTGCATCAAATCCATCCATGTCGTAAACCGTTGGTACAAGACCATAATCAGCAGCGAGTTTTGCGGTTTTTTCCGCTAATCCTGCGGCGTTACCGGTTTGGGAACCGAATAAAATTGCGAGTGAGCGGTCACCTTCCATCAAGGCAGTAAGTTCTGCACTGGCTTCGCCAGAAACAGATGCCGAGACAGGAGCTGCCTGCGAAGTAGCGACTTCAGCAACCATTTCCGATTCATCAACGGTGACAGTACCAGCATCCAAATCAGACATGGCTTGTAACGCTGAATTCGCCCATTTTTCCCACTCAGGCTCATAGTCAACATCGCACAGTTGTATGTCGTGTACTCTTGAGGCCCCTAACTGGTTGAACTTAGCATCCCAATCTAGACCGGCCTTACAAAACTCGTCATAGGAAGTATCTCCGATAGCACAGACTGAGTAACTAACTGCATTTAGCGGTGGATTTTGCTCACAGGTCGCAGCCCAAATCGATTCAGCGTTGTCTGGCATCTCTCCTTCACCCCAAGTTGAGGTTATGATGAAAACACGTTTTGTATTCGAAAAATCGTTAGGTTTTATGTCACCAATGTCAACTGCTTTTGCGTGTAAATTAAACTTCTTTGCCAACTTTACTGTTTTTGTAGCAAGTTCCTCTGCGTTGCCCGTTTGGGAACCAAAATATATTGTTAGTTGCCTGTCAGGTACCTCTGGCATACTGCTCACCCAATGTTGCCAAATCGCCGTAGTCTTTGAAGGTTGCTTGCTCTCCCGTAGGGAGAGACTTTTCCATCGCACAAATATTGATGTTCAAATCACATGTGGAAATCGCCCATTTCGCCCATTTCGTCACCCATTGAGACGCCCTTAGACGAAATTACATCATCGATCCTCAAAATCATAACTGCGGTTTCTGTCGCTGATTGAATTGCTTGCTCAACGACTCGAATCGGTTCGAGCACGTTTGCAGTTCTCATATCGACAACCCCTCCTTCATAGACGTTGATTCCAGCATTCGATTGCCCGTCAGCATGTGCTTTCCTCAGCTCAATGAGTGTGGTTACTGGGTCCAAACCGGCATTCTCTGCAAGAGTTCGTGGAATAATTTCGAGTGCAGATGCAAATGCCTCAATCGCCATTTGTTCTCTGCCACCAACAGTTTCTGCAAATGTTCGCAAGTCTCTTGATAGTGCTGCTAAAACACTTCCACCGCCAGTCAATACTGCGCCATCTTCCCAGGCTACAGATACAACACCAACAGCGTCATCAAATGCTCTTCTTATTTCATCTACGACGTGTTCAGTGCCCCCTCTAAGCAGTACAGAAACCGACTTTGCTTCAGGGCAACCGGTAATGAAGGTCATTTCCGATTCACCAATTTTCTTTTCCTCGACCTTTTCTGCATTACCTAAATCATCCTCAGTAAGGTCGTCGAGGTTGGTAACAATCTTACCACTGGTCGCTTTTGATAATGCCTCCATGTCTGATTTTTTGGCTCTCCTTATTGCAAAGATACCAGATTTTGCCATGTAATGTTGGGCAAGTTCGTCTATTCCTTTTTGACAAATCAAAACATTTGCTCCGGAATTCTGTATTTTCTCGACGAGTCCTTTGATGTAATTTTCTTCTTCTTCGAGGAATTTGGAGAGTTGATTAGGGTCTGTAATCTGAATCTTTGCGTCGACTTCGGTTTTCTTGACTTCTATTGCAGAGTTGACCAATGCAATCTTTGCCCCTTTTACCGACCTTGGCATTCCTGCATGCACTCTTTCTTTGTCGAGTATAATACCGTCAATTAGATTTGAATCCTTAATCGACCCGCCTTGTCGCTTTTCTACTTTGATGTCAGCAAGGTCAACAATTCTTTGCTCACCTTCGATTATTCCAACGGCATTCACTGACCTGACGCAGATATCTGCCATGAATGATTTGACCGCTCCAGCCGACTTGCCAGTGAGCGCTGTCTTTGCTACTTCCATTAATACTGAATCGTCGTTCTTGGTTTCGATGCCGTGGCTGTCAAGTAGTTCAACTGCCTTTTCGGCAGCCAGTCTAAAACCTTCGCAGATAACGGTAGGATGAACATTTTGTTCAATCAAATCCTCACTGCGCTTTAGTAGTTCGCCTGACAGAACAACTGCTGTTGTAGTTCCGTCAAAACAGTGTTGTTCTTGAGTTTTAGCGACTTCAATAATCATCTTGGCGGCTGGGTGCTCGATATCCATCTCTTTCAGAATTGTTGCACCATCGTTAGTGATAACCACATCACCCATCGAATCTACTAGCATCTTGTCCATCCCTTTAGGGCCAAGAGTTGATCTCACTGCATCGGCAACAGCCTTTGCCGCTGCTATGTTGTTTGACTGAGCGGTCCTACCTCTGGTTCTTTGAGTTCCGTCTTTTAGAATGAATATTGGTGCTTGTCCATTACCGTACATATAGTCGCCTCATGTGTTGCGAGGGCAATCAAGTTTTGAACCCTACGATTATTTATATTGTTCAAATAAAATCAGTTTTGTTGATTCTGAGAGAGCCACATATCGCCGTAGGCGTTCCACTGTTCCATGGTCCAACCATCGGGCAAACCTGTTGCAGGTAGTGGCGGGCCGGTTGAAGTAGACGGTTGCGACACTGTGGGTTCGGGTTGTGCTGGCGGTGTAATATCCGGCAGCGATGTTGCTGGACTTGCAGCTTGTGGGGCTTGTGGTGGCATACTGGCTGGAACACTGGCAGGTGGCCCTGAAGGCACGGTTGGCGCAGAAATTACAGACTGATATGTTGATGTTAAACTATCTTGATAGCCTTCCTGACCCCAGTTTGCATATTCATCATCATCATCCTCAACGCTTTTCAAAATTCTAACGGTGACTACTATTCCACCTATGATTACTATAATGAAACCAATCCATGTTGCTGCACCAACCAAATCAAAGCCTGATTCAGCCTCATCATTTGTTTCAATAATTATCTTTCTTAGTTGTACTTGTATTGTCGATTGTGCCGCATCACTAACCGTATCTGAACGTGCCCAAAGGATAATTTCCGAGTCAAATGTTGGATTTTCTAAAGACATCAATGTATCCTCAGTCACTTCAAATCTAATTGTAACTACTCTTGAAGAGTCTTCTCCGGTACCAAGAACAAACTGACGATCACTACTGTCAATCCTTGATTGATACCAGCTACTTGAATTACCGTAGTCTATGTCCATTGAAACAGATTGTGCTGAGGAATATTGATTTCGAACTGTTACCTCAAGAACTACCTCATCCTCGAAATTGTCAACTATAACTTGCTGAGATGGAAGGATTTTCAGCCACTGATTTGAACTGCCAACAGAATATGTTGAGCCACCGCTGGAAATTACCGTATTATCAAAGGTACTTCGACCAATGATAACCATCTGTAAATTACCACTCACACCAGTATCAAAGGAAAATTCAACTGTGACATTGTAACTCGAACCGCTATCGATTAACGGGGTGAACTGCCCGTCAACAAGGTTGGTGAATTGGGCATTCATACCTTGAGGCAAGTTTAGACTCATCTCAAAAGTGTCAGCGATATTACCGTTATTGGTTACCTCAAAAGTCATCGACTGTGCAATATCACCAGGAATGTAAGATTGGTCTGAGATGTCTGTTTCAACAGCGACACTTGCTGTCTTTCTTATTTCAACAGGAATTATCTCACTCACCGTCATGCTGGGGTCGTCTACATTTGTCGCAGTTACAACGACTTCATAGAATCCTTCTGGAAGCCCTGTTGGCATAGGAAGATTGAGGAAGAATGTCCAAGAACCTCCCCACTCATCGAGGAGTGGAGATTGAAGCGTATCGATTATTGCAGCCGATTGGCGATACTTTAGTGGGAAATCGCTGGTTACTGATATGTTGTAAGATTCTTCATCGTTACCATTGTTAAACAGGGACATTAGTATTGATTTACCCTCATCATTAGCAAAACCTTCAACAAATAAGCGCCCGTTATCATTGCTGAATAATGCATAACTGGCCTCAATATCGAAATCTCGATAAATTGGCACGTCTATAATTCTGGTCAATAATGTGTCACCCACAACATCACCACTGGTTCTAGAGGCTCTAATATTCACATTTATTTGGCCAGGTAACGCTCTTTCTTCTGCAGAAACTAACAGATTTAAATTTGCTGAGGTCCCCTTTAACAAGAATATCGATGTAATGGCATTACCTAGTTCGTCCTGTACGGTTCCTGTCCACAGGTCTTCACTAAATGTAGGAGTCAACTGGAATGTCGAATCTAGATTACCAGTGTTGTATACAGTGAATGGTAATAATTGCGATTCACCCGGATTCATAGTCAATGCAATCTGTGGAGATGTAGAGGTCACCCTGACACTGTATTGAGAGTTGATGGCAACTGTTGTCGAAACTCTGGCCTTCTCACCTGTGGCAGCAGAACTGGCATCTGTGAACCAAATCTCCCAGTCTTGGATTTGAACATCAGCGCCAGGAGGAATTGACAAATTTGCCCACACCTCAGTGGTTTCGAATGGTCCGATAGGTGGTATGACTACGTTGAAGTCGTTATCATTTGGATTGGTGGTGTCGAGTCTTAACTGAGGGACTACTGGGTCCATCCAAGATGCATTCGTGACATTAGTTTGAGCACGGAATTGAACGTTTTTGTAACCGTTATTGGTTACCAAGCATTTCCATGAAACCAAATCGTTTGGAACTGTTTCAAACCCGCCAACAGGATTATCACAATTTGCTGTTAGTGTATAGCCATCGACCTTGGAAACTCCAAACTGAACAAAGTCGTCAAAATGCATCCCTTGGGTCGCACCCGAACTATCTGATCGTAGTACAACACCAAAACTCCAAGAATTACCACCGAGTAGTAAATCTGGATTCAATAGAGCCGGATTTTGCGACCAGACAGTCTGTGGGTCCCATGAGATATTCTTCCACTGCCCCGGTATCGGACTTGGGTTGATTGCTGCAACATCCCAGTTTACTGATTGTAATGGGTCGGAAAAATTACCGTTGCTGTTCCAGAATTCAAGGTAGGCAGCATCTCCTGCACCCATGGTACCCCATGCTTGTATGTGTACTTGTGTTGAGATATATTCTTGAGATTGGAATAATTGTCGGCAGACCCAAATTTGTTCAAGTTGGCTTAGTCCAGAATCGAGAGCATTACCACTGCAATCTTGAGTTGGGTTTTTGTAAGAATATACCAGTCTATCAAATGCACTTGATGGATAAGTATTGCCGCCCGGCAATGACATCCTCCAATGAGATGAGCCAACAGCGGAATCACTTGAATCTTCATACCATGAACCGTAATCGTTAGCATCACCGCCGCCGATAGGGTAGCGCGCCGGTCTAAATGTTAGCGAAGATCCTGACGCTTCTCCATCCATCAAGTCCTTGTGTACGGCTATAGGAACCTGTTTTTCCATTATATCATTGTCATTTCTGTCATCGTCAGTAAAATTCACTGATGCCCTTAGAATTAATCCCCCAGTCAATTCGTTCGTCGAAGTGTTCAGCACGGAATGGGCTTCTTGAGGATTCCACAACAGACTGTATTCATCAGCTTGCCCACCAGCAATTAAATCTGTAGTCCAGTAAAATGTCTCGATTACAAACCCAATTGGGTGAACAACCTCAAGTTTAGCATCCGTCTGCTTTTGTGTACCGGTGACTGGTCCGTCTTTAGATACAGTTATGGTTACTTCAACCTCATCATCTTGAAGCAAGTACTCTTTTATTTGTCCATCTGGTTGAATCCAAATTTCGGTCTCCAATGAGGAATTTCCCAACTCTATGCTGGTAATACTGAAGTCATCTTTGGCACCACCTCTGCCGGCGGCTGCTTCTGCTTCGGGCAGGTAATTAATAGCCAGTGTTTGCAGTAGCAATAAACAAACAAGAGTAATCGAAGATAGCCTTCTCATCATCATCAACGACACTCCCATGAGCATTCAACACATGAAAGTAATTGTTGTTTGACCATCAAAGATTTTCCTAAAATTATTCATTTCAGCCCGCTAACAGAGGGTTCATCATGCGATGGCGATTGACGAGTTTGGCCAAAGTCATCATCAAAAAAATGTTCAAAACCAACATCATTTTGCCCAGTGATTTCAATTCGCTCTTGGTTTAGTGATGCGACTGG
>DAHU01000094.1:0-169 GCA_002495945.1 Euryarchaeota archaeon UBA13
AGTTGTTGGGCCAGATGATGGAGCGACCAAAAATGGGTTTGCTGCTAAAGCCTGTGCTTCATACAACTCAACCAATGGTGCTTCATCCTCAGCCATCAAACGATTTACTCCGGCAGCTGGAATTACCTCACCGCTGGCGGTGATGATGGTATCTCCAGCACTCATTGCT
>DAHU01000094.1:522-15453 GCA_002495945.1 Euryarchaeota archaeon UBA13
TGGATTGCCTTCTGCATCGACTTTATGTTCGACAGTATTGACTTGCATACTTTCTTCGATTCGTTTCTCAACTAATCCAAGTACATCTTCAACCATGTCGAGTCGACTACTTATGAGACGTTCCAAACCAGATGTATCCACTTGAGCATTAACTTGAGCAGGTTGAGCAGGGGCCATGGTTTGAGTAACCGTTGGCACGCTACCTATGCTGTTCAGTTTTGCCCTTGTAGGACCTGGAGATATCGTCCATGCATCTTCTTCACTGAGCTCGCCTTCCTCGGGAAGGGGAACCTGTTCGATTGCCACATTTGACAGTATTTTCAGTCGCTCTTCGCTCAGTTCTGCATCTGCATCTTTGATATTGCCTGTATTATTACTAAATGGCCAAGCCATTAGTATACCTCCTTGCCGTTGAGAATTAAATCCTCAACAGCAAGCAACATCAGATAACTGGGTTTCCGTTTGCAGGATTGTTAACTGTTAATGTCTCAAAGGTTGAACCACCGCTCTCGATGTGCAGGTATAGTTGAGCAACTGGGTTGCCCAAAGCACCTACTGCAGCAGGTGTGCATGTATTAGCATTAATCTGAATCTTGTACGCACTCTGTGGATCCATTGTTCCAACACCAGCACCAAAGGCTGCTTGTGATTGAAGTTGTACATTTGCAGCTGCAAGTGCGCCGTCTTCATAACCAGAACCTGCTGGGGCAATGTCACAGAACAGTTGGAAAGATACTGAAGTCGCAGGAATTGAATCGCTACCGGGTGCAAGTCTAACATAGAGCACATAGTTTCCACCTTCTATGAAACCTTGCATGATGGTTAGTTTACCAGACAATTCGTCAGATGTATCGTCACCCGCTCTTTGAGCGTTTTGTTGTAATTTCTCCGCAGTTTGGATGATAACCGCAGATGCAACTGCAGCGACCAAAATTAGCGAGATGAACACAATCATTGCACCGATACCGATTGCACCCCATGTGTCTTGTTCTTGGTTTTCTCTTGCTGTCTTCACACTACCACCGTCCCTGAGGTTGTGTCTGCACCGTAGCTTAATACTTCGTAAGTGAAACCAGCGTTACCTGCAGCAAGTGTTAGGTAATGATTGACGTTAGGGGTTCCTGTTTGGCATGTACCAACATTCAATGTAACCACATATATCTGTCCAGGTAGTAATACTGCAACACCAGCACCACCGGCGTTGGCAGATACTCCGTCAGCACCGTTAAGGGTTCCCGCGTCCGTACCAGCAGCACATATCACACTGAATGCGACATCTCCAGGGGTAATAGACTCGGACCCTGGGGCCAATTCAAAAGTCATCCTCAAAGATGTACCTGTCTGGATGACGATGCTCAGAGGCATGACTTTGGAAGCCATTTGGTCTTGAGCCTGGTCACCAGTGCTTTGTGCGTTCTGCTGTAACTTTTCAGCGGTCTGTATAATCACCGCTGATGCTACTGCCGCTACAAGGATAAGCGCGATGAATACAATCATCGCACCGATACCCATCGCAGCAAGGTTATCGCTATTTTCATTCTTCATTTCATTTCTTTTCATATTTTTCACCATTTATTTTTTTCTCGTCCTCCCGCTTTACGGGTGGAATAGGATACGGGCCTAGTATGTACCTCCTGTGCCCATGTCGATGGTTAGTGGCATCCTAATGACTGCCACCTCATCTGGGGATAACCGCTCCACAAAGGGAACTTTAGCCGTGGTATAGCCTGGTGGCAACCACGGCGAGAGAATAATATCGGTAAGAGGCTCCATAGAGCGATTTTGTGCTCTTATGGTAACCATGATTTCGCCTGAACGCATTTCATATCCAGTAGAGACTGCCAATTTTCTTGACAAAGGAATTTCATCTGCACCATAACGACCTTCAGATTTGATATCAAAACGAAGCGGCAAGTTGCCGCCTGGGGCAATAATTGGTAGATCTACAGATGATGGAATAGATAGCCAGCCCTCTGGAACCGGTGGAGACAGGCGCATTGCTGGCATCGCAATTGGTCCATCGTTAATCAGTCTCACAAGGAGTACACCCGTATCTCCGCCAGCAGGCCATCTAGTATCTACACCTAGCCAGAAATGTCGGAAGAAGAATGGATTGAGTGTCGAAGTGTTGCCGCCGATTAAGTCGTCAACGAGGAATTCTATTTCTGTCGCTGCTTGACCAACATCGCCAATTTCTGCTGCAGATGTTGCCTTCCGCAAACCGAGAAGAAGATTTTCTGCTTCGATTCTGTCGATCTTCTTTTCTTTTAGCAAACGGTGCAGCATAGCAATGCTTCTGCGTAAGTAAAGCACATCCTCCTCTAAATGAACAAGCGCTTTTTCTGCCTTCTTAACGCTGCTTCTGGCCTGTTTTAATTTATGTAAAGAGAGATAATTCTTAGCTTCCATGATGTCAATCTCAGTGGCGGCAAGAGAATTTCCATCTTGTTGCACAACACCCTGAACGAGGTCATCAAGTTCTCTTGATGCATTCATTATTCTGTTCTCGACTTCGCTGATAGTCTGGTTTGAAACTGCTTGGGGCTGGTCAATTTCCGATTCCTGCACCGGTTCAGCAACTTCCTCAACAGGATCAGTATACTCTTCTGCGACGGGAGTTGGAATGTCGAAGGTTTCGTCTTCAAGCTCTCCCATGTATTCGCGAACTCTGTCTTGGAAGGAGGCCCCCGGTTCGGCGGTATCTTCAGTTGCGTCACTGGTTCGACCATCGACATCTTCCACTTCAATATCTTCAATTTTGATTTCATCAATCACTTCTTCTGCAAGTATATCATCGAGGTTAAATTGGACATCCTCTTCATTATCTTTTTCAGACATCTTCTCTCACCTCCTCTTCACTCGTCACATCAACACCAGATTGTATATCATCGAAAATCGCATCAAGATTTATTCCATCATTCGCTAAGTCATTTAATAATCGCGCCGGGTCCGATAAATCTCTTTCGATGCGTATAGCCTTGACTTCAATGTCTGTTAAGCGTCCATACAACGCTCCGTAAATTGTATCTGCTCGACGAACTAAGAACCATACTCCGATTGATAATACAACAACATAAGCAGCTATTGATAGCAAATTCTGTTGGCTCGTGTCGATTTGTGGAGGAATTCCTAAAACTACTCCAAGTAGACCAAAGACCGGCAATGCAAGTATTATTCTCAATTGCCTTCTACTATCAGCTAATGCCTGGAAATGGTCTGCATACAGTGTTGATACACCCTTTCTGGCTCGTTGGTAATCTTCATGAATCAATCTAAATTCATCGGTGCTTGCCCAAGTCATACGCCATATCCACAGTGCCGCAATTAGCAGAACGGTTGGACCCCAGAATATTACATTGAACAGATGGAATGCAAACCCAAAGGCAAGAACGCCAGCATAAGTTGAGAACAACCTGAACTTTTCATTTTGACCATTCAAGCGTGAAAGTACAAGCGAAAGAAGACCAAAAATAATGAAAGCAACGAATGAGGATGATTGTCCAGGTGACCAAGAATATACCTCATCCTTGTACACGTAACGATCGTTTCCTTGGACATTTTTAGCCAACATATCTGCATCAATTTCTACGACGCAGGTGCCGTCTATCGATTGTCGCCACCAGTCAATAGTGTCGGAGGTAATTTCCCAACTGACAATGACTTCTTCATTCGGACCCAATTGAACGATTGGGTCTACTACAGTATTCACTGTGGAACCTGAACACTCGAGTGAGACCATGAAGAACAGCGCCTGTGCGGTTCCATCATTACGTATCCTTGCGCTTACTGTTGCGTCCGTGCCTTCTTCCATGGTACCGGAACTAATCCAAACCTCGGTTACACTCGGGTCAGCAAAGACATCTAATTGGAAAGTAAAGGTTGACTCGTTGAATACGGTGTAACCGTTGTTTTCAGTTGGATGGAAAAGCCTGAAAGTTAAGTCCCAGCCATCTTCGGTGATAATGTTAGGACGATTTGGTGCATCGACAATAATCTTGAGTGGGTTGCTAGTATCCCAAGCATCTCTTACAGGGAGCAATATCCTTGATTCAGGACCTGCGCTGGACGTTCCACAATCGCTTGGGTCTAATGAAAGTGGCACTGAAGTTGAGTTATCAACTACCAAGGTAAACGACCACGGATAAAGCGACTCATCCAAGCCCGCAGTATTGAAGTCGAACAACCTTTCTGCAGCGCACAATTCAAGTTCATAAGCAACAGGATTAGAAGCCCCGATTGGGATGTGTGAGTACACAATATTGACTTCCATAGGCCCATCTGTTTCATCGGGTTTGAGGTCTATATCACTCGGTTCAAAGAATCTAGACATTTTCAGAGTTGAGTTCAGGAAACCATCGCCGTCAATGCCGGCATCTTGGGGTGTAAAATGGACGGATAGTAGCGCAAATAGTCCGAGAGCTGGACTGATTTCTTCTCCGCTAACAGTGAATTCAAACGAAACATTTTGACCGACCGGCAAGAAAAGACTGGAAGGTGCGCCTGCTTGAACACTCCATTCATTACTCTCAACAACACCACCGGGTTTGTTTATGACATAGGATAAATCGGCAGTAACATCTCGATTACCCATATTCATTACCGTAGCGGAAAAGGTCCTGTCCCAATATCGATGATACAGCATTTCATCTTGCCAGTCAACAATATCGAGGATAAACATCGGAGAAACCAACATTCTCACGGTTGCTACTGCTGCGGTTAATTCGGTGGATGGATCAACAAGACGAATCGTCAGGTTGTGTACTGACCCATCATCTAACGAGATTCCATCGCCAAGTTCAGGCACTGAAACCGTAACGCTACCTTGTATGTCCTCATCTATAACCAGCGTCATAACTTGAGAGGCAGGGACAACAACCCAGCCGCCGTCAACAGCAACCTCGACATCAAATGTTTCCTCAAGGTTTCCGGAATTAGTGACTGTAAAGTTGACCACTTGGTCTTGACCGGGTAATACCCCAATTTGGAATGGTGCATCAATACTAAGGTCTCTTTGTTCGCTAACGTTGGCGATTATGTTTGCGCTAAGATTCACTCCAGTGTCTGTCGAAACCCATAGTGTCGATTGATAAAAACCGTCAGAATCTGCGTCATTAGATGCAGTGAGGCGAATTTTGACCGAATCTGTAAATCCGGGCGCAATGAGAATTTGGTTTGGACTTTCAAGCGTGAAATCGACTTCGCCGCCCAGTGAATCATCTAACCACAGCGAATAAATCGTTGGCGTATTACCGGTGTTGGTCACATATACTCTAGTAAGTGGAGTTTCAGCCAGCGTAGTATTAATGTCAACCATTTGACTGGTTGGGGATAATGTTGCGTTGACATACGGACCAACTCTTACCGAAACCGGAACGATGTTAATCATTAAACCAGTAGAACTGTCCTCAATCTTGATGTTAACATCTTGAATAAGATAAGCGTCTGTAAGTGGATCTGTTGTGACTATCAATTCAAACGGTCGCAGGTGAGAGTTGCCTTCTCCCGGAGCATCAGATACATCAGACTCCAAGTCAATTATTAGATCTGATGAGGCAGAAGTTGTACTGATTGAAGTAGACCATCCATCAGGCAAGTCATCTATTACAGAAAGTCGGTATGAGGTTAAATCATTACCCGTATTTTCAAGTAACAAAGGTAGCGTAGTAAGTTCACCAAGAGGTACATCAAAAGGCCCTTTGTCAACGATATCTGCACCTTGAACTGTGGGTATGGTAATAGTGATGTTTCTTTCCACTGAGGGCGTGAATAGATTTGGTATAAGTGGCGGGTTTGGTATTGAAGCTACTACAGGGACCTTGAGAGTGCCCGCGAGAGGATAATGGCCGAACGGCCCTTGAACTCCCAGGGCGCCAACTTTTGTACTGCCGAGAGACATTCCAAGCAACGATTCATTCGAGACGCTAGCGTTCCATCGGTCTACTTCGAGGCCACTTCCAGTATTTGTCGGCTCAAATGTCAAGTTGCCGGCAGCGATGAGTCCATCAACAGTTGTAACTAGTGGGTTGTTTAGATTATGACGCACTTCGATGTCCATGTGGCGCAATATGTCAAGGCCATTGCCATTCTTGGCTGCAATTACATCACTGACAGACAAATCAATTGTTTCTTCCACAAGACCGGGGTCAACAACAATCACTGGCGCCACAGTCAGAGGAGTTGATGATGTAACAGGAAGCCCACCGTTCAGCGGTATTGCTTGTACCCATACACTGAGCGTGTCGCCTTCTCTGTTGTGGTCTCCTTGGTCAAGAGGTAACTTTACTGGCGGGACAGTTATGTTAACTGAAGATGTGAATATCTCACCTACGCTCAGCGTACCAGTTGTGGCTTGACCGCCACCTAAGCGTACACTCCAACGACTTGTACTGGATGAGAAACCTGCTGATAGTGCATAGGAACCCTGTGCATTACCGGCATTCATGACGGTAAATGCAAAGCCGACCTCTTGGCCGGGCAAAACCAATTGTGTCGTGCTGGGCATGTTAATCGATGCCACAAATATCTCGCCTGCCATGACCATAGTCACTGCATTGAGTTCGTAACGAGGCGGGTCTGGGTCGTTTACTGACTGTAGAGTAACTACGACTGTTTCAGTATCAGTCCTGTCTGCGTTTGCCGGCACTGTTACATTGATCTGAATGTTCAATGTATCACCGGGGAATATGCTTGCGGTTTGACCCCCGTTTAGAGTCATATCTGTCCAGCCTTGAGTAGAAGTAATTGCGATATTGAAGAAATCGCTTTGAGAACCCGTGTTGGTAATCCAGTAATTCAGCGTGGTAGTAAGACCCGGTTCAGTAGTCCGGTCTGCCGGTGTCGACAAGGTCGATGAGTACTCTGAAAATCGAATATTTGAAACGCTGAAAGTTTCGCTAGAATTCCAATTTGTGCCGTTGAATAACACAGTCGCAGTAAGTTCCCATACGCCCGAGAATGAACCTGCGTCAAATGTGCGACTCAGCATGTGAGTATCAGGCTGAATGTGTAAGGACCCAGGGTCAATCATTACTTCTCCAGACCAAAAAGTACGAGGTGTTAGTGTGCTGCTGAGGTCTACGAAATGCAGTTCTAAATTCGCTGTTATTTGTTCGACTCCTTCATTGATTACGGTTGCGCTAATGGTTTTCATCTCGTTAGGAATAACTGCCTCGGTTTGCCCAGGAGCCGGTTCTGGAATAGTATCACTCAGTACGGTTCCAACCAAGTAACGAGGAGCACTTCGAACATCAAAATCTAAGCGCATCTCATTGTTACCGGAATTAGGGTCTTGCAAAGAAAACACCTCTGCATACAATGTCTGGTCATTGCCGGGTGAAGCAGTCCAATCGATCAACACTGGTGAATGTGAGGTTCCGGGATTGATTGGCCCGATAGTAATAGCCGAAACCAGCACTCTTGTTGCCGAAGCTGAGCCTTGATGATACAGCGATACCACAACACTGCCGGCACTCGAACCAGTATTAGACGCCACTATTCTTGCAACGTGTGTTGCATTTTCGACAAAGATATCCGTGCCACTTTGTACTGAACCAGCGCCGTCGAGCGTAAATGAGGTGACGCTAAAATCAGGCGAAGACCTAGCACTTGTGTTTGCATCGGCAGCGGTGAAAGGAGCCATTATTGGCACGATTAGTAACACTAACATCAACGTCGCCACGCTAATCTTGTCACGCTTAAGCAGAAGCGCCACCTCCTTCATTGGGTGCCTCAAAACTATCAATGCTGACCTTTTTGCCTTGCTTTTTCCACTGTGCTAGTAGTTGCTCTAACAGGCGTTCATGATCTCTATCACTAATACCCAAGCGGCGCCTTTCTTCCCACAATAGCAGTTGTTCGGTTTTACTCAACAAAGCATCTCTAAGGTACAACTCTAATGTTCTACGATATGCATCTCGGTCTGATATAGCGTAAACAATTGTATCATCACCGACGAATTGGTCTGCACGGTGCTGAATGATATTTCCGAGTGTTAGCGCTTCGTCGTAGGAGATTGCACGCTTGTCTAACTCTGACTGTATGGTTGACGCGACTTCTTGCAATTCGTATTTACCGGGCGCTCGCTGAATTCTCTTGAGCAATTTTCGGGCCCGACGAGATAAGCGAAGCCCTACCATAAATTACTCTTGGACACGGCAGTTATTCAAAGAATCGGTCATCAATGTGCTCTTAAGTCATTATGCATAAATATCAATGCAATATGAATAATACGCTTTAAATGAGGCACTGCGGACTTGTCAGTAGTTATTGTTAACCACAAATTGAATTGTTCTAAGCAAATGTGCTTGAATGCAACAATTCATGTGTAATGTTGAACACGTGAGGTCATGAACGATATCATTAATTTAGAAGTAGGCCAGTCTGCACCGGATTTTTCCTGTGAGGATTCAACCGGTAAAACACACTCCTTGCAGGATTACATGAGCGAAGGAAAATCAGTAATTCTGTACTTCTATCCCAAGGATTCAACACCAGGATGCACCACACAAGCATGTGATTTCAGAGACTCAATGGCTCGACTCAACCAAGGCGATTATGTCGTACTGGGAGTATCGAAAGATCCCGCTAAGTCACATGAAAAATTCATCACTAAGCAAGAATTAAACTTCCCACTGCTAATGGACGAAGACATTTCACTGCACCAAACATACGGTACATGGCGAGAGAAGAGTATGTACGGCAAGAAGTACATGGGCACCTCTCGGTCAACATTTGTTATCGGTAGTGATGGCAAGTTAAACTGGGTAGGCTACGGAGTCAGAGCAAAAGGCCACGTCGACAAAATAATGGCTGATTTAGGCATAGAGTGAGAGGCGATACTTTGTCTGGCAACCCATCCCCAAACAAAAGGATAGAGTTGCCAAACTCAAGCGTTGCATGGTCGCCTTGTGCAATTGGAGACGGCTTAGTAAACGGCGATAAATGCTCAATAGGAGCACTGGCGCACATCGGTCGGAACGTAACCATGGGGAATAATTGCCGCATACAAGGCAGCGCCTACATAGCAGATGATTGTAAACTCGGCAACAATGTATTCATCGGGCCCAATGCCACACTACTCAACGATCGATACCCGCCATCGGGAAATAAAGCACTATGGCAGCCAATAACCGTTGGCAACGGTGCAGTCATTGGTGGTGGAGCAACCGTAGTACCTGGCTGCAATGTTGGGGAAAATGCAGTCCTTGGTGCCGGTTCAGTGCTAACAAAACCTCTGCCGAGTAATGAAGTATGGGTGGGAAATCCAGCAGTTTTCCTCATGACAAGAGAAAAATATGATGCCAAGCGCTAATTATTACATAATGAGTGGGGGTAAATTGATGGACAGAAAAGCTGTTGTTGCAGACTTCTTGAGAAAATGCATCGATTATGCTAATGCATCTATTGAAAGGAAAGGAAAGCGAGGAGAAGAGGATTTAATTCCTGCATGGCAGACTTACATTGAATTTACTCAGCATGCAATTGACGAGATCCACACGGGAAAATTGGATTCGTGGTTTGAAAAATCCGAAAGTGGCAATTTAGTTGATGCTCAACGCATCGATATCATGGAAATGGGTCACAAAGAACGTTCCGCATGGCTCGCTGGAATCGTCTCACCAAGGCCATTGATTTTGGCTTCAACTGTTGATGAAGACGGCGTGAAGAACCTAGCACCATTGACATCGGTAATGGGAGTTTCAAACACACCACCTCTATTCATTGCATCATTTAGTAAGAATAAACGCAAAGAATATCGTGGCACTTTATTGAACATGAGGAAAACTCGGAAGGCGATTCTTCACGTCATGCCTGCTACTTTGCAAGCAGTTGACTGGATAGACATGGCTGGCAGTCCAGTTCCACCAGAAGAAAGCGAATGGGACTTGATTGACATCGACGCACATTCAGATGATGAATTGCTAATCCAACAAGCAGTAGCGGCTATCGAAGTAGAACTTGTCGAAGAGCAAGAGTTACCCGGTGCTGTCGCACGATTAGCGGTGATGAAGGTAAAACATATCTGGACGTCAGGTAAATCAGCACCAAAAACAGGATTGAATGTACTTACACAACACGGTATGGACAACATCATGGCTGCACCTTCGGGCTGGTCAAAAATAGTGGACAAACACTACGGACCTAAGGATTAAATGATTCAAACATCATTGTCAACCCTTCATCAAGAGAGACTTTAGCATGCCAATCTAATAATTCAACACTGTTCGCAATATTGGGTAGTCTTCGCTTTACATCGCCGTGGTAGCCGTCAGTATATTGCAACTTGACATCATCACCGAAGTGGGCGATTCGATTAGCCAACTCAGCAATAGAGATCTCCTCAGTAGAGCCAATATTGAACACTTCACCGGATGGTAAATTTCTCATTCCCGCACCAATAAAACCTGCAACAACATCATCAATCCAAGTAAAACTTCGTGTCTGTTCGCCATCACCGTGAATATTAATGACCCCAGAGTCCATTAATTGTTGGAAAAACATAGCAACAACCTGCCCATATTCATCACCTAACAAACGGGGACCATAGGCATTGAATGGCCTGATAATTTGAACTGCCAAACCATCTCTTGCTGCGTGTTGACACGCAACCTCTCCAAGATATTTGCTCCCCCCGTACGAGTGTCTTTGATGCTTTCTCGGGTCAGTAAAAATCATCGCATCTCCATCGGTTAGCGGTTGCGTTTGTGGCTCACCAAAGGCCTCTGGTGAGGAAGCAAAAACATATTTTGCATCATGCGCCATTGCCAGTTCCAATGTCCTAAGCGTACCGTTGATATTGACGTCGATAACTGAGTGGGCGGCTTCATGAAACCATTTTGTCCCATTGATTGCTGCGAGGTGGTAAACTAAATCCAAGCCACCAAGTGCGTCAACGCAGGCGTCTAAATCATCGACATCGCGAACGTCTCCCGGATAAAGGGCAAAGTTATCATTACCCATAATTGAAAGGAGATTGTCTTCACTGCCGCGAAACATGGAATCAATGGCAACGACCCTATGACCCATTGACACCAATTCTTCACACAAGTAAGAACCGATAAATCCAGCCCCACCGGTGACTAAAATCCGCATACTTGGCATATTTATCCAGCTCGCTCAATTACAGTGAGTGTTACCTTGTCACCAACTTTACTCATCGCCACCAAATCCCCTGAATTCACTTCCATACAAGGGTCTGATTCAAACCCGTGTGCATATGGTACATCGAGTAACGAACAGGCGGGAATAGTTAATGAACATACATCTCGATTAACAATCGCTCTCGGCCCTTTGCCAGTGTAAATCAGGCCCATCAAGACATATGGAGCCACTGTAGAACCGGAGCCTTTTGGATAAATCAGAATCGTATCTTCAATTGCTTGGCCGTCAAGAGGGTGTCCGGTTTCTTCGACTACCCCACTATCCCGATTGACATAACCAAGATATGTAATAGCGACGTCAGTAGACATCGCTCTTCCCGTTATGCTGAAATCACCTTGTGAGGAAAGACCGTTTCCAACCGAGCTAAATTCACCATCTCGAGGAGATTTTGCCGATTGATGTTGAGGTTGTGCTTTGGCTGATATTGTTGGCCTTTCACCTTTGGAAAGTTCAGGATTGAATGCATGAGCAACGCAATCTTGGATGCTCATGACGCTAGTGGGAATTCGATTAAGACCGCTGGTTAAGTAATGCTCTGCTTTGAGAGAGTTAGTCAACAAATGATTGTAGTGCTGCCTATTGTAAGGAGTTACCTCTGGGCAGGTGTCTTGTAGAATCACCACTCCTGCAGATTCCAGTAACTCGATACTACCATCATCGTTAGCCAATTGATAATTTTCTTCGCTAGTAAATAACCACAATCGGTTGTTAGGTATTTTCTTACCCATTTCAGCATAAGACCTAACCGCTGAAGCAGTTCGTCTAATTTCCTCTACACTTGCTTGCGGACAGCCAATAACAACCAAATCCACCTGCCCCTTTGGTGCTAAGTCCTGATATCTTTTGGCTAGGTCTTCGGCGGTAAATTCTAACACTCCAGCCCAGCCTGAATCAGGTGCAAGCCACTGTCCATTGTTATCTTTTGACAATGGTGGGTCTGCACTATGGCCTTCGGCCCACAGCATCGGACAACCGTAATTTGCCGCCGCAGCAGTAAGCGCTTTTTTACTAGCAAATGAAACATGTTCAGGTAGACCACGGATAAACGGCATTGGACCCCAAGCAAGATTCCAGTCGGGCCTAACTTGCTTTCCTATCCAATCGCCGAGAATTGACCAATCGGAAAGATCGGTTAACTCACATGAAATATTGACTAAAATGTTAGGCATGCGATTTTCCGGTAAATGCAATCCCCATCGAGGTGCAAAACCGGTTAATGCTGTAGCTAACGCTGACAGACCGGACTCACGATTAGTGATTAATGAAGTCCAAGAGTTAGAGAAACATACCGCATTTGACTCTGCCCAAGATGCCACGCCTGATTCAAGTTCTATACCTCTATCATATGGAGTACAAGACAAAGTCGCTTCAATTCCTAAGCGCTCATATGCATGAATTATCTCAAATTGTTGTTCAAGAAAATCTGGCCAATCTATATCCATTTCTTGCATTTTCTCTTTGTCACACCCAGCCGAATTAAGCGTTGTAGTTATTGCCACTTGCCCATCTTTATCATCTGACAGGTCAGATAAAAATCTCCTCAGTCCGTGGCCACCAGTAATAACTGAGACACCAGAAACATGAGCATTATCAACCTCGATAAAACCATCAGCGTTGGCGATTTCCGCCAAATCAACCACCAGTTTTGCAGCCTTTTGCCTGGTCTTACCCTCTTCGCCGGAAAGTTGGGCAGCAAGCCTAACAGGTAAGTCCATGATAATGCGGTGTACTAACTCTTTGATGAAGTAAACCCTTCGCAGACCTGTTAACTTGTTGATTAGACCGGAAGTTTTGATACCATTGAGGATTTGAAGAATCATCATGTCTAATAGTTCGCATCAAAATACGATTAGTACTATCGCAGGAGAACCTGTACATGATTTAAGCATCAAACCAGTACCACCTTTGGACGGCACACCACCAACCATAAGTCGTGACGAAAACATAGAGCAATCCCCCAAAAAAAGAACCATGTTGAGAGTTCAAAGTGTAATAATTATCATTGCCCTTTTACTTTCGGCGTATTCATTTGTCGTCATAAATTCATTAGACAACTCTAACAGCCAATCCGGCGCAGATATTGCTGAGGTGCTGGTACGTACTGAAGGGCGCGAGGCAGATCACATCTGTACGGAAGGTGGCGCTGACATATTCATCGGCAACGATAATAATCAAAATGGCGTTCTTGAAGAGCATGAAGTCACCTCAACAACGAGACTATGTCACGGCAAAGAAGGCTTGTCCGGACCACAGGGCGCACCTGGGCCTAATGGCGGCAATGGCATAGATAGTCTCGTCAATACAACTATCATCGAGTTGGGTAACGAAACATGCTTTCACGGTGGCGTGTTAATCACGACTGGCCAAGATATCAATCAAAATGGAACTTTGGACTTTGATGAAATCACCAATTCAGAAATTATTTGTAACGGCATGATTGGAAGCGACGGTTTCAATGGTACTAACGGAGTCAGTGGTCATTCAGCACTGATTGAAAGGTTGACTCCACCACCACATCTTTGTAATGAGGGATTTATCATCAATTTTGGTATTGATGATGGAAGCGGTCAGGGGATAGCAGACGATGGTCTCATGCATGACGATGAAATCGTAGAATCATTGAAAATATGCAGTCAACCACTAAACTACGGAGCAATTTCAGATTTTAGCATGGGATTTACAAATGGACTTTCTAATTCATGCTCAGAGTTTGCATGGTCGTCGATACACAATATGGCAATAACTACTGGCAGCGACAGCACATCTGGCTGTGAGTTATGGATTAGCCAAGGCACTTTGAGCACTACCCAACAATTGTTGGACATAAATCCCGGAATTGCTGATTCGAGTCCAGGTTTGCATCTCGGATTTACGCCCATTGTAGTCGAAGGCGAAGAATTGTGGCTTTTTGATGCTGATAGTGGAGTTAATGGACGAGAGTTATGGGTTAGTGATTTATCAGCCAGTGGAACAATGCAACTTACCGGCTATAGCGGTGATGGAATTAATGCTGATGCGTCAAGCGAATTATGGATGGATGGCCTAATATTTACAGATTCTAATCATGACATAATGTGGACTGATGGGCTCAACCTTTACCCCTTATTCGATGCCCCATTTATTGCAAGCGATGCGCAATTACAATTAGATGTAAGCCAATCAAAACTATCATCCCACACCGATACAGCGTTTGTGACTGATGAAAGTGGTGTGTGGTTTTCAGCAATCCATGATGACATCGGTTTTGAAATGCACCATTTGACCAAGGAAGGAGCATTCACTTCGTGGGATTTAAACGTCTTTGAAGACAGTTCACCTACTGCTATTTTAGGGATGGGCAATAGTGCCTTACTGGTTGCTGATGATGGAATAAATGGCCGCCAATTAGTCGAATTACAAACTTCTGGAGCCCATAACTGGTTGACTTCAATGTCCCTTCAGAGCAATGGCAATCCCCCGACTAATGTTGGTGAAAATCTCGGGCTAAACCTAATTTCCAACAAGATAATATTTGATGCTCAAATTACCAGCGTAGATCCAACCATTTGGGCCTATGACTTGGCTAATAGTACGCTAACGGAATTGTCAAGCATCATGGTTGCACCCAGTGAAAGGGTTGCTCCGGTCACACTGGACAATCGACTGTGGTTTGACTGTATCACAGCAAGTTCTGCTGAAGAATTATGTGTCAGCGATGGAACAACTGCTGGAACAAAAATGATTCATGAGTTTCAAACCGGCATGGTTTCAGCTGAAATACGAAGTTTGGTT
>DAHU01000094.1:15832-43920 GCA_002495945.1 Euryarchaeota archaeon UBA13
GGGCATTGCCTGTGGAGTTTTGATGTCAATTCATTGCAATCCGAACTGGTATATGACCCATGGCCAGGCTCTGGAAATAATTCACAAGCAGGAATTTACAGCGAGTTAATTGGTTCTAATGATGTGGTCTTGTTTGTTGCTGACGATGGCGTGACTGGTCAAGAATTACACATGTGGAGCCCGCTTAGTTTGGGGCAAGATTGGTTAATCTGGTAAGTTACTTTTTCTTGCCTGAGCAATAAGGACAAGATTGAGCAATTACATACTCATCTGTATTCTGTTCCTCAAGCAATAATGGCTCACGACAAGCATAGCACTGAACAACATCGGTTTCCTTGAGTTGAGGATTTAGGGCTACTCTGCGGTCAAATACAAAGCAATCACCGTTCCAATAGTCGCCCCCAACTTCCTCGAAATAACCTAGAATACCCCCTTTCAACTGCATAACATTTGAAAAACCGGCATCCATCATTACTACGCTGGCTTTTTCGCACCTAATACCCCCTGTGCAAAACATTACAACAGGCTTATCTTTCAGTTTGACATCTAACTCACTAACCGCACTGGGAAAATCTCTAAACGAACGTATGTCCAGTTCCAAGGCATTTTCAAAGGTACCAATACGACATTCATACTCGTTTCTTGTATCTAATACAATGACTTCCTCGCCAGCATCGAGCATTTGTTTGAACGCGGTCGGAGTAATCTCATCACCTGTCAGTTCGGCGGGTTTTATGTGGTTAAGTCCCAGCGATATTATCTCTTTTTTGAGCCGTACATTCATGCGACGGAACGGTTGATAATCAGAGTATGACACCTTGAGTGGAATGTCTGTGAAGCGTTCATCACTATCCAAAAATGACTTGAATGATTCTATTGAATCACTACTGCCGGCAAGAAAGAAATTAATTCCTTCATGGGCGAGAAGAATCGTACCCTTTAGTTCAAGTTCTTGGCAAATATCTCTGAACGGTTGGCGTAAATCATCACGGTCGGGCATATCGATGAAACGATAGCCTGCAATGTTGACAATATCGCCGGACATGATTGCTCGTATGGCGGATGATTTTTATGACCATCGAATTCAATTGCGCCAATCATGCTTAGACGCTAATGGTCGACGCCATCCTTGGCCAAAGGCCTTGCTGGTAACTCTGGGCGCTGGTGACATCTGCCATCGCTTGTGTTCATTTTTCTCGAGTCTAGTAAGGACATCAACAACAATTTCACGATTAAAACCCGAATTGACAATGTCATCTGCATCCATAGTATGCTCTATGTGTAGTCGAAGAATTTCATCAAGCACGGCATACGGTGGCAAAGAATCTTCATCTTTTTGATCAGGTGCAAGTTCTGCTGATGGCGGCTTAGTCATAGTTGACTCATTTACTGGTGGCTCATCACCCAGTTCTATCGCTCGCTGATTGAATATTTCAGCTAAGGCATATACCTGCATCTTGTACAAATCTCCAAGTGGCGTATATCCACCAGCCATATCACCATACAAGGTGCAGTAACCCTGAGCCAGTTCCGACTTATTGCCCGTGGCGATTGCCATTCGGTTTTCTGCATTGGCGTGTGCCATGACAATCATACCCCGCAATCTAGATTGAATGTTTTCAGACGCAACAGGGTTGCCTTCACTAAGATTCAATCTAATGCTGCCTTCAAATGAAGAATGCATCTCATAAATAGGTTGTATCTTGAACTCCATACCAAGTTTTTCCGCCGTATATTCTGCATCTTTGAGTGAGTGGTCTGAGGAATATCTACTGGGCATGGCGATTCCAAGGACATTTTCAGCACCCACAGCAGCACAAGCAACACATGCGGCAACTGCTGAATCGATACCTCCTGATAGTCCGAGCACAATTTGTTTAATTCCCGACTTGCGACAATAATCTGCAAGACCCGTTATGACTGCGTCGGTTATATCTTCAATTATACTGTCAATATCTTCATGACCATCGTCATCACCATCGAAAAACTTCATTGCATCGGAGCCAATTGATAGTGCATCATCATCCGTCAATCCAATCCATTGACTATTATTTGGTTCGTCCAAATCAATCAACAATACGCCTTCTTGCCAGGCAGGTGCGACTACAACCTTACCATTTGGCCATGCTGCAAGCGAACAGCCGTCGAATAACAAATCATCATTTCCACCTACTTGATTTGCCAATAAGAATGGGTGTTGCAAAACTTCCGCCGCTGTGCGACAAACCTCGATTCTTGAACTAACCTTGTCAGCGTGATAAGGTGAAGCTGACAGGTTTACAGTTGCATCTAAGGCAACTCCTTGACGACCCCATTCTGCTAAACTAGCAATAGGGTCTTGACCATATGCAGAGGGGGTTAAACCAGCAGCCTGCCAAGCGTCCTCACAAACAGTTACTCCAAGATTTATTCCACCTATTGAGCGACATATCCCTGAACGGTTGGCTGGTGAGAAATATCTTGTCTCATCGAATACATCATACGATGGTAAGAGTTGCTTTTTTGCTACCACTCGATTTGCATCCTCGCCGCTGGGTGAGGCATTACGTATCCCAGAGCGAACAACACCGTTTGCGGGTAAATTTCGCTCATGCTCAGATGGGACTGGCGTTCCAACAAGGACTGGAATATCGACAGCTAAGGCTTTCGCAGTTTCGAATGATGTTGTTATGAAATCTGGCTGCAACAACAAATCACGCGGTGGATAACCACAGATTGCAAGTTCAGTTGCAACCGCTAAACTAGCACCGTGTTGTTTGGCTAGGCTCGCTAATGCTTCCAAGCGCTTGGCATTGCCCGCAAGATTACCAACTGTTGAGTCAAGTTGCAATAAGCCAATAATTCGAGACAAAAAACTCACCGTGGTTAACTAAATTTGACAATGTCGCCATTTTCGTCTTTGTACCACCATTCATTTGTATCTTTGTCATGGTACCACCAATAACCATCAGCACCCATCACCCAATCTGTTTCCTCTTCCGCCGCCGCTGCTTCTGTTCCACCGGTTAAGGCTGCTGATGCAGCACTGACTGAAACTGCAGGCTGAATTGTTGAGGCAGCAGACGCCACTGCGCCGTCATCTTCCTCGTAGTCATCGTAATCATCGTAGTCGATTTCGGAAGAATACTCATCCCAGTCATACTCTGAACGAGAGCCTCTACCACGTGTGGCTTTTCTTGCCCACAGTAATCCAGTGACGATAATGGAGACAAAAATTAGTGCCACTGTGGAGCCAATTAATGGGTTAACGTCACCGAATAAATTCTCTATGAAACCTTGGTCTCTTGCAGGTCGAACATTGACTGTAGGACCTTTTGCAGTTTGACCATTGTCTAGTTCTACCTCAACCCACTGTACGCCTTCTGTAGTTGGCACCCAATCAATTGAGATAAGTCCCTTTCCTTCAGCAGGTATTTCTAAATTCGGTCTTTGTAAGACTTCTTTAGTTCCATTCAGCCTTACGATATATGCGGTTGCCTGTACAGTACCATCCAAGGAACCTACATTGCTGACCAAGGCTTGAACGGATGTTGATTGTCCAACTTCTAAGATCAATCGTGTATAAGACACATCGAGTGGACCAATCGCAAATTCAGGCCTCAACCATTCGAGTTCCCACTGGGCAATCTCACTACCCGAAGGCGCACCATTCATGCCGGTTATGGCGTTATCAGCAAGGTCACGACCGTTTATCTTGACAAACAGCATAAGGCGATTCTCAATCATCGAATCTGTGATATCTGATAAATCGACATTGGCATAGACTTCCAGTTGTGGACCGGCTACATCGTCACCCTCAAGCATCATAGTTTCATATCCAGTCAGCAATCTATCCCCTGTAGTGGCATCCTCAACCCACCACTCCAGTTGAAGTGAATCGACATCCAAACCGCCTTCTTCATTGATGGCGATTCTTACTTCGTATACCTCGGTATCGAGAATGGTATTAGGTCGGGGATTGATTATCTCTACTGGCATTGGACCTGTTCCGTCGACTTGTATCCATCTGTTGTTGGATTCATCAGTAACATCGTTACCTTGGCCAGAGGTGCATGCTACGTTCCAAGTCAAGGCTTTCTTGCCAGACTCTTCAGAAGCAGTAACCACTGCAGTCCATGCACCGTCGATTGCCGTAGTTGAATACATTACACCATCGAACATTACGTTCACTGGGCAGTCAAAGTCTGGCCGTGTGTTAGTTTCTTGGAATAGTACGTCACCTGACACTTCAAACGAACTGCCTGGAGCAATCCTAGCACCATCGTCAACCGCAGTACCTTGATTGATAATCAATTGAATGGTTTCATCGGGTATGTACATGTCGCCCGACGAGCGCCATCGAAGAGTCGGGAATGATTGCTGATCAGTATTCCCTGCACGATCCATAACGATTAGTTTGGGTTCTCGTTTGGTGTCTCCAAGATCTGGTATTGTCCAAAGCAAATGGAATTCTACATTCAATGTAATATCTTCCTCATATGGCCCTGCTGGACCGTTTTGTCCGACCATCTCACAATCCTCAATGACCATATGCGGACTTGTAGTTGAACAATCTCCAGTCAAGAAATCCCACGAAATCGGGAGCCTGTCGCTATTTTGTTGTGAAGCAAGTTGAACCTCAACAACACTCAAATCGGAGCCACCATTTGGTTCGTTCATCATAACATCAAATTCGTAGGTTATCATTGGATGTAACCATGTCTTTCTGCCACCGTCCCAAGAGAATGCTGCTGTTGGAATTGATGGCGGGCCATCGGCTTTGAGCTGGTACATGAATAAGTGCTCACCCTCTTCACCGGTCCCACCATCTTCGAGCGGATGGCCTGCAGGGTCATTGCCGGTTAGATAAACTGCAACTTTTTCACCAATTGAACCGCCACTGTCATCCAACAGTAGTGTGTACTGCCCAACGAATGCGGTTAAGTCATTAGGTAGCAAAACATTGGAAAATGACTCATACTCATCTGGACTTGGTAAGCCATTGAAGTCGTAATCATTTACCCATTGTCGCCAAACCATAGCCTCGACATTTGACGGTAAAATTGGCTGATCGGTGATTTGCACCTGAATCGTTTGTGTCGTTGAAGGTACTCGGTGGTCATATGGAGCAACGCTGGACCAATACACCGATGGAATCACTGAATCAGCGAAAAATGAGCGCTCGTAGTCTGCATCAGCGACAAGTCCTCCGCCATTGAGTGGCAATATCTCTACTCGCCAATCCAATACGCCATTAGTGAAAGGAACTGTATCAGTGTAATTCCAAGTATCGGCATCAAGAGAGGTGGTATTACTGATTTCATTAGTTCCTTGAAACAAACTAACTTTTGCATCACCAGGGGCGAAGGACTCACTTCCAGTTAAGCCTTCAAATCCGATATCTACCATTATGTCAACATCTTGACCCGCTGGCAGATAGTATTCATCACTCGGCAATTCACCTAAGTCTGTGGAGAAAGTTACGCTCTTTATTTCTAAGTCGTTTTCTAGTGCCTTACTGCCTCCGTTTGGATTGCCCCAACTATGGGTTGCTGGAATGGAGACCACTCCGTTGGAAAGCACTAATCTTGTTGATGCTGTAAGGTATTCCTCATCATCCCAGCCCGGTTCGATGCGATATTTGATGGCAACACTGACATCATCACCGGTTTGGGTGAAGTTTATCCAATCGGTTGGATGTAGTTCTACCAGTTCACTATCGCCCTGTCCAATCGGGCTACCACCGCCAGTAGGTATGAGCCATGTGCCGTGATTATTATTCCCCACGACATCTAATCTAACCAACCCGGGGTTGGATGCTGTGACTCTGAAATCTGTGTGCATGGTGTGCCAAGTTTGACTCGTAGTCAGTACTGGGACCGGATTCTCCATACTGGTGGAGATTATCTCAACATCTGAGGAGTAGTTTACTCCATCAAGAGTCACTAACAATCCACCTGCACTATCTGAAATAAATGGCACTGGGATGTTGTGCTGTCCGTTGATATCAGACAATGTAGACCTTGCATCATTAATTCCTAAAACCAGCGGAGATTGCTGTCCTGAGTCGAGATATGTTGAGATTGGATACGGCACAGACAAGCCTGACAATTTCATGCCGCCAGTACCGGTCACCTCTATCTCCATTTGAACAAAATTAGCTCCCAAGAAGCCCACGCTCGATGATGTGGAAGCAGCGTAACTCAAAGCATAGAGTTGGGTTGAATTCAAGGTGACATAGGCGCTCTTAACATTCTCATACGACCAGTTGGCGATTAATTGGCCGCCAACCCTCAGATACATTCCCGTTAATATTCCAGTCTCAGCCATTACGCCGACTGAAAATGATTCAATGTTATCTCTCGGCAGCCAAGCAAATACTGAATCTGCGCCAGAAATACCCGGAGTTATTGGAATAATTTCTTCTCCATTTTCGAACCTGTCTTGCCAACCCCATGAGCCGACTCTGTTGTCGCTACCACCCCACTCAACAAAGCCGTCTTGATTGAAGTCAATCGCCGGCTGTGCAGGATGCTTACCACCCAAGAGCGTCCATTCTAACAACTTAGCATCCCAAGTTGCAGTAGCAGAACCATTGTGAATAATTCTTAATTGATATCGATAGATAGTATCATCATTTATCTCGGTAAATGATGGCGATGTTAAGTTGGTCCAATTAGCCATTTCCGAATATCGCACCTGCAGTACACCGCCTTTGGTTTCAAATTCACCGGTCATTACCTTAGCAGGACTCAAAGGAGTGTACCATGGCGATGTGTATTGACAATCAGCGGTTGCAGTTACACCGAAGGTAACAGTTACCGCACCGCCTTGACTACAGGCGGAATCCCAATCTTCAAGCAGAATCGAGCGAGCGTTAAAGTCAGTGAAAATCTTACCATCGCCACCAATTGAGTATAGGACCGGGATACCTGTGCCGATTGGTGAACCTCTAAATTCTAGCTTTACTCGAACCAAAGGATACGCTTCATAATCGATCATATTGAGTGGTATCATGACGTCATTGCTACCTGATGCACCCATAATTTCTGCACCATTATCGTCGAGAATCGACCAATTCAGGAATGCGCCTTCAGGTATTTCGGCATCTAAGTACAACGGCGCATAGGTGCTTCTCGCTACTGATTGAGCTGCGCCTTGACCCCAACCAATTGTCGGGCTCACCCAATGAGATTCGGGTGGTGAAGCCAAATGAACGTCATCCACGAACCAAAAGTCACAACAAGTGGCTCCTGAACCACTACCACTTACTTGATTGATTCTAATTTGCGTATTGGCATGCAGTGCTGCAGCAGGTAAGTTAGTCGACCACTGTTGCGGAGTACCACCAGAAGTAGCACCCATCCAAGTATTTAGAGTGACCCAATTGTTGTTGGTATCGATATATTGTATCTGCAAATTTTCGTTGGTGTCGGGCTCTTCTCCACAGTTGAACGACCCTTGCAAGACCCATGCGTGGAGTGGCATGTTCTGCGCTCCAGCCAGGTTTATTCGAGGTGATGTCGCATGATGAGGTGCGTTAAAATTGGCTTGGGTTTTTACCGAACCGCCGGAGGTACCATTGACACCACAGGTGTTAGTGTAGTGACTGACGAAGGTGGGATTTGATACTGTCCAGCCTTGTAGGCCGTTGTTAAAATCCCAGAGCGTTCCGGCCGTTGAACCTGTCAAAGCGTCACGCTCAACAACAGTCCCGTTTTTTGTCGCATCTGGATTCGACCATGTCGAGTCACTATTCCACACGAAGCCGAAATGAGTCTGCATTACAGAGGGTTCGATACTAAGTTGCATGTCCGTGATTGGCGAGGTGCTTGGTACTTCGACAATGAAATCATTGTTTACGATTTCATTACCTTGCAACTCGATAAAATTCTGAGTTCCGGACATAGAGAATTTTATTTCATCAATGTCTGATAATGAAGCGTAATCGTCCGAATTAACAGAAATATTACCCGTCATTTGTAACGGCCCGATAATTGCCATCAAAACTGCCAAGAAAAGGGCACTGCGCCAAGTTGTTGCGGCGGACATGAACAAGCGTAGTCATGTAAGGACTTCAAACATACCGTTGAGTAATTTATTTGATTATGATTGCTCAAGGTAATAACGGCTTTTTGAGAAGTTCTCTTCACAAGGGTGAGGTTCAAGACAAAAACCAAACTCGCACGGTCATGGCAAAGCCACAACCCGCCGGAGAACTTGATGCTGTTGCACTTGAAACAGCGCTACTGAATACATGGAGTGAAGAAAAAGCCTTCCAAAATTCTATTGATTCACGCAGGAACGGCGCACCGTTCATTTTCCTTGAGGGCCCACCAACAGCAAATGGCAAACCTGGAATCCATCATGTAGTGGCTCGCGCCTACAAAGATTTGGTCTGCCGATGGAAGGCGATGGAGGGTTTCCTCGTTGAACGCAAAGGAGGGTGGGATACTCACGGACTGCCGGTTGAAATTGAAGTCCAGAAGCGTATGGATCTAATGTCAAACGAGGCAATAGAAGAGTACGGCATGGATAATTTCAACCAAGCATGTCGAGAATCAGTATGGACCTACGAATCAGCGTGGCGAGAAATGACTGAAAGAATGGCTTATTGGGTGGATTTAGACAACCCATATGTCACGCTACACAACGATTATGTTGAATCCTGTTGGTGGGCACTAAAGCAAATGTTCGACAAAGGTCTGTTGTATCGTGGGCACAAAGTTTTGCCATACTGCCCACAAACCGGCACTTCATATTCAAGCCACGAGGTCGCTCTTGGCTACAAAGAAGTCGAAGAGCCCTCGGTTTATGTAAAATTCAAACTCACCGACGATGATTCATCGATTCTCGCTTGGACTACAACCCCTTGGACTTTACCTGGTAATGTCGGACTTGCAGTCGGGCCTGATGTTACCTATGTCAAAGTGAGAGTAACAGAAGCAGCGGCAAATTGGACCGGTAGCGGTGGTGCTGAGGTAGGTGAAACAATGATTTTGGCTAAAGATTTGATGAAGGAAGTACTACGTCACAATGTCGAGATAGTTGATGAATTTCCCGGCAAATCCTTAGTCGGTCGGTCTTATGAGCCATTATTCCCCGACGCAGTGCCAAGAGGCGATTCCGATACTGCGTGGACTGTTTTGTCAGCAGATTGGGTTACTACTACCGATGGTACCGGTGTGGTTCACACCGCAGTAATGTACGGTGAAGATGACTACAATCTTGGCATGGAGGTTGGACTACCGGCATTCCACACCGTTGGAATGGATGGTGCTTTTGTTAGTGGAATCCATGAGAAACTTGACGGGCGTTATGTCAAAGAATGCGATGAGACAATAATCGAGTTATTATCAGCACCTAAAGGCAGTAATGGCAAGGGTCCACAAAGCGGTCTACTTTATCGCGAAAAGGCCTATTTGCACGATTACCCGCACTGTTGGAGAACTGACCATCCGCTACTATACTACGCCATGGATTCATGGTTTGTTCGTATGACGGCTGTCAAGGAAAAACTACTCGAGTTCAACGATGGAGTTGAGTGGGCCCCTGATTGGGTCGGCGAAGGTAGATTTGGTGAATGGTTGAGAAATGTCAAAGATTGGGCGATTTCAAGAGAGCGCTACTGGGGGACCCCTTTACCGGTATGGCGAAGTGAATCCGGAGAAATGAAGTGTGTAGGCTCCATTGAGGAATTACAGGCAGAGGTAGCTAAAGCAAATGCTACAGGGATAAAAAATCCTGAGTGTCCAAATGATGTTGATTTACACCGGCCAATTGTTGATGGTTTCACTTTAATTTCGGAGAGCGGAGAGCCAATGCACAGGGAGCCATTCGTCATGGATTGCTGGTTTGATTCCGGCTGTGCCCCATTCGCTCAGTGGCACCATCCGTTTGACGGTGGTGAAACATTCAATTCTTCTTTCCCAGTTGACTATATCTGCGAAGGTGTAGACCAGACTCGTGGCTGGTTTTACACCCTGTTAGCTGTCTCAACCACTGTATTCGATTCACCAGCCTACAAGCGCTGTCTGTCGCTTGGGTTGATTCTTGATGCAGAAGGCAAAAAAATGTCGAAATCAAGAGGCAATATTGTCGACCCGTGGGATCACTTCAATCGTGAAGGTGCAGACGCAACCAGATGGTATATGGTTACCGCTGGAGCGCCATGGAGTCCGTTGAAATTTGATCCTAATGGCGTAAGAGAAACCTACGCTAAGATGTTTCTAACTCTCTGGAACATTTACAAATTCCATGCCGATTATGCTGCTTTGGATGGTTTTGACCCAGAAGTAAACCATGTTGCGATTGACCAAAGACCGCCACTTGATCGTTGGATTCTCTCTCGTTTGGCTACTGTTGCAAAAGGTTACCACGAAGGTTTCGTTAATTGGAATTACCACAAGGCGTGTCGTGAACTTGAGGATTTTGTAGTCAACGATTTGTCAAACTGGTACGTTCGCAGAAGTCGTAGAAGACTATGGGATGAAGCAGAAAACACGGATAAGTTGGCCTGTCAGAATACTCTGCATGAGGTTTTGACTATCGTTTGTCGATTAGTTGCTCCGGTAAGCCCGTTCATGGTTGATGTGATATATCGAAACCTTGCTGGTTCCAGTGTCCACCAAGCTGATTGGCCACTCGGCACACCAGGCAGCCTTGATGGTGCAACTGCAGATTCATGGGACGAAGTAGCGGCGGCAGCTACTGCAACGCTGCCTCCACAAAATCTTGACCTTGAGGAGAAAATGGCCTTGGTAAGAGAATTAGCGGAAACAGGCCGTCGTATTCGAGTTGATGCTGCTCGCCGGCAACGACTTCCATGTGGCGATGGGTGGATTGTTTCCGGTCCAGATTTATCAGATTTCCACGGTATTTTGGCCGAAGAGTTGAATGTTGAAAATATTTCAATTGAAACAGATTTGGATAGATTCCAACAAATCGAACTGGCACCTAACTTCCGCGCTCTCGCACCACGAGCGAGAGGTGATGTCAATGCAATCGCTGCCGAAATTCGTAATGCAGTAAATCCAACAGAAATGCTTGAACAAATTCAATCCGGCAACCTTGAGATTATGGGGATAACAATTGAAGAAGGCGATGTAGAGGTGAAGCGGGTTGAAAAAACCGGATTCGCTGCCTCAACCATACAGGTTGGACAGGGCGATGATGCATACCATGTCAGTCTCGTTCTTGACATGAACGATACCCCTGAGTTACTATCCAAAGGCTTAGCCCGCGACATCACAAGGAGAATTCAGGCAAAGCGCAAGGATTTGAACTTAGATATCGAGGCGACAATCAATCTTGAGGTTTGGATGGAAAATGCACCGGAGTTGTTCCAAACCGACCAAGAGTGGATTATTTCAGAAACGAGAGCCAGTACGGCGTCTTTCCACCCTAACACCGAGCCATCATTATCTGAAACTGAACAATTTGAAGTTGATGGAGCAAAAATATCCTTCATTGTATCTTGAGAAACTGGAAAACGACGCATTCAAACATGAGTGTTGCTTCGTCTATTTATGCGAAGGTTTTGCTTGACAGTATTACTAGCAATGTCGACTATGCTAGCAGGTTGTTTCGCTGAGGGCGAAGCCTTTGTTGAAGAGGAGTCGGTTGAAAATATATGGACAGAATATATTCTTATTGACAACCAACCTCATGAATCGCTTAGATTGTTCAACACGGTCGATTTGCGGACCAATGAATCAACAAATATGTCGTGGGCTGTTTTTGATGCAACAAAAGGCGGCAATTGCTGTGAGCACTATCTGGCAACCTCTATCGAAGGACAGATTCTCAACATTGGTGGAGAATATCCCGTATGGAGTCTTGACAGAGGCCATGAATGGGATACCTACATTCCGGAAGTTCTGCCTGCTGTCGGTCAGTGTGTTACTTTTGTTCCAACCAACCCAGGGCAAGAAGGTCTTGGGGAGGGCAGTATTGTTCAAGCAACCAACGGCGATATAATCTCGATGTCTTGGTTCCCATATCCCGGTGGCGATCTCAAATTGGATAAATTCTATGCGATATTGTATGATGCCTCTGAGGACGAATGGAAGTGGTGCTACAATCGACTCACAGAGCCATTTTACGATAGGTCCTGGCAAGTAGAAGTCATCGGCCCGATTCAGTCAACAATGGGTAACGGTGAATGGGCCAGCATAGTGGTGTCTAATTTTTGGCATCAATCAATGAACGCTGGTGGGCAAATTAGTGTTGATGGACTGAATTATTATCCGTTCCAATTCCCAGATAGAAGTGGTGGCGAACCAGAAGTCGAGCTCGATTTGAATTTCACTGCTGCTGATTTACCTGCCTACTACGATGTCAACAAACCGCATAAGGAAATGCGAGCATTCCCCATGCCAAGTGGTGGACTAATTTTCCCATCATACTACAACAATGGAAATGCTGCATTTATGGATACATCACTATCATGGAATGAATTATACGTTCAGTTCCCCAGTGAGTATTGTCAAATTGACTCTACTGGTGCCATTCACTGTGTTGCAAATACTGGAACATCGTTTACCCATTACCTATCAAATGATGGCGCGGTAACGTGGCAGAATTATACCTATGAATTAGGCGAACAAGCAACTCAAATAGAAGAATGGGAATTCCAATCAAACGGTGAATTAGATTTGTTTGTTCTAAATGTAAGGTATCAGAGTTCAGCTGGCCCAGATGTCGATACTGTTTATCACGTCAGGGGTTATTCCTCAGATATGTCACCAGACACTCTAACTTACATCGGTCAAGGTGATTTAGATTCTACATCTGGAGCCGGTAACGACATTAGATTTGATTTTGCTTCGCTGGCAATACTCAATGATGGAGGCGTCGTTGTAGCGTATCATGATTCAACTGATCCCGACCCTCTTTTCGCAGTCGAGTTAGTTCTGCCAGATTATTGATCAGAACATCTCTAAAATGTCGCTGAACAAAGATTTAGCGTGTCCATTACTCCGCTCTACTAATCGCTTGACAATCAACTCAGGAGTTGAGCGTGCTAAGTGATTTCTAATTGGAGTTCGGTCAACAATCAGTTCTAAATCTGCATCCAAACCTCTTGCTTCAATTCCGTCGACTCTAAAATCATCAACACCTGATGCCTTAATTATCGCTGGTGCAAGGTGAGTGACCAACATCATTGTTGTGTCCTTTTGAGACCTTGCTGCCAGTAACATACCAGCGATGATTCGCGCACCAGCCCCGGGCTCAGTGATTGCTTCAAGTTCATCAGCCAGAATCAATTTCGGGGTTGGGTCACTAACCACAGTTGCTAAATCTACCAAGGTCTGTTCCAGTGCTCCAGCGCTTTGGGTGCCACCAGCTTTGGCTAAAATATGTAGAGCCTCCACTTTCCCAACCTTCGCCGCTTTAGCGGGAACTGGCAAGCCCATGTGAGCAAGGATGCAAGTATGGGCTAACAATTCAAGTAAGGTTGTCTTACCACCAGAATTTGCTCCTGTTAAGAGCGCTAATTGTTGCTGGTCATCACTTGGGGCTGCATTACCCAAGCCGTAGGTCACTGGGTCAGGGTCAATACCAAGCATTAGATGTCTGCCTTCTCGTAACCAAATTCCATGCGACACAATCTCTGGCATAATGCAGGAGTAATGTGCTGCCCATCGAGCGATGGTTAGCCACTGGTCGATGACTACCAATGTGCGAACTGCTGATTCACAGTGTACCTTTAGAGGACCAAGCTTTTTCGCCATTGTGTAGATGTAATCTGATTTCTGTGCATTGATGCGTTTTTCTAAATTCTCGTCAATCTTTTCCACGACTTGGCGGTCTAATTTTGCTGGCCAGTCAGTTGTGAAAATTATCGGCGGGCACTTGACGCCAGTACCTTCCATGAAGGTGGACAATTTGTTGACCGCCTGTTGCATTGCGTTCTCAATAACGTATCCTGTTGCTTCCTTTAATCGACGCTGAAAGCCACTCCCATCCGCTAAAGCATCCAGTAATTCTGCACCTGATAACGCCATTTTGGCGTCATTCATGGCACTCTCGACCTCATCATTGACTTCCTGCTCCAAACTTTTGCAATACGACCATAACTCATCCTTGGCCTGCTCGGCCTTTTCTGTATCACCTTCTTCAAACAGGCTATCGAGTAACTCAGGTAACTGTTCAAGACCCTCAAATCCATTTTGTATTAGGCTAAGAAAATCATCATTAGCCTCTGCGGTGCTTACAGTTGTTATTGTTTCAGACAGGGCGACTAATGTCCGCTTGTTTTTCTTAAACCAGTCCAATGTTTGTTCGGGAATTATCAATTCGCGTTCAGGATTACTGCCGAGAACAATCCATCCTTCTGGTGTTTGATTTGGCGCTCCACTACCAAGCCAGGTTACTTTGTCAAATACCGTATAATCCTTCCATGTTTCACTATCGGCTGGAATAAGTACACGACAATATTTCTTCATATCGTCTAATGGTTGTTTGGTTACAATTACCCTGTTATAGCGATCAGTGTTGGCTTTTAGAGCGTTTATGTCGTGCAATTTTTGAGTTATTTGTTCTGCGAGGGCAGCGTGGTTGGACAAGAATTTCATCGCTGATTGGACGGCTTTGCGCCTCGGTGTTGCATCGCTTAACGGCGTTAGTAATTGTAGTCGGCCTTTGGTGGCAGGCGATGCAGTAAAACCTGAGATTTGATCGATTAACTGTTGATGTAATTTTATCGATTCTTTGGTCGCCAAAAATTGACCATCATCTCCGGCAACACTGCGGGCAAGTGCTAATGCTCGCTTTGGTGAGACGCCATCAATTTCTGCGATTTGGCTAATATCGCCTGATTTTAATGACGAAAGTACCGCTTCTTCCGAACCAAAATGTTCAGTCATTTTCTTGGCTAACCTTTCACCTACACCGGGTAACGCGCTTAGAACCATGGGTTAGATTGCTTGTCATCGGCTTAAGAGAATAGCGCTTGAAAATAGCCTAAATCAGCATTCTCTGACACCGGCATCTTCAGTGCCGTATACTTGCATTGGGGCTTTGAACAAATCATCGCAAGTACGCTTTACAATCGGTAAAGTCAAGGTTGAGCCACTCCAATCGACAGAATATCCACCGACTGCGGATGATGAAGGAACATAGTCTTCTCCGGTTTGGGTCATTGTGATGAATATTGTTTCACCTGCACTGATGTAGACATCCATCGGCATGAATTCCATCAAACCAAGGACCTCTACATACGGGACCAAACTGAGTTGTCCATCACGCCCACCAGCGTGAAATCTGAAATCCATTACTGCGTGGCCCAAGTGCATGCCACTTTCATCGGTCATCTCTAAGAATCCGTGTGCACCATTCAATGTACTCGGAGTTACAGGTATATGGAATGAAGGCATTCCAGCAATGATTACATCCTCCTCGAATGGACCGTAGCTAAGCGTTATTGAAGAGGATGCGGACATAGAGGTACCGTCTGGAGACATATCTGCACCATTGATTTCAAGATATTCTGTATCTGGTGATGGGTAAGTGGTCTCAAATCGCCAGCCACCTCGATTATCTTGCATCTCAACGCCAAGAGTTGGTGCTCGACCTTCGTCTTTTAGATACCAATTGAACCAGTATAACATCTCGTCAGCCCAATCCCATCTCAATGTGTAAGGATAGGCTTCAGCGCCTCGGCCTGAGCCTTGTGAACTGTGTCCAACAACACGGTCGGGATAATCGTGAGCCCACTGGCCAGCCAAGGTCTTGATTTCTATTCCTGCCGCCTCAACTTGCTGATGAACTGGGAACGACATGTGTGGGTCAACATTCCAATCTTGCATGCCTTGAATGATGTATACCGAACCTTGGTAATTCTCCAGCACTCGACCAATGAAGGAGCGTTCAGTCCAGTAAGTATTACCGGCATAGGTCACCATGCCTCCGGTTTGGTAGGCTGCTGGACCATTGAAGTAGCCTTCAAGGTAACCTTCACAGAGATTCTCAGCGTCACCGCCATCGCCATCTATGCCAAATGAGCCGTACACACCATTGTGCATGATTGGCCCTCGTGCCTCCATACTGCCGTTTCGCCACATTAACTCATGAACCCCAATAAGCCCTGACATTGGAACGATTGTTGCAAGATATGGATTACCGAATGTGGCCGCTTGCCAAGGAGTTGAACCGTCGTATGATTTACCAATAAGACCCACACGGCCATTAGACCATTCTGCTTCACCAAGGTAAGTCACTGCTGCATCTATGCCTCTTTGTTCGTCGGTTCCCATCAAATCCATACAATGATTTGAGTTACCGGTGCCAAAGACTGATACCTGAGCCACACCATATCCGTGGGGCACATAGTTTTCAATCAAAAACCGTCCAAGCCGATCTGCAGGTGTAGTAGCGGATACGTCGCCATCATCGTAATACGGGCCAACATCAGCTAAGACTGGAATTTTACATTCTTCAGGAACTTCTCCTCCGGAGAAATCGCAACCTTCGATCTCAGGCAACCACAGACCAAGGTGAACTTCCGCTCCACCGGTTAATCCGGCACCTCCATCGGATGCAGTAATTGTCGGCACTGCAACATAGATGGATTGTGGCGCCGATATATTGTAAGAACCGTTTACAGTTACTCGACTGAAAACATCTGTGTCATCGTAAATTATGTTTGCTCGATTCCACGGTTCGGGATAGAAATCATCGGCAAGTTCCTGCGACTTATCGCCCGCTTCCTCACCGATACATCCAGACAAAGTTGCACTAAACATGACTAGTATAATCAGCCAAGGTTTCCAGTGCATGCTGTGCGCTAAGCCTCAACCTATTGAAATCATCGCATTATCTGCATTTATTCAGATTCGTCCTTTTTCATGGCTTCCATCTCTTTTCTAACTTCATCCATGTCTAGATCTCTTAACATCACAACCAAATCGCGCAACGCCGCTTCTGGAAGTGCGCCAGGTTGCATGAATACCCCTATTTCTTCCTTGAATGCCACTGTTGTTGGTATCGACCTAATGTTAAACATCCTTCCCAATTGAGGCTCCTCTTCGGTGTTGATTTTAGCAAAAACAACATCAGGGAATTCATTTGATACTCGCTCATAAACTGGACCATATGCTTTGCATGGGCCACACCATTCCGCCCAAAAATCAAGGATAACGATTTTGTTGTTTTCTATGAGGCCGGCAAACTCCGGTTCGCTGATATCTAATGTCGCCATAATCAAACCAGTTTGATTTAGTCTATCATCTAATCGTACCTCTAGTCATACCGGTTGGTTAATGTCCTTGATGGTAAAGGTCGCATCATGCGCAGAGTATTCATTGCGGTTACCGTGCTGGTGTTGTTGGGATTATCATCTTGGAGTTCAACGGTTGACAGTCTCGAAATTGATGACCGCAAAGATGCAAACGGTCGTGCTGCAAATGTTGTAGTGGCTGAATTATTTATCAGCCCGAATAATTTGGTCTCCAATGAGACAAATTCCAACATATATGGCGCAGTAGATTGGAATGGCGATGGAGATTATGGGAAATTTAGTGACCAATTTATTGAGGTGTGGAACTCCGGTGACGCACCGCAAGACGTCTCAAGTTGGCTACTCTCAACAACTAGTGGCAGCCCACCTTGTCAATTGCCGTATAATACAACTCTCGAAGCGGATGAAAGACTGGTGGTATTTCGTGCCGATTCAGACCTCGACTTGAGTTATTTTGACGGTGAAACAGTATCAATTTCCGATACCAATTCCAATGTTATAGACTCGATGTCTTTTCCTGCCACAGATTCAAGTTACGGATTATCATATGTTTCCGATGACGGTACAATAACCAAAGCGGACCCAACACCTGGAAGAGCAACTGATTTCAGTGGCACATACACCGTTCCTGACAATGTAGTGAATTGCTACAAATTAACCAATACAGACTCATCGAGAGCATTCCTGCTAAAAGGTAGGGTTGTCACTATGGATGGCGAAAATAATGTAATCAATGATGGGAATGTCATGATTCGTGATGGCAAGATTACCGGCGTTTGGCCGTCTAACTCCAACCCACCAGCAGGTGTTGACTTTACCGATGTTCCAATCGTTGAAACTGAAGGAACCATTTATCCAGGTTTGATCGATTTACATAATCACGTTCATTACAATCACATCCCGTTGTGGGATTTCGATGTGCATCTTAGTGAATCACAAAAATCAGAAGAGGGTGGATATACTAATCGTTACCAATGGGGTAACAACTGGGATTACGGACCAAGCATAACTTGGATGAAAACGAATATTCAGTCCACTTATCGTTGGGACATGGCCAGTGAGCAGATGAAATATGCTGAGGTTCAAGCAGTTTCGGGTGGAGTCACCGCTATGCAAGGCTCACCAAGTTCAGGAACTCAAGCATGGGATAGCATTCTATCGAGAAATGTCGAATTGTACAACTTCGGTCAAGACGGTATCTCAACTTGTGCAGTATGCGGTGCCGCCGATGACGATTATACGGGCAGCCATCTCATCAGTCAAAGCGAGTCTGGCACCCTAAATGCTTGGTTTGTCCATCTTTCAGAGGGAGTTGACCAATCCAGTAAAGACGAGTTCGATGCGCTGTGGAATAAGGGTTTGATAATGGATGAGACCATAGTTATTCACGGCACGGCTCTCGACTCTTCACAGTTCAGCCAAATGGCTAGTGTAGAATCAGAGTTAGTTTGGTCGCCGCTATCCAATCTATTACTGTATGGTGATACAACCGATGTAGTCGCTGCAGACCAAGCAGGGGTTAGCATTTCGATATCACCTGACTGGGGGCCTAGTGGCTCCAAGAACAACCTGCATGAGCTCAAGGTTGCGGATATGTGGAATACCAACAATCTCAACGGCTACTTTAGCGATTATGAGTTAGTACAGATGGTCACCTCAAATCCCGCAGATGCAACTGGTTGGGCGCCGTTTGTTGGCCGAGTAAAAGCAGACTTGTACGCTGACTTAGTAGTAATCGACACCTTCCATGAAGACCCATATCGCAATTTAATCGAAGCGATTGATGCTGATGTCGCCCTGACCGTTGTTCAGGGCAAAGCCGTCTTTGGCGATGTCGACATCATGCAACAACTGCAAGGTGATGACTGGGAATACATCAACGGTACAAATTTCCAGAAGGCAGTTGATGTCACCTCATTAACCGAAGTGGATGGTAGCCAAACTTTTGCCGAAATTGAAGCCGGTTTAGCGATGGCAATGCGTCACGAATTCAGTGACATGAAAGCCAACTGGGTTGAATTTGATGGTGATACGGATGAAGAAATTAATACTTGGCTAAATTCGACTTTTGATGGGGATTACAGGGATGACGTAAATCGTCTAAAGAATATGACACTTGACCCGATTTTCACTTCAGGAGATGACCGATATTTTGACGTAATTAATCGCTCAACTCACGCAAATTATCACATTGACCTTACAAATTTGTACAATAATTACTACACTGTTGAAATGCTAGATGGTGATAGAATCAACGTCAATATTCAACTTCCCGATGACAACACGAATAGTGGCAACAATGGCAATAATAACAATAACGGCAATAGCAACAACAATGACAATAACAACAACGGTAATTCAAACACCGGCGACACCACCACTAATCCGGGAGACAACACTGACACCAGCGATGATGATGACGTATTCGGTGAATTACCAGATGACCAATTTATTGATGAGACAGCAGCAGATGAATCTACGAAAAACCAATTAAAATTAATCCTCGGACTGATTGTTATTGTCCTGCTATTTGGACTATATTTGGTCAGTCGTACTGATGATAGCGATGAATTATTAACTTCCCAAAATGCTGTTATCGACAAAATTTGGGATGACGACGAACTCAATGAATCCGCAGGCAATGCTAGTGCAACAGCCTCAGAGGCAACCAACAATGATACAGAGATAGATATCAAAGACAAAATCGCCAGCGCAATGAAATCCTCAGGATTATCCGCAGTGAGATTATTTACTGCGATAGACCAAACCGATGATGGATACGTTTCTCGAAGAGAGATTAGAACTGCGGTCAACACATTACTGAAAGACTCTGTTAAAGTGTCAGATATTGATGCTATGCTCGAAACCTTTGATGCCAATGGCGACGGAGTAATTAGTTTGGACGAGTTCTTGACAGTTATGGAAAAGCACCAACCAAAGCAATTCGTGCCGGTACTCCCTGACCTAAAACCGCCGCCCAAGTGAGTGAAAATTACTGATAACGTTTGTTAATTTCCCGGCTAATAATTAATTTTTGAATTTGACTGGTACCGCCAAATATCTGGTAAATCTTAGCGCCTCGCATCCGTCTTGCAGCAGGAAATTCTTCTGAGTAACCATAGCCGCCAAAGATTTGTACTGAATCTGTTGTTACCTCCATTCCAATGTCTGCTGCGTAGCGTTTAGCGTGAGCTGAGGCTAGAGTTGCTGGTTCACCTTTGTCCAGTAAATCAGCTGCTTTGTAGGCTAATAGGCGAGCGCCCTCAATCTTTGTACTCATGTCTGCTAGCATGAACGAAATGGCTTGATGCTCGATAATTGGTTTACCGAATGTACGTCGTTCATTCGCATATTGCCACGCCTCTTCCATTGCGCCTCGAGCGTTACCGAGGGCGTGGGATGCCAGCATCGGGCGAGAGCGATCAAACGCAACCATCGCTTGTAGCCATCCATTACCCTCAACACCACCGACCAGGTTGTCTTTGGGAATTCTAACATTGTCAAATCGAACTGATCTTGTATCCGATGACCTTTGTCCCATCTTTTCTTCCTTTTTCCCAACCTCTAAACCTGCCGAGTTGGCCTCGACAATAAAACCGCTTAATGATTGATATGAATTCTCATCACTTGTTTTTGCTAAAACATAGAACCAATCTGCATGACCGGCTCCTCCAATCCACATTTTTGAGCCATTGATAACATAATAATCGCCATCCAGAACAGCAGTTGTAGTGATTGCTTTAACATCAGAACCTGCGCCGGGTTCGGTGACACAATAAGCAGAGATTTTCCCACTACAAACACGACCTAAGTATTCCTGTTTTTGTTGTTCGGTTCCTCCGTAAATTAGCGGATGACAAGCTAACATGGTTACGCCAGTAATAGTGGCAAAACCTGGGTCACCACGACCTAATTCCTCGTTTATCATTACTTCATCAAGGAAACTTAAACCTAGACCGCCATACTCTTGTGGGATGGTACAATTCAGCAAACCCAATTCCCGCGCTTTGTTGATTGTCGCCTCTGGGAAGATACCGTTTCTGTCCCACTCTTCTGCGTTGGGAATCAATTCGTCATCAGCAAATGTCTTGGCCAAACCAACCAACATATCTTGCTCTTCAGATAAATCAAAATCAACCATGAGTGATGTTGCATACGCTGACATTTAATGTATATGTAGAAAAAAAATTGCAAATTTTAACCGTTAAATGGGCCACGGTAAAAATGGTTTACGCAAAGAGAGATTTGTGATGCCACTAAGCTAAATCCCACACAGGTCCATCAGCAGAGTCAGTCACAACGACTCCCATCGAATTCAATTCGTCGCGTATCTGGTCGGCCTTAGCCCAGTCTTTGTTTGCTCTGGCCTCTGACCGTTGTATGAGTAACGCCTCAACCTTCGGAGCAATTTCGGCCTTACGCGGGTCTTCTTCCGGCTCCAGTAATGCAAACTCACGGGTGGGTAGGATACCGAGCACGGCTCCAGCCGATTCCTCAAGCCAGTCAACAGCATAATGAGCAAAAGCATCCTTATCCGCATCATCCAATCCGCTGTTGAGTACCTTAGCAATCTCTCTTACCCCGCCTAGAACCTTTGCTACTGCATCACGTGAATTGAAATCATCATCCATCGCTTTAGCAAAGCCTTCACCCATTTTCTCAAGCATTGCTAAAGATTTGATAAATGGTTGATTTGAAGTGATGTCCGGTTGAGGTAGCGCAATTGGAGATTGAGAAGTCATGCTTTTTAGAGCATCAATATAGGCCTTGAGTACGCGGTTGTAATTTCTTTCCGCATCTTTCAATAACGACTCATTCATATCGATTGGGGAGCGATAGTGAGCATTAATCAGGGCGAATCGCAACACCATTGCATCTACTTGTTGTAAGATCTCCTTGATAGTCCAAAAGTTGCCCAGAGATTTACTCATTTTCTCCCCGTCTATGTTGACAAATCCATTGTGTAGCCAATGGTGGACAATTGGAGAACATCCGGTGTGACATTCGCCTTGGAAAATCTCGGCTTCGTGGTGTGGAAAACGCAAGTCGTGGCCACCGCCGTGAATATCGAATTGTTGGCCAAAGTGGTCCAGCGACATAGCGGTACACTCGATATGCCAGCCCGGCCTTCCCGGCCCCCAAGGTGAATCCCAAGTCGGTTCTCCTGGTTTAGCGGCTTTCCAGAGGGCGAAATCTTTGTGATCTTTCTTTCCAGAGCCGGTTTCTCCAACCCTACCTCCAGCACCCGAACGAACAGCTTCGATGTTTTGACCTGTCAATTGACCATATTTTTCCGGTGCTGATTCGACATCAAAGTACACCCCATCATTTGCGGAATATGCATGGCCTTTGCTGATTAGGTCCTCAGTTATGCGAATCATGTCATCGACATATTCTGTACATCGGGGATAGTCATCAGCACGCAAGATGTTTAGTGCATCCATGTCTTCATAATATCCAGCGATGTTGTCATCTACTAATTTACGCCAATCTTCGCCGGTTTCATTTGCTCGTTTGATAATTTTGTCATCTATATCAGTGAAATTTTGCACATAGTGTACATCAAATCCGGAAGCCTCTAACCAGCGATGAATCAAATCAAAGGATAGGTAACAGCGAGCGTGCCCCAGGTGGCATTTATCGTAGACGGTCACTCCACAAACATACATCGAAACTTTACCGGGTTCCATGGTTTTGAATGGAACTTTTTCCCGACGACGGGTGTCGTGTACTCGCAAGGGCATTTGAAACATTCACCGGTGTTGGCCATCACACTTGAAGGTTATAGATAAGATTCTACTCGGCAGTGCAGTGTTACGATGGTAAATACTTCCGGTGGAATCAAAATTGGTAACGCAATTGTTTCTGATGAGGTTATTGTTAGAACCAGTTGGTTGTTACCGGCAACCGTTGTTCCGCTTTCGATGGTAATTCACCTATTGTCAGGCAATTCGCGAGATTTCCCGTTCTTCATTTCTGAAGCAGATTTTCCGGGTATAGAGCGCTGGGTTTTCACTACAGGCTTGGCAATCTCCGGGTTATTTCAGATGATATTCACCTGGCGAATGTGGTCAGTTTTCAGCGAAATTAACTCTAACAAGTTACTATTCTTCTCCCTAATATGCGGCCTAACTACTGGCTTCAGTTTATTTGTCATGTCATTCGCTAACATGTATGACCATCTCGCATTGCATATTTTGACTGCTTCATTAGTGTTCCAAGTTGGGATGTTGTGGGCTATTGTTGCTCACTTTGCCATACCAAATGCCAACAAGCGTGGGAAAAAACTCCGAATTTTGAGTATTATTATCTCAATCACCTCATACATAGTGATGAGTCAGGCAGTCGTATCAGCAATTGCCGATTTAGAACAATATGGTTTGAATGATGATACGATATTCACCCTCGATAGAATACAATATGCCATCGATGTTGCTGCCTTTGCGGAGTATACGCTATTTGTTGGCCTAATCTTGTGCCTGTACTCCTTTGAACAGGACTTTCTCCATTTGAGCAACTCAAGTGAGGAGTGAATCTTTGACATTGATGATAGATTTTGACATATCGAAAACCGCTGCTTCAGCCTTTGTCATATCTCCAAGCCTAATTGCCTCAGATAGTATGCGCGGAGTTGCTTCAGGGTGATATTGTACCGTTCGTATCGGGCGTGTTGGGTGTTGACAGGCGGCGATAGCACAGTGCTCAGCCGATGCAATTACTTCTAACTCGCCAGAATCTACAACATGATCTTGATGAGTAAATACTGCATTGACTATGGAACCGTCGCGATATTCTACTGGTGCAACAAAGTGGCTGCCTTCATTTGCCCGCTCAACTTTGCCCCCAAATGCTGCGGCTATTATCTGGTGGCCGAAGCAAATTCCAATTATTGGCACCGTCGCATTTCTAATCAGTTCAGTGACTTCATCCATCCAAGGCTCCCATGAACTGACGTTGCGTCGCGAACCTGTGACGACAATGTAATCACAATCTATCGGATTATTGACAACAGTTCCAAAGCCATATTCAGTTCTATCTTGTGTATGGGGTGACCAAAGAAAGACTTCTGGATTGTCGAAATGAGATGCTATCTCAATTACTCCTTCTTTGCCAAATGCTTGTCTTTCAGCCAATAAATCAACGACCAAGAGACGCATATCAATCAGGCTTCTGCAACTTCCGATGCTTCACTCTTTTTTGCTTCGATAGCAGCATCGTTTGCTTTGAGTTGCTCCCAAACAATCTCTGCAATGTCTTTGACTTCCATTTCCGAACCGATAGCGGATAAGCCGTCGGTAATCATAGTTGAACAGAACGGGCACCCTACTGCAACTGTATCAGCACCTGTTTCAGCTAATTCTTTCGAACGAATGATGTTGACACGGTCATATCCCTCATCAACATGCTCTTCCATCCACATTTGAGCCCCACCAGCACCGCAGCAGAATGAACTCTTACCAGTTCGCTCTGTTTCGACATCAACGCCGCCGATAATGTTTCTCGGAGCGTCTAATTCGCCACCGATTCTGCCAAGATAACACGGGTCGTGGTAAGTAACAGAGCCATCATGCTTGGGACTTGGCAACTTACCTTCCACTTGAAGATGGTCAATCAATTGTGAGTGGTGCATTACCTCGATGTCTTCGCCACCATAGTCCTTGTATTCCTTACCAAGTGTGTGGAAACAGTGAGGACATGATGCAACTATCTTCTTGACGCCGATTTCTTCGAACGTTGCAAGATTGGTCTCAGCCAGCATTTGGAACAAATATTCGTTGCCGGCACGACGAGCGGCGTCACCAGTACAACCTTCCTGCATACCGAGTATACCAACATCGAGACCTGCCTGCTTCATGATGCTGATTGTGTCTCTTGCAACCTTCTTGTTGCGCTCATCAAATGATGCTGCACAGCCAGCGAAATAGATGTATTCTGCTGGTTCAGCAACCTTGACATCAAGGTCAGCAGCCCAATCGCCTCTTTCATGGGACGGCAAACCATATGGGTTAGAATCTGATTCAAGATTCTCGATTGTCGCCATTAGTGGCATAACTGTATCTTCGACTTTTTCATCAAATTCCATTCTCTCCATCATCAAATGACGACGTGCATCGGTTAACTTTGGAACATGGTCAATGTAAATTGGACATGCTTCAACACAGGCATGACAAGTTGTGCAAGCCCATATTGACTCCTCACCAAACTTAGCAATTATGTCTTGTTCAGGAGTTTCTCCGTCCATTAGTGTGGTGTAATTATCGTTGGCATAATTCCTGACATCGTGGATGATTTGCATCGGATTCAGCGCTTTACCAGAAGCATAAGCAGGGCAGACATCTTGACATCTTGCGCAAGATGTACAGGCCCATCCATCGATCAAGTTACGCCATGTCAAATCGGTGTAATTTGCTGTGCCAAATGATTCAACATCTAAATCATCAAGCAGAACTGCTTTGCCATGTTCGTCAACCTGCATCGGTTCCATTGTTGCCATCGGACGCATATCGTGGAAGAATACGTTAGGAAATGCCATTACTAAGTGCATGTGCTTGGAGAGCGGAATAAGGAACAAAAATGTAGCAATCGCAAGCATGTGCGCCCAGTATGCACCGACTACAACATTGGTTGAGGGCACAATTGTATCGGCTACCCATGCACCAATTGGCTCATAGGTCGATGAAACTCCTGCTTCTCCGGCTTCAACGAAAAATGAAGTGACCGTGATTGTCATAATCAACAGCAGGATTACATTCCCTTCAAGTTGAGATTTACCCTTCAATTTCTCTGGGGTAAACACTACTCTTCTTGTCAATGCAGCCACACAGCCCACTAGAGCAATGGTGTATCCGGTTTCTACCATTAGATTCCAAGGGCCTTTGAATACCTCTGGCAATAAATTATGAGAAAACCAATTGGCAGTGGCTAAGTCGAACATATCTGTCGACAGCATGAGGAATCCCCAAAACATGAGTACGTGGATGCCGCCGGCAATCCGGTCCTCAAGGACTTTCTTTTGGCCTAACCAACCAGTTGCTACTTCTTTTATTCGGGACGGCCAGTTGTCAAACCGGTGCTCGGATTTACCAATCATTACAAGGCGGGTTGCTTTCCAAACCTGATAGCCAAAAAATGATATTGAAACCGCACCAATTAACCCTAATATCACCCAACCTGAGACTGGTCCATAATCCATAGTCAGTGGGTGTTCCATATTATCACCTTGCTTGGGTTAATTTACCCGAATATAAGCCAACTATTGAAGTCACCGTATCAAAGCACAAATAAAACCACATAGTGAGCCGTACATACAAGCAGGATATCAGGGGGGGTTAACATCGGTTTCATCACGACCAGCGCACCGGGAAAATGTGTTCTGTTTGGTGAACACGCTGTCGTGTACGGCCATCCTGCGGTAGCCGTAGCCATAGACCAGAGAATAACGATAAAAATCCAACCCTCTCAATCCGGAACCTGGTTAATTGATGGAAGCAAACTGAACATGGCTCGCAACCCACACATTAGCGGGTTGATTGACAAACTTTGGCCCGAAGAAGAAGGAGCTCCACCATTATCGATACAAATAGAGGGCAACATTCCAACCGCATCGGGTCTTGGTTCGTCTGCTGCACTATCTGTTGCCTTCGCAGCTGCCTTAAGACTCGGGCGGGGAAGATGGGTTAATCGGTCAAACTCGGGCGGACAGGATGCATGGGCTGAAGGTTTTGGAGCAGCGGTTTCTGCTAGCAACCCCTATGATAGTAGCCGCGGATTTTTTTCAACTGCTCAACTAACTGAATTACACCATCAAGTCGGTGAATCAGCGGTTAATGCAGATGAAAATGCTATCCTCGCCCACGGCGTCGAAGCCGCCGCACAGAATGGTCGTGCTTCACCCATGGATTCTTCTACTTGTTCTCACGGTTCGATTGTCATCATTTCGGACCGAATTGAAAGCGGCCTAAATTATCTGTATCAAAGACAAATGGAAATGCCGGAAGGAAAGCGTAGTTGGCATATTCACGAACTTATCTCACAGACAAAACCAGATGATGTCTACTTGGTCATAGGTAACACTGGCATACATGCACCTACTGGGAAACAGGTAGCAAAGGTTGCCAAAATGCTTGAACAAAACCCGGCAAGAATAGGTGAGATCGAAACGATCGGCAAAATTGCTCGACGAGGAATTAAAGCGCTGCAAGACGGAGATTATGATGCCGTTGGCAGAACCATGACCGAGAATCAAATCATGCTCAAGAGCATAGGAGTTTCAAGCCCAGAATTAGACGCTTTAATCAAGGCTGCAGTCCCAAGCAGCCTCGGAGTTAAACTAACTGGTGCGGGTGGTGGAGGATGTATGGTTGCCCTGACTCGAAACCCCAAAAAAACCAGCGATGCCATAGAACTTGCCGGTGGCCGGACACTTATCTCGAAAATTGGTAGTCCCGGAATGCAAATAATAAGTTCTAGTGATGAAACATTTTGGACAAAAGCGTAATGCTCAGCGCCAATTCATCGATTAAGGGAAATGCTGTCCTTTATATACCTCTTATAAGTCGCTTTTAAACATGACAACAGATGAAGAACGTTTGACAGTAGTGAATGTAGTTGCCAGCACAAGAGTCGCCGAGGAACTTGACTTACCCGATATTGCAATTCAATTGAATTGTGAGTATGAGCCAGAACAATTTCCTGGTGTAGTCTACCGAGTAACCGACCCAAAACTTGCAATCTTGATGTTCCGCTCCGGCAGAGCAGTATGCACTGGCGGAAAGGATGAAGACAACATCCATACCGGTATTGACCGAATGATTGCTGACCTCAGAGGAGCTGGTATCAAAACATGGGACCTAGCAGATGTTGAGAT
>DAHU01000094.1:44342-51880 GCA_002495945.1 Euryarchaeota archaeon UBA13
GAAAGTTGAACCTTAACAACCTGACATTCCACCTACCATTCGACAAGGTTGAGTACGAGCCAGAGCAATTCCCTGGACTAATCTATCGACTTGACTACCCCAAGGTTGTATGCCTAATTTTCGGTAGCGGTAAAATGGTAATAACCGGAGCGCGTCACAAAGACGAGATTCTCGAAGCGGTTGAAATCATCAAAGATGAGTTAGCAGACCTGCTGTGAAACAAGTAAATCCCCTCAAAATGGGGAGGAGAAGTGTTCATTGCCTATGTCCAGTGTGGCGTATGCATGCGGAGCCTTGCCGAACGGCAATCCAAAGCGATAGTTTTGGTAGTGATAATGCTCCTATCGACAACAATACATTACGAACCAGTAGGGCAGTTGCCCGAATCACTAGACATTGAACACAGCTCTAAATCAACAACTAGCACTGCTGATGTACCAGTATGGCGTGTCGGTGACAAATGGAAATATGCTGGGACATTTGACCCAACTCAATTAGTAATCGATTCCGGTGTTGAGGCAAATGTAGGCGAAATTAATGGCGATTCAATAACTGAGGTATTATCGATTACCGAACAAAATGTTGCTGGGATTCCGACCCTAGTCTACACTGTTAGAACTTCGGCAAACTTCGACAAGTCTGGTGTTTCACTTGACAGTTTTACCGGAACTGCTGAAATCGAATTTACCCAGACTGAAGTCTTGCGAGTTAGCGATTTGGCCTCATTGCGAAGCGACCTTGACCTATTTATCGAATTTACACCAAGCGGGATTAGTTTCCTAAAACAGACCGTTGGCGACATCACTATTTCTAACACTTACACCCCACCAAGCGAGAATTATGACTTCCCGCTAAGAGATGGAGACCGATGGGTAACAACGGTCACCTCAACCTCACAATGGTCGGGTTCAAGTGATTATATCACACCATTCCCAGCCCCGACTTCAGACACTAATAGTTCAACTTACGAAGTTACCAACGTTGGGCGACCGACCAATGATTTTGGCCAATCTATCAATTACGGAGGCTGTGATCATTCCTATGAAATTACATCCTTCAACTCGAATGGTGACGAAGATGGGTACACATGGTTCTGCCCAGAAGCACGTAACTTTGCTTGGAAACATACCGAAGAGGATGTTGGTCTTACCATTGACTTTAGACTGAAGGAATACATGCCGAAAGATTCGTCCGGCGTCAACATCTACAATGATCCAGGCGTTAGAGACGATTGTCTCGCAATAGATACTGAAAGCGATGTTACAGCCCTTGACACACCGATTGAAGTCTGGATAAATGCGTCATCCGCCACCGGTTGCTTAGCGAGCACGAGCGGTGTATCTCTCGAACTTAGACATGAAGCAACGGGTGAAGTCAAGTCACTTACAACCGCAGCTAACGGAAGCGCCTGGACCATTCTCAACATAGGTAATGACGAGGATGGTTCTACCACTTCAAATGACTGGGCTAGTCACGGATTAGTGGCCAAGACAACATCCGGCAATATTGTCGGAGCCAAAACGATAACTCTGGATGATAACCTTGTGGTTCTAGATTTATTTGCTGATGCTGAAAGAGCAATTGTCACTCGGAATAGAGACGGTGAATTAAAGCAACTAAACACATTATCTGGGTATAATGTATTACCAGGGGACCAACTAATTATTGAAGTATCTATACAAAACAACGGCATCACCAACAGCGTACCAACAGACCTGCGCATATATCCTCCGACAGGGAGTGAATTCAATCTTCCAGTTCCCTCCCTATCGACTTATGAGTTTTACAAAACGAATTTCACTTGGGATGTACCTGACCAACAACCAATTGGCAATATTCCTGTTTCATGGGAAGCTGACCCAGATGAATTGAATTCTGCCGATGCCAATCCGAATAATGATTTCGCAATTATCGAACTATTCGTTGGCCGCTTACCGACACCAGAAATTAATCACGTAACTGAACAAACCCAAGTTGAGGTTTTCATCAATGCAAGTTCAAGTAGTGACTCGGATGGTGGTGACGTATCCTGCATCTTTGACATACCATATGACGATGGCACTCGATCTTGGGCTTACACAAAAGTAGTGTCGTTGAGCTGCCAAACAAATTGGACATGGTTTGATGATGGTAATTATCCGATTCTCGTCACTGTGATTGATGATGAGCGTGACGCAGTAGAGGAAATCTTGTACGCCAATATCACCAATCGTGCTCCGTTGTTAGAGATAAGAAGTATGCGAAGCGAGGCAAGAGTTGAACACCCAATAACTCTGTATGCATTTGCTAATGATTCTGATTCTGAAGATTCCTTCCCAGGTGTTGTCGATGTGTTTTGGCCTGACGCACAGTGTATGGAGGGATATTACACAAAAACCTGCACAACAACTGCTCCGACCGAGGGCTATCACTCCTTCAAAGCCATTGGAGTTGATGATGACCTAGCACAAACAGAAGCAGAGATTAATATTTTATTCACTAACATTGCTCCGCATAGTACGATAATAAATCTCTATGAGAATGGAGTTATCATCGAATCTGATGAACAACAAATTTGGCAATTAGATGAAGACCAGTTGGTTAGAATCAAGGGGCAAGCTGAAGATTCTGTCGACGATATAGAGCAATTAGACCATACATGGTGGCCAGATAATCGTCAGTCAGATCTCATCTATTTCTTAGAAGGTCGAGTTACCGAATTTGATATGAGTTGGCAGACAGCAGGTTTGCACACGATTAGATTGGACGTAACTGATGACGACGGAGCAACAAGTAGTACCAATGAGCGATGGGTGAATATCAGAAATGTGCCCCCAGTCGTACAACCATTAGATTCAATTTTGCCAATTGCAGAAGGCCAATCAATTACAATAACGGGGAATTCTACCGACACCCAAAGTGATGTTAACTCGCTCGTCAAATGCTGGGATGTAGACCCCGGAATTGATAGTGATGGTTTCGGTGGCGCCAGTGATGATTGTGACATAATTGGCGACATATTCACCTACGCATGGAACAGGAGTGGTTCACACACGGTAGTCTATCACGTAACCGACGATGATGGTGCAACAACAAGTGAGGTTGTAGTCGTTGAGGTTGTTAACATCCCACCTATTGTAAGACTGCAGACAGTTCAATGCCGAGCGTATGAAAATTGTGTGCTGGACGCCCGGTCAACAATTGACTCATTGAACGATATTGCAGGCTTAAATTACGCGTGGGACACGGATATTAATTTCGATAGTAACGGGGACGGAATTAAAGATAATGATGCTGACCTGGTCGGACCAAGGGTTGAACATGTCTTCAAGCAAGAAGGAAAAGTTACTGTTAAGGCAATGGTATGGGATGAAAACCCAGAAAAACCTGGTTCTAAGCAATTAATCATCACTGTAGGCCCGGCTGACCGCACCATATTGCAAGACGCTGGTGCATTATTGGCAGGAGAAGAGGCAAACCCAATCGCACAACTTGCACTCGCCTTAATCGTCATCCTATCATTGGTTTTAATCAGCAGAAGGAGGGGGAATGCGGCAAAAGCGAAGACTTGGGAACGCGATGAACTTGATGATGCATTCGACAGTGATGGAAAATTGAACTCTGCTAATAGAAAGCCGACATCTGCACCGCCGGGATTCGTCTTTGACCAAGCACTGCAAATGCCACCTAGGGAGTCTGTCACCACTGATGTATCAATCGATGAATTACTCGCTGACCCCCCAATTCCGGCCACAGGCCTACCCGACGGGTGGACGATGGAACAATGGAAGTATTACGGGCACGAATGGTTAAATTCCCAAAAGTAGACTAAAAATCGAGTCTCTCAAGTAATAGGACTTCATCGGACAACCATGTTTAACCAAAGGTGTTTGGTTGTTGTTCTTATTTTGATGATGTTCCTTGCTCCTCTGGCTAAGTTGCCAGATACCACGGAAGTAACTGAATTATCAGATTCCACAATCAGTGAGTCTAACACCTTGAACGGCTGGCCTGATGTCCCTACATGGAGAATTGGCGACAAATACACCTATGAAACCCAATTCGACGTCCAGCAATTGATTCAACAGGCGAATGTCTCCGCATCATTGAACACTCTAACAGGTGATACAGTGTACCAGGTTACTGATGTATTTTTCATCAATGTCAACAATATTCAAACTCTCGCTTACAAAATGGAAATCTCGGGTTCTTTTACCTCCGGTAACAGTGGCGCAACATTAGAGGGAGTCTCTGGCAGATTGAATATCGGCTATACTGGTGAGGATATCGTCCGAGTCAGAGACATGGCAGTGATAAATTCCGAATTTGAACTAGATGTTGATTTTGCTCCCTTCAATATCGGTTTCCTGACCCAACAAATAGCTGTTATCTCCTTTGACACATCCTATAACCCACCAAAAGAAAAGTACGACTTTCCACTCAGGACCGGCGACCAATGGTACATGGAATTCTTTGCTTCAACGACGGTAAGTGGTACCTCTGATTATTTTGATCCGTCCGAGTTTGATACTGCAGGTCCAGAAAATAACAGTTGGCAAGTTACCGAAAACGGCATCCCAACTGAAGGAGGGGCAAACATAGGTTACACCGGTTGTGATGATTCATACAAGGTCAACGAATGGAACGTGTCTGGTGTTAGTCAAGGGTTTAATTGGTACTGTCCTGATGTAAGATACAACTCATGGATGAGAATTAGCAATGCTGCAGGATTCACCATTGACTGGTTGCTTAAGTCGTACGAACCTGCGGGCTCAAGTGGCGTAAACCCCAATTCTAATCCCGGAACTAGAGATGTCGAAATTGATATTGAATTGCAAACCGTTGCGACTCTGCCAAATGTCGAACAAACCGTTGCAATCGATTACAGTGGCACATCAGGTGCTCAAGCAAATACCAATTTACAACTTAGGTATGAAATGAGTAGTACATTACTGAACCCGACAACCGATGCTAATGGACAAGCAACTGCGGTGGTGAATTCTTCCGACGTAGTAGATACTACCAACGCTAGTGACGATTACTCCAGTAATGGGCTAATCGTTTGGGACCCGCTTACAGAAATTATCGGAGCAGCAACAATTGTCATTGACTTATCGGTTACTCCTGTTGATTTAATCGCTCAATCTGATGCAATAATTGTCACTAGGACAAGAGATGGAGTAGAATCTATTTTAACAAAATCGATTGGCTACAATGCATTACCTGGAGACATGCTGTCGTTCTCAATACCAACTCAAAACCGTGGATTGTTGGCATCCTCTCCCACAACAATTGATGTGACCACGCCAGGTGGTACTGTGATAAGTGAACCACTACCATCAATTCCATCTTACGGTGAAGCGCGAGTTGATGTGGACTGGAATGTTCCTGCTGATGAGCCGATAGGAATTCAAAGTCTTATGATTGAAGTAGACCCAGATGAATTGGTAACTGAGGATTCTAATCGCTCCAACAATATGGCTAATATCGAGGTATTTATTGGCCGAACTCCAACTGCTCAAGCAACCGTAATCGATGAGGTCTACACTTTTGAGAATGTTACAATAGACGCCTCGGCTAGTTTCGATGAGGATGGCGGCGATGTAACCTGTAGATTTTCTGTCGAAAAGCGCCCTGGATTGGTCGAGAACTTTGACACTGAAAATTGCATAATTGAATACAATTGGAGTGATGGTAGCGTCTGGAACATTCAGGTTATTGTCACCGATGATGAACTAGACACCGATATAATCGATGTCACAGCAACAGTGTTTAACAGAGCACCATTTGTCAATCTGTCAGTGCCAGAAACCATAGACGTAAACCAATTTGTCTTTGCCGATGCAAGTGACAGTGGTGACCTCGACACGATATCTCCTTCCGGACAGGAGGTAACAATATCATGGCCAGGATTAAATTGTAATGAAGGAACCACGCAACCCACGTGTACATTCCTCGCTAATGAAGAAGGTCCAGTTACCGTGACTGCGGTTGCTGAGGATGATGATGGAGCCATAACCACCGTTAGTACAACCATCGATGTTCTAAATGTCGCACCTACAATAGCACAACCAGAATTATGGCAGGCGGGTCAAAACCAATCGGTTGATGAGATGGGATACTGGAATCTATTCGAAGATGAAACTGTAATCATGCGAGCTGTTGCAGATGATACACCACTGGACAAAGACACACTGATTATCGAATGGAGCCCCTCTGATTTAGATGAGAACTGGACTATTACCACTGTTGGTCCATCCTCTCAAACCACTGTATCATGGCCTGAATCTGGATTACATACGCTAACAGTCGTTGCATATGACAATGACAATGTTAAATCAGAAATAAGAAGTGGTATTGTCAATATCTCAAATGTTCCTCCAACAATTGCCAGCCTTGGTTCTACTCAACCGATATTCGAAGACAACAACATTACCTTCACCGCTGATGTCGACGATACGGCATCCGATATCGATAGTTTGGTAATTTGCTGGGATTTAGATTCTGTTGCTGATGCAGATGGTGATGGTTTTACCGACAATGACTGTGATATCAACGGTCCAGAGATGACTGCATCGTGGCCGACCAGCGGAGTTAGATGGATTACAGTAACAGTTACCGATGATGATGGAGCAAGTGATTCTACCAGCATCAATGTAAGCGTCATCAACACTGCCCCGAGAGCGAAGATAACCAACACTACGGATGTGCTTGCGCTGAATGAGGGTGAAAATGTAACATTGTCAGGAATCACTACCACCGATACTGCGTTCGATAAATTATCACTAATCTACGCTTGGGATAGCAATCATATAGATTCTGATTTGGATGGTGAAAAGACTGGTGATGTCGATCATTATGGAGCCGAGTGGCTTATCACAGATTTGCCACCAGGTACCTGGACAATCACTCTCACCACTACTGATGATGATGGAGAAAGTACATCAACATCGATTGAGATTGTTGTCAAGGCAAAGCCTGCTGAAGGTATCTTCGAGTCGATTACGAGCGCTGTTGGAGGCGTAGGAGCATTAGTAATTGGCATCCTTGGAGTGATAGTAATAGGTCTTGCAGCATTCTTGTTGTTAACCAGAAATTCTAAACCAAGTACTCAAAAGTATAACGATCTCGATATGAATCTATCACCAGCAAGTCAATTCAACCAACCGATAAATACCCCTGGAGCAGAAGCAGGATTTGGTTTGTATCAACAGGAGCCTGTTCAAAGTGATGCATACGGTGCGTATAGTCCACAACAAGATACCTTTACCCAACCAGACCCATATGCAGCATACAATCCAACACCGCAACCGGCCCTGCAACCCTCTCCTGAACCCGCATATGATATTGCCAACCAACAACCTGTAGCCGCTCAGCCCACTCCTGTGGTTAACCGTGGACCACCGCTACCAGCAACCGGATTACCTGAAGGCTGGACAATGGAACAATGGGAACATTATGGCGCTCAATATCTTGCTGCACAAACAGCATCGACCGTTCAAAATCAACCAACACTTACAGATACTACTGCGCAATCGGCAACTAACTCTCTGAATGAT
>DAHU01000094.1:52300-61333 GCA_002495945.1 Euryarchaeota archaeon UBA13
AATAATGCACAGGCAGAAGAACCAGCCGTTGGTGAAGAAAACCAATTAACTCAATCGAGTCTACCGACAGAAAATGTCGAGGTTAAACCGAAGCCACTCAACAAGTTGCCTAAAGTAGAACAAACTCAAAATTTTGTTGCCGTACCATCAAACTGGCAAGGTCCTGTTACTGCAGATGGAGAACCATTTCACGACCTGGGTATTCAAAACCAAGCTCGACGTTCTTTCCCATCTAGGGCTCTTCGTTATGTTGCACCGGATGAAATGAAGCGAATTCCAACCAGAGGCATAGCCCAAAGAATTGCCAATGGAGATACTGTCATTGTTGACTTGAGAGATTTGGTTCATATGGACGCTCATCAAAATGCCTGCCGTAGAGATTTGAAGATGATGACTGATGAGGTTGGAGTTGGAGTATTCGCACTTGACCGTGAAGATAAGTTGTTGATGATACCGGGAACTGACGTAATTGTCGATGTCGGAAATCATAATCTTGGCATCAATCCTTTGATGTAAATCGCATTTTTGTCGGAAATTTGCTTAAAAAGGGCATTCTTTTACCTCAACCGTGGCCGGACGATTCAAAGTTCCATTCTCAGGATTGAGTGGGTCATATATCCCACATTTTGCATCATCGATGATAATGACGGTGCCATTTATGCTGACCGTCACATGGTTGTCAGCTACCGAATCTGCTTATTCCTTTAGACAAGACGACTATCGGTTAGAGATTGCTTTCATATTAACCGCATTGATTTCATTTGGCTGGCTGATGTCTATGGTTGTTGGAATTGTTTTCGACTTATTTCCAATAACTCACGATAGTGAGGCATACACTCACACCCACTCAAATCAATACCTGTTGGTTAACATAATTGGTCAAACTCTTATCATGGGTGGAATATTTTCCAACAATTTGTCGTTGATGTTTGAGATGGTTACCATCGGATTAGTATTGTTATCATGGGGCTTGATTTCAATCGCTTGGCCGAGTTGGAAATTACATATTGATTCCAAGGAAAAGGACATTAATTGTGGAAATGTTGCTTTAGTACCTGCTTTGTTAATTCCTGTATCTGTATTAGTTGTTCTTGGATGTTGGATTTTCCGGCAAAAATCTGGCTTACTTGAATTCGGATATTCATTCAGCGTCGTCGTCATGATGGGTACCATCGCTTTAACTCTGATACTGGCCCATTTCAACAGAAGACTATCGTGGGACTTGGTCAAGTTCACTGATTTTCGCCCGGTAGTTGCGATATATCTCGTGCTTGCACTTGTTCACTGTTTCTCTGTTCTACTCTACGAGCGCGGCCAGGTAACTGAAAATATTGCCAATGTCAGTCAATCACTACCATTCTTGTGGGCGTTTATTTCCACGCGACCGGTTAAAATGCTGCGTAATATTATGGGGAAAAATAGCAAACCACACTCTACACTAATTGGCCAAGGCCAACTGTATTTCTTGGTTGTCGGAATAATGTCGATTATTCCCGAGTTTGATGAAGGAAAATTCGTCAACATTTCGTATGTAACATTGATATTTTCTACCGTGATGTTAACTATTTGGGGTTCAGGAATTTACTTGCATAAAGATCATCTGCACCAGTCAATACACAGCCGTTCAAAGTTGTACAAAATGTTGATTTTCAATTTCATTGGGGTCACATCACTGCTAATGATTGGCTTCAAGGTCACGATATTTGGTGACAACACAGATTTGGTGTACTACCTAATGCGGAATTTTGCCTTATTTTCAATGCTGGCCTACATGCTAATCATTCTGTTTCGCGACCTATTTCTGTCCATGGACACATGGCACCGCGTACCAATGCATTTCGAACGTTATACTTCGTAATCGCTCAGTTGAACAAGCCGTTCCATGGCATCGCCTGCTATCCCGAGAACCGTTCCCTCATCACCTTCAACCAATCTTGCAAATTCAGACATTTCTCCAGCCAAATCGTACGCTCCTGCTTTTCCGACCCAAGAGTTACTGAGCACCAAGTTAACTAAGGTCTCATCAGATAATTCATCAAATTCTACTATTGCTTCGTTAAGATGAAATTCCCACTCACCCTTATACAAAATTCCCGTTGCAGACCACACCCTGTGTCGGCGACCTGACAATCTGTGTAACATCGCTGCGGCTTCGATAGCATCGGTTGCTTTACCCATGGCTTGTGAATCAATATCAGGGTCTTGCAACATTGTATCGCTAACGATAACTAAGTCATACTCATTGTCAAATCCAACCGCAGCGGCCTTCTTTTGACAAATCTCTAAAACCTGCCCTGACACTCCTTTCGCAGTTGAATTTTCATTCACGCTATCAAGCCCTCTACAGACTAAATTTGGAAAGATTTGAGCCAGCATCTCAGACCTCCGTGCAGATTGTGAGGCCAGCCAAACTCTCATCAAACCTGTGTGATTGTGTCTGTCAATCAACATTACGATTTGAACTGACAAATGTTAGACATATTCAAGTGATGAATAACAATCCGTTAACCGGTGGCAGAATGTCCGGACTGGAAAGAATCCCAACACATATCGAAGGATTAGATGAAAATATGCAAGGTGGCATACCTCAAGGTCACATTTGCTTAGTAGCCGGAGCGTCGGGCGCAATGAAGTCAAGTTTGACCTTTTCAATGCTGTACAATGCGGTGCTTTACGGGGAAACAAGTGGCATCTATATCACCTTAGAACAAGGTAAGGAATCCTTACGAGCTCACATGAGTAACATGGGAATGAATGTTGATGACCCGAGGGTTAGAAACCGCATCGCAATCATCGACTTGGTCGATCTACGTGTCCAACTTGATGAGCAAGGAATGAGCAATCGAGTCGACTGGATGGGGCAACTCATCAAACAACTTACTTCATATCGTCAATCCATAGGTTTTGAACTGTTAGTGTTCGACTCATTAGGTGCGTTCTTCACTTTGACGAAGATGGAAAACCCTCGTGACGAGATTTTCAGATTATTTGAAGCGGTTAGAAGACTCGAGCTTACCTCATTCTTCATTTGTGAGATGACTGGCGAAGATCACAAACAGTTTGGCGAATATGGCATTGAAGACTATCTCTCTGATGGCGTAATCCATCTTGTCATGGAGCGCTCTGCTGACGACGTTAAGAGAAAAATGAGCGTCATAAAGATGCGCCATACCAATCATATGTTAGGCTACAAGCCATTCAAATGGAAGCCAGAAGAGCAGCGCTTCACGACACTGTAATCATTCTACTGTTACAGATTTGGCCAAATTTCTTGGTCGGTCTACATCGCATCCTAAGACTAATGCGGCGTGATAAGAAATCAATTGCAATGGTAACACAGACAACATTGGGGACAGATAATTGTTGACTTTTGGAATTGGAATATTGATGTCTCCTTCTTCACTAATATCATCCCCACGCTCATGGATGAGAATTATTTTTGCACCCCGTGCACGACATTCATGGATTGCTGAGACCGATTTATCCCTAACATGGTCATTAGGTACGATGAAAATAACTGGGCTACCCTCTTCAATGAGCGCTATTGGTCCGTGTTTCATTTCCCCAGCCGGATAGGCCAAACATGGGATATAAGCGACCTCCATGAGTTTTAGTGCCCCTTCTTTGGCAACAGGTGCAGATATTCCGCGTCCCAAAAACAAGACGCTTTTGGCATCCTTTACCGCAGCCACCGCTTCCATTATCGGCCCTTGATTTGAGAGATATTCTTCTATTAAATGTGGGATTTGTTGCAAACCATTGATGATTTCTTTGCCCTTTTCTTTGCTAAGTGACCTAGAACGCGCCACTTGTATAGCAAATATTGTCAAAGCCGCAACCATGTTTGAGAATGCCTTGGTTGAGGCTACCGCTTGTTCCGGACCTGAATGGATATACACACCTTTTCCACATTGCCGGGCAATAGAAGAGCCGACCACATTCACAATACCGTGAACAGAGCCCCCTTTCAGTTGAATTTCTTTGAGCGCCGACAGAGTATCAGCAGTCTCACCTGATTGAGAGATTGCAAAATGTAATGCGTTGGGATTTATTACTGGTTCATTGGTTCTAAATTCACTGGCGATATGTGCTACAGAAGGCACTCTTGCCAATGATTCAATTAGAAATCCTCCGATTTCTGCTGCGTGAAATGCTGTGCCACAACCAAGCAATCTAACATGCGGCAATTTTGATAATTCCAATGGCGATAGGTTCAGTCCACCTAATCTTCCATTACCTCTAACTCGGTCAAGCCGTCCATTGATACACTGTCGCAGGGAATCGGGTTGCTCATAGATTTCCTTCAGCATGTAATGCTCAAAATCGCCGAGTTCAGCATCCTGCCATTCTTCTTCGAGAACAGTAATATCGGTATCAAATGAATCTCCATGTATGTTGCTCATGGTGATTTCATCACGAGTTAATGTCGCAATATCTCCGTCATCCATGAATACTACGCGTTGAGTGTGGGTTGCCAATGCGTGTGGATCGCTTGAAACAAATACCTCACCATCTCCTTGCCCAATAATCAAAGGTGAGCCATTTCTCGCACACATAATTACATCGTGGTCGAGAAATATAGCACAGATACCCCATGTTCCAACGAGTTTGCGAAGTGTTCTTCTGAGCGCATCTGTTGGTGAATTATCTCGTCCCAGTTCATATTCAAGGATATGAGATATAACTTCCGAGTCCGTCTCACTACTGAACTCTACTCCCTTCTTCTTTAACAAGGACCTCAAAGTCCGGGAATTCTCGATTATACCATTGTGGACAATTACTACTTTGCCGTCTCTGGACAAGTGTGGATGGGCGTTTGGGTCCGTAACTCCACCATGGGTGGCCCATCTTGTATGAGCAATTCCCATATTGCCGTGCAAGGTCTTTGGTAAGATAGACTGGAGTTCAATGACCTTGCCAGTTTTTTTGTAAATACTGAAATCACCATTTTTGAGCGCAATTCCAGATGAGTCATAGCCTCGGTACTCTAAACGACGTAGACCTTCTAACAGTATAGGAGCAGCCTGTTTAGGCCCCATATATCCAAAGATGCCACACATATTTATCCCTACAAGTCAACAACCACGTCACAAACTGGACAATTCACTTTGGTTAGGCGCAAGTCTTTGATGGTGAATTTTGCGGAACATTCCTGACAATGGGCTTCCTTTTGCGGCACTGGCATGTTGGGTAGTGGTGGGAGTGCACCCTCGCCAACAGGTGGCAACTCAGGCAACACTGCAGGGGTTAGTGTGGCATCGATCGGTGGCAGATTTGTCCCTAACGGTTGAGGAACATTAGCAATCATTTGCTCCGTCTTTTCAATGAGTTCTCGCTGTTGTTTCCGTTTCATTCGCCTTTCTAATCGAGAGTTCCCTTCACCAGCTTCTGCTTTGGCAGCGAGGGTTTCCTGGAGGGTAACTTCTGCTTCCTCAACAACTGCAAGTTTTGGCTCAACCACTGATTGAACGACTAACTCTTCAGCATCCATGTTGATTGCCATTAACGGTGCTTCATCACTTTCGATATCTACCATAATCTCGACATCGTCTTCATCTAATACCGCAGAAACGGACAGAATCTTTTCTTCTGTTTCTCTATTCGTTCTGCGCAGTGAAACAACAAGATAGAGGAATATCACGGAGATTACCAAGGCTGTCAGAATAAGTATAATCGCCTTAGTAGTAGCATCTCCAGGCAATGGTTCGAGTAAGGTCTCAAGGAAATTCTTCTCTTCAGTACTCACCTCTTCAGCCTCAAGTGACACTATAGTTTTGAAGGAAAGTGTACCACTGCTTGATGAGACTATGATAATTGATTCTTCCTTTGTGGTTGCGTATCCGGAGGTAAATCCTTCAGCAATAAGATTGGACAGCGCAAATTCATCGTTTTCGACATCAATTACCCCATATCTTGTCATTGGACCGTACACATTTATTTCATCGTAAACCAAGGAAATCTTATCTTGGTAAGATGACATAACCAAATTTTTAACTCCGGCCGCAACGATATATTCCGGCTCATCTGCCGACCACAAGTTGTCAGTTATCACATAGGCAATTTTAGACTCTCCACCAAATCCTTCAACCCAAGTTGCTGCCAATACATCTCTGTCAGATTCTTGATAGACCTCTAATTGTGCATTAGATGCATAATCGCCGACAGAATATTGGAATGACCATGACGGATTCCATTCTTTACCATGCGCATACATCAAGCCGACTCGCTCTATTCCCGATATATCATCACGAAGTTCTTGGTAGAGGACATGCATGTTTTCTTTACCGAGGGCAATTGCTAACGAATCACCTTGTGACGGTTTGATATCGATATTTGTTAGAATGTAGCTTGAACTCCACGAACTTTGTATCAAGGGAGTATCTGACATCAGAACGAAAATTGAGGTTATGTCGTTGTAAGAACCACCGGTTGCAATATCTCTGTGGTAGCCGGCTAACACCAACCTATCACCTTTCTTGGCAATATCAAGGCCCCAATAGCGACCCTCGGAGAGTTTCAATGCAGTCATGTGAGTTTGTTTTTCGGTGGTTTCTCCCGCACTGGTGATGGATGTCATTGCAATGTGGGATAAGAAGTATCCTTGCTGACTGAGGACATTCTCTGTCCATGCTGCGTGAACTAATCCATCGTCTTTCAGAATTGCAGTCAATTCTCCTGCCCATGAATCTGCTAATTTGACATCAGCGAGTGTTGCCCAAGCACCAGAAGAAGATTCGGTAACGGTTCTAACATGTAGTTCTCCATCAACTGTAGTGAACAATAAGCCACTATCTTCCATGCCAACAAAATCAATAATCTCTTCACCGGAAAGTAAGTTCAATCGTACCGGAGAGTCCAAGCCTACATTATTGGCAACAACTGTAAACCGGAGTTCAGAGTGTTCTGATTCAACACCATTACCTGCCATCGTTACTCGGTAATTGGTGCCGCCTGCAACTGAGAGATTCTCGGGCACAATGAATCTAGCCTCATCATAGCCAGAACTTGAATCGGAGCCTGGTATGACGATGATGCTGTCTTGAGCAATTTCTTCCCAACCAATACCCTCAAGTTGCCCATAGAGGGTTAATGTAAGACCTGTAGCATCGGTTTGACCAAGATTATCGACTCTAACAATGATGGTATATTGCTGGTCTGGAATTGGAATCAATGGAATCGTTTGGTAAGCGCCCTGCATAAACCGCAACGTTGGTTCAACCGGTCTTTCTTCGATTTCAAAGTCGAAGCTGTAGGAATTATCTTCCGGGTTAGGATCGTCATAATTACTCGAGGGATCGATTAGAATTGTCACGGTGTGAGTACCAACATCAGTAGCCCACCAGTAGAGTGTGAGTTCTATTTCATCTCCATCGTCCAAATTTGAGATAGTGATGTCTGACGGATAAACTTCTGAATCGTCACCTGGTGCATCGAGTTTGATATAGACATCATCGGCATCTAAGTCACCAACATTCTCGATAGTGAACTTGACAGTTAAGATTGAGCCAGCGACTGCTGTTTGAACTGGTAGTCCGACCTCATCCAGCACTTCGACAACGCCAGTGAATACAAAGTCCGGTGCAGCCGGCATGTTGTCGACATTTATTGTGCGACGAATATCATCAGTTTTAACCCCTGATTCGTTGACCATTCTGAAACTCAAACGAGTGGATCCGTCAGTTACGGCTGTCGAATCCCAATTGAAGGTCCAATCTTGGCTACCTACCTCTAAGGGTGGCAAATCGGTAGCAAAATCCCACTCACCGTTGTCCACCTTGTATTCAATATAATCATGCTGTACGCCGTCAACTGTACCACTAAATTCAACCAATCCACTAACACTCTGTCCAACTGTTGGACTGGCGATAGTGACTTTCATTCTTGCCAAATTAATCACTCTAAAGTCAATATTTGACTCTGATTCTGTATTGGTATCATACAATTTGACGCTGACAATCACATACTCTTCATCGGCTTGAATCCAGTCCTCTAAGACATTGACGTTAAGACTCCAACTCGTGATATCACCGCCAGCAATCGTCCACGGCTTTAGTTCACGTTCTGTTCCAGATTCCAAAAATTGCACAATGCGCACTTGTACCTGGTCAAATTGTTCGCTTGACGGGAAGTCAGTTGACCCTGATATTGTTGCAGTGTTTCCTTCTAACCACCATGTATCATTAGCAGGTTGACTGATTGAAACATAGTCTCCGGAGCCATTACCGCTTGGTGGCGGGGTTACTACTCCCGTATCTTCAAGTGGTGTACAAGGTTGGTTTAGCGCAAAATCGATTGCACAGGACGCATCAATTAGTCCAAAGCCCCATTTTTCGTGCCAACGATCTGATACAGTATTTGCTGGTTTATCTCGAATCTCAGATGAGTTCCGAATTACATCCATCACCTCGAAAGCATTGAGTGATGGTGCAGCTTCCCTAACTAACGCAACAATTCCAGAAGCGATTGGTGTGGCCATACTGGTACCATCTTTTTCATCATAATCTGAATCTGCAGTTGGCCTCGGTGCACCGGGGAACGATGCGCCTGTGGCAGCGGTTGCAGAAATTATGTTAGAGCCGTATGATGAGATATCGGGTTTCAATTCGTCCCATTCATTATCATCATCATCATCGAGGCGAGGACCGAAATTAGAGAAACTGGAGATTCCATCGTTAGTTCGGTTGACTGTGCCAAAGTCCGAGGCGGATGATACTGCAAAACCCATATCGGCACTTGCTGGAGATGGGACTCGCTTTGTGCCATCATTACCCATCGCAATGACGCATACTATGTCGGAATTCTCTGTAGCGTTATTGATTAGACGAGCCTCTCCCCCGGTCCCGTTATCACCTTCATCTCCAGGGTTTAGTGGTGAAGATAGTGAACCAAATGACATCGAACCAATTTGAATTCCCCTACTTGAGGAGTTGTGCCCCCAGTCGGTGTCTGCATTGTTAATCATCCACTGAATACCGTTGATAGAATATTGAGAATTTGTCCCACCTGCGTCGGTTAGAACTTTGATATCAACCA
>DAHU01000094.1:61735-66989 GCA_002495945.1 Euryarchaeota archaeon UBA13
CCTTGGCCATCATCTGGGTCTTGCGTACCGTCTGGATTGGATGCTGCAGATGTCGCATCGTATCCTGCTACCCATTTGTGGTCATCATATGATAGTGGATTTGTGTCTGGCGCATCATTCTCGTCATCAAAATCATTTAGCGAGCGATGTTCATTATCAACACCGGTGTCTAAGATTGCAATTACTACTCCATCACCCGTATAGCCGCGTTCAAATGCTGTTTCGGTATAAACATCAGAAGGCATTGAACGAGTTGCCTTTCCAGCAATATCATTTGATGGAACCATTACATTCTGCATCTCAATAACAACTACTCCATGCAGGTGATAAATATCCATCAGTGCGCTCACTGGCACTTTGTCGACTACGATTGAGTCAATGCTTTCTGGTCGGTCAAACCAAGCTCCTGCATCTTCACCAACCCAATTATGAGCGTACAACACTGACGCTAATTCATCAGCTTCAATGTCAGTTGGATGCCAGGCGTAATCGACAACTATTGCTACTGTTTTCCTGCCATCGTCGCCGATTATTGAGGTTGGGGAGATAGAATCATGGCCGGCGATAACTCGTTGTAACCTATCATCCATTCCGTTCCAGTCAAGATCGGGTCCATAAGCAAGCCACCAGCCATCTCGTTCTGCAGCCGGCATGTCTGCTCTCAGATTTAATCTCAAAGGCCGGTCACACAATTCATCACCGCACATCAGCGGCGGGAGTCCATCGATTAGAATCGGCGTGGTGTGGGTCGCAGGCTCGCTGTTAATCGAGTCTTCATGGCTATCGGTGGTGATTGCAGAGGCCGCAGCAGAACTTATCGAGAGTAGGAAAATCAAGACAATTGAAATCGCTGAGCGACGTAAACCATTGTTAGAACTCATTGAACTTGACCCCTTCGGCAGGATACCTGAGGCTCAACCATGTTTTGATAGTATCCATTTCTCGACCCTTCCCCAACCCCCTTAGGGGGTTTGGGGAAATTATGGCCAGTTGAAATGTTCAGGGCTTTTGGGGCACTGTAAGTGCGGGCCGTCTGAACGCTCTACTACACCCAACTTACTGCCGCATTCAGGACATACAGACAAATCAGCAATGTGTTCCATCCAAGCCAGCCTTGTTTCAGGCTCATCGCTGGATTCCATCAAACTCTTGACAGATTCGCGTAATTTCTTAGGCAATTCATAGCCCTGTGATTCCCACGGATTTCCGACTTCAGATAGATCTGTCATCTGCTTTTTTATTTGCCTAAGACGATTTATGACCTCACTCGAAGATGACGGGCCACCATCCTCAATCCCCATTGCAACAGGCCCGCCTTTAGCAACTAATGGTAGCATAACATAGGCTAAGATGAAACCACCCAAGTGAGCCATATGGCCGACATCGCTTGGCCTCTCAAGTCCATAAGTTGAGTATGCCCTCACCACCTCGAGACCAAAATAAATCAATGCTAGATAAAACACTGGCCATTTGCGAATTAAAATTAGCGGAAACGGTATCTCGTCCTTTGGCCAACCTGCCAAATATGCTCCAAATAGACCAAACGCCGCACCTGAAGCACCGAGCGCAGGTCTTGATGAATCTATGTTGAACATGAACCATGCAAGCGAACCGCCCACTAACCCGATAAAATACACCACAGCAAACCGATTTCTGCCAAGCCTTTGCTCGAGAGGAATTCCTACCAGTGAAATCACCAAGATATTCCCAAGCACGTGAGTAGCATCAAACTGACTGTGGAGAAAACCTGCAGAAATGAAGGTAATCCATCCTGATGGTTGCTTTGCTTCAGTTGGAACCATCCACAAATCACTCCACAACCATAACGAAACCAAGTCAAAATTGTACAGTAATGACCAAATTACCTGGACAAGATATCCCAATAGTAAGCCAACCGTCATGGAAAGAGCGAACGACGTTTTATGCCGATAAGAGTATACTAGCGGCCACAGCACTGCGATTAGCCAAACTACAAACAGACAACTTTCGACTACGCTGAACTGCGTAAACTGGGCCGCCATGACAACGCTTGGTGCTGGGTATTTTTGAATTAGTGCAACAATATTACCAAATGGTAGGATTCATGGCTGTTGTGTCAATAGCACAACCATGGCAGAGGCTCTCCTCGAACTGGACGGTGTTACTGTTCGGCGCGGTATGGGAGTGGTGTTGAACAATTTTTCACTAACTGTCAAATCTGGTGAATGTGTCATACTATACGGTGAAAATGGTGCTGGAAAATCAACCGTCATCGAGACTGCCGCACGACTTCTCCCAATGGAGAGCGGTACAGTAAGACACCACGGAAAAATTGTTTGTGACGGTGATGGAAGGAGAATTAATCCCCCGAAACCATTCGGCCTGACTTTACAATCCAACTGTTTAGTTCAAAGCCAAACTATTGAACAACGGTTTCAAGATGTCGTAAGCCTATGTGGGAAATCCTTCGATTCTAAACCATTATTGGAGGATTACAAGATTAGCAATCGTCGAAATGACAAAATCGCTCACCTTTCGGGTGGCCAAATGAGAAAAGTAGCGGTTCTTTCAGGTCTTATTCCGGGAATGGTAAGTGCTGAACCGAGAATTATTTTGCTCGATGAGCCAGATTCGGGCCTTGATGATACATCTGTTGAAATGTTGGTCAGCCACCTTCACATGTTAAGAAATCTCGGACACGCAATAGTCATAGCATCACATGACAAGAGGTTGTTCGAATGTGCCACTACTATGCATGACCTTAGTACTGCACAAAGCAATAGACCCGAAAACACCGACACATGGACAGTTATCTCAAAGGACAAAAAATATTCTCTACTCAATACAAAAATTGGCTGGAAACTAAATTTCAGCACCTTGGTTTCACTGCAGAGAAATTGGTTGGCTGCCCTATTGGTAATGGGAACATTACTCTCGATAGCAGACCCATTGACATTGACCGATGAAGAAATTATTCTGATGGGTTTTACTTTAGCTCCTGCATTTACCATGGGATTAATTGGAGATTCGGTATTCAAGATTCTTGCTGAACATCGGGCGATTGATTGGTGGCGGTCTCAACATAACACAGTGCCACATTCCTACGCTGAGAGTGCTCTAAGTGGCATGATCATCACGGCAATTGCAATGCAAATTTTCCTTCAAAGCGTCGACTTACGAATTATTATCGTGGGAGGATTAATCACCCTCTTCACCTCAATAGCGGTTAGATTTCTCCAAATGAGCACTATTAGATTGGCGCGTAGTAACGCTGTGTTCATTAGATTACTAACCCCAATTCTAATTTTACCGTGGGGTATAGTAGTAGATTATTGTGCCGCGTTATAACCTTCAACTTCAATAAGGGGATTAACGAGCCAAACCCATGCGAGTTAGGGCTGGAGAGGTTGTTCTCGGTCTGGGTTTCATCGGTCTAATGATTACTCTATTTCTCGCATTTAATTGGGCGCCAAGCGTCAATATCAATGCATTTCAAGCACCTGAATCACAACGGATATTCTACTGGCACGTTCCAGCAGCATGGGCTGCATTCATCGCTTTTGCCGTTTTATTCGTGGGCTCTGCATTGTGGTTTTTCAAACGCAGTCCACTCGGATGGAAATTGCATATTGCTGGGTCAGAAGCTGGATTGGCCTGCGGATTGATGGCCGTTTGGTCAGGATGTGTTTGGGGCGCTGCAGAATGGGGCACGCCGTGGGACTGGGAAGATTGGCGGCTCAACACCTTTGGATTGCTGACGCTTCTGGCATTATTTTTGGTACTCGGTCGACAAAGTCAACCGGATGGAGTTGAGAGCAGAGACACCTTCTCGACCTTTGGACTGTATGGTTTTGTCTTGGTTCCGCTTACTTATGTTGCCACAAGAATTTGGGTAATCAGACACCCCGGGCCCGTGATTGGCGGCGATGAGGAAAGTTCCATTTCTGGAGACATGGCGTTAGTTTTGATGATTGGCGCAATCTCATTTACCACTCTAATTGTCGGCCACATTCTAACATCAATGGAAATTACCAAATTTGAGCAACGATTAGAGAGATTGCAAAAGGAGTTGGATGGTGAGTAAATGGAAGACAAAACATATCTCTCAATTGCCTATTTAGGAATGATCTTTGGATTGGCAATTTGGACATGGACTGTAGTGTCTCGAAGTCGCAATTTAGAACAGCGGATTAACGCCATGGAGCAAAGCCTGAATATCAAATCAGTAGACTCGGATTCAGTCGCATCAGTAAATGATACAAATGACAACTGACCTTGGCACAGATTGAAACCAACAAGCATCTAGGAGTGGGCGGTGAAGGCATGTCAGAACTCGGTGCAGATTTCTGTTTGGTGTGCGGTGCACCACCGCCACTATTCGGTGAGCGCATGTGCGAGGCATGTCTCCGTAAACGAGTGAAATTGGCTGAAGTCCCAGAAAATGTACCATGGGTTCGCTGCGCAAGATGCGGAATTGTTGAGATACAAGGCAAGTGGGTCAACATCACTGAGGAAGAAGTATGGGACGAATTAATTCAGCGAAATCTAAAGTTTCATGTTGATGCTGAAGATATTGGTATTGCTTTCGAAACAAGAAAAGTCTCAGACAGACATACCCTGATTCATCTGCAACTGGAGGGAGTTATCGATTCATTGTTATTCCAAGAAGAGCACACTATGCGTGCGAGAATGGCTAATGGTGTCTGTTTGACCTGTACTCGTCGAGCTGGTAATTACTATGAGGCGACGGTACAACTTCGCTCGAGTGGCAGAAAATTAAGCGAATCAGAATATGAGAGTTTACGAGCCACCCTCGATGTAGTCAAAGAGTCACTATCTGATGACCCGATGTTTTTCATTACTAATGAAGGCCCAGTTACTGGAGGCTATGATGTTGTCATGGGAAGCAAAGGACTGGCTCGGGCATGGGGCCGACACCTAACCAAAGAATATGGCGGGCAAGTAGTAGAAACCAATTCTACAGTTGGCCGAAAAGACGGTATAGATGTCACAAGATTGACACTGCTGTACCGTAAACCTGGCTATGAACTAGGTGATGTAATTAGATGGCGCGACCACCTTTGGCGACCAGCATCGTGGAGTAAAGATGGTGCGATTGTTGAGCGAATTGACCGTCAAGAACGAACAGGTGCGACATGGCGTGACTTAGAATCATCACAAGTTCTTGCTCGTATGTCCGAACACATTGTTGTCGATTTAATCAATCAAGATTCATCAGTCGGTGAATTCCTTGACCCTACAACTTGGACTATGG
>DAHU01000094.1:67393-72519 GCA_002495945.1 Euryarchaeota archaeon UBA13
GCATGGCTATTGATGAAAATAGTAGTATAGAGTAAAAAGGATGACTCTAAGCATCAAATGATGGCGGATATCAATTTTAGTGAATTGGCAACATCGCTTGATAGTGAAGACATGATCGGCTTCACTCGAGCGTTCGTTGAAGATATCCGCAAAGGCCTACGAAGTGTAAACCAAGAACGCTACCCTTGGATGGAAGAGATTGGCAACACAGAATGGAAGGGAGTGATTGCACTTGGCATGGGTGGCTCTGCAGCCGGTGGTGATTTTTTATCTGCACTATGCAATCTAAAGGGTAGCATACCAGTTGTTGTGCAAAGGGATTATGTTTTACCATCGTGGTGGGATGAAAAATGGTTGATTATCTCGACCTCACATAGTGGCAATACTGAGGAAGCCATAGCAGCGACTGAAATAGCCCTAAAATTGGGTGCTACTGTGGTGGTAATATCAACCGGTGGCATACTATCAGGACTTGCTGAATTGCACTACAATTGTTATTTCATCCCATCGATAGGTGGACAGCCTCCGCGTTCAGCATTCGGACATATATTCTCACGCCAATTAGCGCTATTTCGCGGCATTGGCATATTGCCAAACGATGACGATGATGAAGCAATGTTGCAGCGATTACAACTAATTGTCGAGGATTACGACTTCATAAACAATGATGATTCTGATGTTGTCGAACTAATCTCATACATGGCATCTCAACCAATTGCCCTGCTTGGACCAACAGAAATTATGCCAGCTCTCAATCGGTTCAAAAATCAACTTAACGAGAATTCAGCAAGATTTGCAAGAATCGGAATCTTCCCTGAGATGAATCACAATGAGAGTGTTGCTTGGGGTGGGGTTGGTGATGACGCTGATTTTAGCGTTGGCGAAAACGTGATTTTGTTCTTAACTTGGAATGGTATGCACTCGAGAGTAATCAAGCGTTTGGAATGGATGATTGCGCATACGCCTAGTGACATGGCATGGCGCATTCACGGTGAAGGTGAGTCATTACTTGAGGCATTGTTGCACCTATGCATAGTTATGGATTGGTTGTCAATTGCTTTAGGACTCATCCACGGTAAAGATCCATCGGCTATCGGACCAATTAACTCGTTGAAAAATTTCTTGGCCGGTCAAGATTAAGTCTACTAAATCAGTATAGTTGTCCAGCAATTAACCGAGGATCCGGATATTTCTGAAGCGCATCATCACGCTCAGATAATTTCACGACCCCGGGTAAATCATTGACCTCTGGTCTAACCACTGAAATCTGTACATGTATGTGAGGTGGCCAACCACCGTTTTCCTGCTCATTACCGATTGTTGCAATAACTTGACCTTTACTTATTGACTGGCCAACTTCAACCATTTCCAAAGAAGTGGTTGAGAGATGCCCATGAAGTACCCAAAACGTTCTCGGTGGAGTCAATTCACTCGAGCCAACAGTTACCGGCAAGGTCAGGTGATGTTCGGTAATTATTGTCGGACCATAAGAGCCGGCTTCAGGATTTATTCCCTTACTGTATACTACACCATCACCAAAAGCAAAGACTTCAGTATCCACTGGAGCGCCGATGTCTAAACCAACGTGAAGGTCGCGTTCACCCCCGAATAGTTCGGTCGTGTACATACCAGGTCGGTGTTCATCATATCTTCCAATCTGATATTCAAAAGGGCACTCCCAATTTGAATTTGGCCCCTTTGTAAAGTCAAATACCCAATACTGCTCCGGCAGTTTCACTATTGGATGAAATAGCGAATCGGGGTCTGCCATGGCAGTCCTAATTCGCCGATATTATTGATTATTGGCCGAAAAGTCAAGACCTTAATCGCATAGGCCTTTGTATGATTGTGGCTACTGCTGTGCTGTTAGCCATTAGTGTCATACCGGGATATGCTCTTTGCAAAGTACTTGATGGTACGGCTGACATATGGCGCAAGGCAATGCTTAGCCCTGCTTTGGGTTTATTGTTGATTTATGGGGTATGTGGACTTGTTGTGCTGAGTGGGCTTTGGACATGGAGCCTTGCATCTGCGGTAATATTATTGTTAAACACTCTTGCAATCGCTCACTTGAAGCGAAGAGTAAATATTGAGAAAGGGTTGACTGAGTGGCAAAAACTAGAGGCCGCAATGCACGGTATGGTGTTAGAGAATGATGACCAGGACATAACTGATGAGGTGTCTGCGCAGCAATGGTTTCAATCGAATAGGTTCAAATTCGGCATGGTGACTGGTGCCTTATTGTGTCTTGGGGTACTGATACTGCCCATGTTCCAAAAATTACCGTTTGGTGTTGACTGGATTGGTTTTGCAGTTTTAGCAGGCCAAATCTCAGAAAATGGCAACATGATTCTAAGCGGAGTGAATGAAGGCTCTTGGACATATCCTCCGGCTTTTCCTGCGTTGGCTGGTTGGCTAGGAGAACTGTTGGATATTGATACCGGAACTACAGTATTTCACCTTGGACACTACACTCTTGCTGTATTGATAATTGGTGTCGCTGGAGCGATGGATCACCACGGAGCAGGTGGGCAATTTTTTATCTCATTTGCCCTCGGATTTGGCCTTTTTGCTAAAGCCTATGATTCAGGATTCCCCACCGTTGCAAGTCAGCTAGGACTGGTCGTAGGTTTGCTAGTACTGCTTCGTCCCTCATCTAGTAGAGGAGCGCACCATACACGTGGTTTCATAATAGCAGTTTCCTGTGTCGCCTTGATTCATCCAACTGGTGCGATTTACCTCGGTTTGTTGATGGTTGCTCACATAATAATCGGTTTGAGCCTCCGTTCGGAATACAGTGAAAACATGCAAAAATTATTCTTGTCATGTTCGATTTTAATTACCTTAGCAGCCGCTATTTCAGTGATATTCTTAGCGCCGAGGATGCTTGATACTGCCGTATTTGCTGAATATGGATGGCAAGGAGGTCGACCCCTGATAACTTACAACGGTCTGTTGTTGATGTTGTCAATTCTTGCCGGCTGGAAATTACGTAAAACTGTCGAAGGTAGATTACTCATATCTTGGATTGCAATGCTGTGGGTGCTGACTGCAATTCACTTGATTGAAGGCTTACAGAATATTCCGGTACTATCTTTGCTTTCATACACCCTATACTCGATGGGATTACACGCATTTCACATCCCATTAGCGGCATTAGTAGCACTTTGGATAAGCCCTTCAACCGGACTAAATTCTCTTGAAGCGCAACGAGGGTTGTTGTCAATAAATTGGGACCCAACGCTAAACGAAAAATTCACGCGAGTATTGTCGAGCATAGTGCTGGTTGGCATCATAATCGCCAATGTTGTAGTCGTTCAGATTGCTCAGCACGATGAATTGAGGCCACTAACCAAGGGAGACCTAGCAATTAGAGACGCATTAGAAAAGTTACCCCCAGACAGTATAGTTTACACCGAAAATAACCATTGGGGCTATGTTTACAACTTACGGAGTGACATTGAAACGACTAGTATTCCGTCGTTGGGACTGTTGAAAATTGATGAAACTATTCACCCATTAGCAACTTCAGCAATAAAGTACGATAATGTGTCAAAAATAAATTCTCTCGGTATTGACTATGCGGTAAGTTCACCAATCGGAACTATCGGTTGGGAATTGGCAGAATCGAGATATTGGAGTATTGTAGAGGACTTTGATGGTAGTAGGTTGTGGCAATTTAATCCAGCAGGAAACTCTCAACAATCAATAATCGCTGCGGTAAATGAAACATATTGCGTCGAGGGTTGTGAATTACGCTTAGACCCGTGGCGTGATAATCGATACACAACCTTCGGGCAAATGGCTAGCGATTATCGCGCATTCATTGAGGAAGGAGATGCCTCAACAATAAGATTTGATTTGAGTAGGACTGCTTTTGTCAATTCGCAAACATGTTTATTCTTCGAATCTGTTGGAAATGTTGAGCCATTCACAATAACGATTGGCAACCAAGCCACCAGAGTAGATAATACCGAGGCTGGCTGGCATCGGAACTGCTTCGTTCTCAATGAGACTCTAAATCAAATCTCAATGGATATTTCGTGGAGCGAATCAGCCGAATCAAGTCTTTGGATAAATCCCTCAGGCCTTTCTGGTCGGGGAGATAAATTGTTTGACTCAAGTGGAATAAGACTCCATTGGCTTGAAATTGACATTTGAACGAATAATCTATCGAAGGCATCAAAACAGATTACAGCCTGACCGAGACGATGAAGAATCTAGTTGTCATGCTCCCCACTTTAGATGAGGAGTATGGTTTACGGGAAATATTACCACAAATTCCAAAACAAAAACTGAGCGATTTGGGATGGGATGCTGAGGTTTGGGTCATCGATGGAGGTAGCAGTGATTTATCCATTGAAATTGCTGCTGAGTATGATTGCAAGGTTATCAAACAGGCCGGTTATGGCAAAGGTGCGGCTATGAGAACCGGTTTCAACAAATTCCTCCAGAGCAACATGGATGCTCTTGTTATGCTGGACTCTGATGGTACTTACGACCCTTTGGAAATACCAAAATTCCTTGCCCAATTAGCCGAATATGATGTTGTTGTTGGCGATAGGTTACGCGGTAATATTGAGCCTGGAGCCATGACTCGATTGAATTATTTTGGCAATCACATGTTGACATGGATTGCTTCAGCCCTTTATGGAGTATCAACCAATGACTTGTGCACTGGATATTGGGGTTTTAACAAATCAGCAATTGCCAAATTAAAATTAAATTCTATGCGCTTTGAGATCGAGGCTGAAATGTATACTTCATGCGTCAAGGAAGGTTTGGAAATCGCAGCAATACCGATTAATTATCGGTCGAGGATTGGTGAGGCAAAACTCGGCTCTGTTGTAGACGGATGGATAATATTCAAGAAATTATTAGTCCGACGAATTTTTCCCAACCCTGTCGAAGTAATCACTGGGAAAGGAAACTTGGATATGGATTAAGCAAGCAATCAAATTCAATGACTTAGACCCTAACACCATGAGCCGGTACAAGTGCCTAATTCTTGGCGCTAGTGGGCTAGTTGGTCAACGTTTGCAACAACGATTAGCCAATCATCCAATGTTTGAGATTGGTGCTGTGGCCGGTAGTCAAGCAACTTTAGGCAGACCATTGAGTTCTAT
>DAHU01000094.1:72910-83654 GCA_002495945.1 Euryarchaeota archaeon UBA13
CTAGCAAAGCAATGCCAAAACTTGGGAATTACAGTGGCGTTCTCGGCTCTTCCAACATCAGTGGCAACAGTCGTTGAAAAACAATTAGCTGAGGCTGGAATAATGGTATTCTCGAATGCCAGTACTTATCGCAGAGTAACTGGTATCCCGATGATTATTCCTGAGATAAATGCTCAGCACTATGCTGAGTCTATGCATTACTGCGCCACAAATTGTACACTAATACCACTCGCAATTCCATTAAATCAAATAAGTAAGATAACCAAAATTAACTCAGTTAGAATGAGGAGTGAGCAAGCGTTATCGGGTGCTGGTTGGGAATTATTGACCGATCCGCAAGCCTTAGCAGGTAATGTCAATCCACACATCGATGGAGAAGCCGATAAAACGGCTGCAGAGTTACTGCATGTAATGGGTGAGGCAAGCCTAACCAATCACCTCCCAGCAGATTTTCCAATCGACATATCATGTCAGCGAATTGCTCGTAGGGATGGCCACCAAGTATTCGTTGATGTCCAAGTCGAAGGCGAGGTCTTAGTTACAGATATTATCAAAGCATTTGAGGCGAGTAATGAGTTCCAAACTCTACCCAGTGGGCCGGTAAAAGCGATTCATGTTGTCAAAGAAATTCATCCAGAAAAACACTTGTGGAGTAACGGTATTGAATTCGACAACAATCCCAACCCAACGACTGACCTCAAGGCTGGCATGGCGGTTGTAGTCGGCGGTATTGCGGTACAAGGCAACACAATTTCATTCACTGCTTTTTCACATAATACCGTTAGAGGTGCGGCAGGCGGCGTCGTATATCTGGCTGAATTTGTACTGGCAAACAAATCCTAACTTCAATACGGTATGCCTAAAGTATTGTTTGCGGTGCGTTTTACTGGTGCGCAATGGGAATCACCGCAATGATACCGGACATGACAATCGGCCAACTATATGTTGAAGCCGAGTCTAGATGGGATGAAATTTGGGATGAAAAAGCCGCTCGAATGCTAATTCTCCTAATGTTTCCCCGTCAACATCGCAAGATGATGGAATTACATGGTGACATGATTGAACATGGTCAACCAGTTATGACGGTGTTTCACCGACCGAGAGACGAGGCAAAATTGCTCGAAGAGCAGGGATTTGACCCCCGCTCTGCATCATTCCAATTTGTTGACTTAGCAAGTCTTGACCTTGGACCGTGGATGCAGCATCTCATCGGTCATGAAAAATGGCTAAGAGGAACGATTGATGTAATGCCTGTTCCCTTTTCTATGGGGTTGCCGGCTCAAAGAGGCTTTGAGACAATGAACATCTTGTGTTTTAGGCACCCAGATGTAGAACCATTGAACAAGTACTTCTTACCATTTCCACCCAAATCAATACCCGGTAAATGCTTCGTATCTTTGCCCCGTCGACAAGCTGCTGAATTGGCGAGACAACAAGCAGAGGTTTTGGGAGTTGGACGCCTGGTTAAGAAAGCGCAGATTACTGAACAAGAAGTCCCTGTAGAGACTCTGCCACCTCAAATAAAAACTGAAGAAGAGGCTTCTCTCGATGCTGTTTTAGACAACTTCTCTGATCAAATGATGGAGGAAATCACCAATCAGTCAGACACCGTAGTAAACGTAGAATTACCAATATCAAAGGTTGAAACTATTCCGGTTATCGATGAGGTTGAATTACTGCAAGCCCCCGAACCAATCACGAATGTCGAAATTCCCGTTATCGAAGAAGTTGAAGAGGTTGTTGAGATGTCGGATGTCGAAATTGAGTTCCGTGCCTTGGTCACTGAATTACTTGAAGCAGGCATTGCTCCGTCAGACATGATGGATGACGTTCGGTGGGAAGACATCAGTGAGCGAGCGATGGCTACTGGTTTTGAGACATGGCCTGTATTCCTCGAATTGACAGCAATGCAATGAAAACGATTGACTCAAATATAACGGCGGGTAGGGATAATCATGGGCTTCTGTGTAAATTGCGGCAACCAACATCAAGATGGTGTGCGATTTTGCCGTTTTTGTGGCACTGCACAGCCAAGTGAACAGTTATTGGCAAGACTGCGTGCGGAAGCTGAACAAATTAGGTTGATTGCAATACAAATGCAGCAGCAACAAGTCAATGCACAGAATGATGCTTACGCACGATTGGAAGCGATGCGCCAACAAGCCGAAGCCGCAGCACGCCTAAACAACCAGCAGAATCAGCAATATCGGCCTCCGGGTTGGTGAGCACATGCGGCCTAAGCATTTGGCCATTGAACTGTCCAAACTTAAGCCACATCCGCAGCATAATGTCAATCTCGAACAATATGCAACTGAAGGCGACTTAGCGGCGTTTTTCTGCATGGCGATTGACCAACTTGATTCAGTTATCGACAAGAGTATTGTCGACATTGGTGCAGGCAACGGAATACTCGGAATAGGATGTGGTATTTTAGGAGCCAATAATGTAACTCTAGTTGAGGCTGACAGCACGGTTTATCGAGTAGCACAAGAGAATAGTGATGCTGTTATGCAGAAATATCCTGTCAAAATTGAAAGCATAAATTGTACCATCGGTGAAGATAAAAATCCTCCATTAGTTGATTGCGATATTGTAGTCATGAATCCACCATGGGGATTTCAAAGTAGTAAAGCAGACCGTCCGTTAATCGAATATGGATTGTCCTTAGCTGCTTCGGCAGTTTATGTGCTCCACTCTGCGAGAGCCACCCATCTGATAGAACTGGGCAAAAAATACGGTTATGAGTGTGAAATCGTGTTCCAAAGTAATTTTAGGTTACCACCAAAATATTCGCACCAAACTAGGAAGATGTCAGAAACTGAAGTAAAATGCTGGCGATTTCACAAGCCTGGAGACATGAAAATCATTGATTCTGATGATGAATGATATCGAGATTCTGTATGAGGGATTCAAAAGGGATAAACCCGCCCGTCAACACAAGCGAAGATTGTGCGACCCATGTCGGGCCACAATTGCTTAGGAAGTAAGACAATGACGGCGAGCCTCGTCACCCCGGGAATGCAAGTATCAACCACTTCAGATTGTGAGGCTGGTGAAGGAACCGTCGAAGTTAACGGCAAAATTGTATCAACAATGATTGGCAATTTTACTATCGAGAATGGCATTGGAACTGTCACTCCAGTCAAACAAGTCGTAACGCCAAGTGTCGGTGACACGGTAATTTGCACGGTTGAAAAACTCAATGAAAAGAACGGTGAAGCCCGTATTCTCTGTATTGAAGGGAAAACTGGTGACTTACTACCTGAACACCTGTACGGACATTTTCACGTCACTGGATTAGTAGACCGATACATGCATCAGACCGCTGATGCAGTGCGTCGGCGAGATGTCTGCCGAGCGGAAATAAAAGAGGTCTCTCCGGTGGTCAGAATTGATTTTAGAGAACGTAATGATTGCGGCGTACTGCATGCTATCTGTCCGTCATGCGGCGACGGTTTAATCGCTGAGGCAAAAGGCGACTGGAATGTTAATTGTCTAAGTTGTGAATACCGTTCTTTCCGAGCCTTAGCGGATAACTTTGGAGCCGGTTGGGCGGAACTTGATCAAGGCGCTAGCATCTTGAATAACGCCGGTAAGCGATGGGGTAGTGAAGCAGAAGCACTATTTGCCAAAGGCCCAGCGGGCCGGGCAACATTCATCACTGAAGATTATCGAGAAGATGGACGAGAGCGCAATTATTTCAGATTTGAAGGTCAACAAAGTGGAGGGGGCCACCGACAAAAAGCCAAGCCTGGATGTAAATTATTCGTGGGTGGTTTACCTCGAGAAATTGGTACCGAGGAACTGCGTGAAATGTTTGCCAAGTTTGGAGATATGGCAGATTGCTTCGTGCCAACAGATGACAGTGGTGCTAATCGAGGCTTTGGATTTGTAACCTTCCACGAGAAAGCCATCGCTGAAGCAGCCGCAAAAGAGCTGGATGGACATAGAATAAACGGACGCAGAATTGGTGTAAGAGATGCTGATAGCGATAATAAAAAAGGTGGCGACAGAGGCAAAAGAGCTCCAGACGGTATGAAATTTTATGTTGGAAACTTACCGTTTAAGGCTGAGCAAGATTCCATTAAGGAAATATTTGCTAAACATGGAACCGTTGTCGATGTGAATATAATCACCGATAACGGTGGGCGGCCGAAAGGATTTGCCTTTGTGACCATCAAAGAGAAAGACAAGGGTGATGAAATAATCAAGCAACTCAATGGTACAGAATTACTCGGTCGAAAAATTCGTGTTGACGTGTCTCAGAAAAAGAGTGGTGGTCAAAGTAATGGCAAGGCTCGAAAAAGTTCCCGTGAATTAAGAGCGATGCGAGAAGAAGCCGAAGATAGCAAAAAGCGTAAGCGCAAGCCAAGACACAAGAAGGATTGAAAGGCTCAAGCCTCGAGTGTCAAACATGGTCGAGCATACTTCACCTAGATGGTTAGTACTCGACGGTTACGAAGATGAACCCGCAGCATTTGGTGTTCCGCCATACGTCGGTTTTCATATCAGGTACCTATGCGGAGTACTCGAACAACACGGCATAGATTATCAATACCTTACAATAGATCAATGGCGAGAATTTGTCCGCCGAGAAGGTCAGTCAGGCATTGACAAACTGATGCGGGAAACTGTTGGATTTGCTTGCATTGCTGGCGCAGTAGTTCCGGGTAAATATCTACGAGGCACGCCCATCTCAACTAACGAGATGAATGATATTGTTCGTACTCTACCCCTCGATATTCCTGCCATTTTAGGTGGATGGGCGATTCGTGGGTGGCGACAACAAGGATGGAATCCACTGCGAAAAAATTTATTTTTAGCCGTCCAAGATACTGATGCTACATTAGATCATTTTCTTCGTAACGGCCAGTGGAAACACTGTCGTCGTTCAGCCACACAGTGGACAAACTATGCGCATTATGGTGCTCAAAGTAAGGCGGTGACCAGTCATCCAGATTTGGGGGACGAGCAAAAACCAGGCCCCCTTACTTACGAGGTTGAGGTTTACCAAGGCTGTGTGAGGTTCAAACGTGGCTGCAAGTTTTGTATTGAACCAAAAAAAGGAGTCCCGATTTGGCGAGAACCTGATGACATCATCGAGGAAGTTAGAATCGCACACGAGCAAGGTGTCAAACATGTGCGCTTAGGTGGCATGACAGATACCTACACTTACATGGCAGACGGAGTAAGAGAATTGGAGTATCCAGTGCCAAACCCCGAGCCAATCGCTCGCTTGCTGCACGGTTTGAGAAATGATGACCGGTTAGACATCCTGCATACCGATAATGGTAATCCATCGATTATAGCTGAAAATTTAGAGCCGAGTGAAGAGATTACCAAAACCCTTGTTGAAACCTTGTCCGATGGCGCAGTACTGTCATTTGGATTAGAGTCAGCAGATAGTGCAGTGCATGAAGCAAATTGGTTAAATTGTGATCCAAGTCAGTTGAAACAAGCAATCCGATTAATCAACAAATACGGTGCTGAAAGAGGTTCAAGAGGCTTGCCAAAATTACTCCCGGGGCTCAACTTCATCGCCGGATTAAACGGTGAGACTACTGAAAGTTATCAAAAGAATCTTGCATTACTAAGAGAAATTAGAACTGAGGAACTACTACTGCGTAGAATAAACATCAGGCAGGTCGAAGGAGAGGGTTTTCAAGCCATCTCTGAACCAGATTTTGCTGAATTCAAGCGAACCGTTAGAGATGAAATTGACACACCACTCCTCGAAGAATTATTTCCTAAAGGAGGCATTCTCAAGGATGTCCATTGGGAATCACATAACGGCAGAACTAGATTACCAGCACACCTTGGCGCACCGCACAATGAAGAAGCGATAAGAGGCAAAGCAGGAATCACATTCGGAAGACAGATTGGCGCTTATCCGATACTGATTGGCGTTGAATACCTTATTCCTCTTGAATCCCAATCAAACATTGTTGTTACCGGTCACGGCGCTCGCTCAATTACCGGCGTAGAGACCTCAATGAATTTTGATACGATTACTGAAAAACAACTCTCCGCAATACCCGGGATTGGCGACAAGTCGGCTTGGAAGTTAATTGGCGAACGGGTCAAACTGAAACGTAAAGGGGCCGACAAATCATTCCCAGATGTACAATCATGGTTCAGTAGTGCAGGGTTATCATGGCAAGAAGATTTTGCACCATTCTTCAATGATTAAGTCGACGCGGAAGTATCATTTATTCACTTCATGAGAGTATAACTATGGCGGTTGTTGAGGAATTAATTTCTGCGGCCAAACAACTGTCAACTGCTTGTGATAAAGCAATAAAAAAAATTGAACGAAAAACCATTGTCGCCCATGCCACCAACCCGCTAGATTATGCCTGGCAGCATCACGAACAATATCTGATTAACTGGGGCGGCCTTGGCGCTAAAACACTGTTACTAGGAATGAATCCCGGACCTTGGGGTATGGCACAGAGCGGAGTACCATTTGGCTCAACTAACATCGCCAAAACACTATTGCGAATTAAGCCATTTCAACTTGAAACACCACCTAATGCTCATCCAAAGCGACCGATAATTGGGCTTGACTTGGAGCGCCAAGAAATCTCTGGACAACGGTTGTGGTCACTAATGTTCGACCACTACGGAGAGGGAAAGGACGTGTTCAGCAACATTTTCGTCGTCAATCATTGCCCTTTACTCTTACTTGGAGAATCTGGAAAAAATCTGACTCCGGATAATTTACCCGCTTCGGTGATGAAACCAGTGCTCGATGCATGTGATGAACATTTGAAACAAGTCGTTGAGATAATGGAGATAGAGCGCATTATTGGAGTCGGCAAGTATGCTGAGAAACGAGCAAGAATGACATTCAATGCTGGAAAGAATGGTAACGGATTGACGCCTAGTGGGCGAGAGATTACTATCACAACTTGCTGGCATCCAAGTCCCGCAAGCCCACTAGCGAACCGAAACGATGGTGCTGATTGGCGAGCTAATGTGATTTCTGTGCTTGAAGATAAGTAAACTTACAGTAAAAATGCAGCAAAATTGGCAGAATTCGGCAGGCGCAGGTTTCAAGTGCTCTGTGCTACACTAGGTGTTCATGGCAGAAGAGAAGATGGCATGGGCCCGACAGCCCGACGACAGACAATGGGACGGACCTGAGGGCGAAGACCCACGAACATTATACCAAATGTTGATGACCAGCGTAGAGCGGTTCGGTAGCGAACCGTGCTTTGGTTACATACCAGAGGCAGGCATGGCAAGAGGGCATTTGACCTACAATGAATTTGGTGAGTTGGCAACCTCGGTAGCCAAGAGTTTGAACGATGTTGGAGTGAAAGCCGGTGACAGAGTTGCACTGATTCTAGACAACAGCGTCCAATGGGCAGCATTATCATACGGTGCTAACGCAATAGGTGCAGCCTATACTGCCATGTACACTCACCAACACGGTGCAGAATGGGCTTACATTTTGAGCGATTCAACACCAGCAATTCTTGCAGTTGCTGGCCCTGCAACCCTCGACAAATTAGTCGATAATTTGGGTGACGACAAGGCTGCTTACCCACCATGTGGCATCATTATGCTTGGTGATGAAGAAGCCAATAAATTACCGCCTGAAGGTATTACTGTACACAAGTGGACTGATTTCGTAGCAGCAGGCCGAGCCAGCGAAAATGATTTCGAAATCGCTGATGACCCATTTGCTCTAAACACGCTAATTTACACGTCTGGAACTACCGGTAATCCAAAAGGAGTTATGCTGACCAATTGGAACACTCTCTCCAATATTTTATGTGTTCAATCAGCCTTCAAAATTTATGTTGGTGACAAAAACGCCGCTTTCCTTCCATGGGCTCATTCTTTTGGTAGCACCTTTGACTTGCACTGGATGATTAGATGTGGTGTTCACATCAACCTAATCTCTGACCTGACGAAGATCGCTGATGAATGCATTGAAATTAAGCCCGCGGTTTTGTTGGCTGTGCCGAGAGTCTGGAACAAATTCTACGACCGAGTCAACAGTCAATTCGAAGCGGCCACAGGTCTCAAGAAAGTCCTCATTGGCAAAGCGAAAAAGCATGCCTCTAGAAGAATTGCCAAGGCTGGTGTAGAGTGTGACGCAGTTCCAGCAAGTGGTTTCTTTGACAAGTTATTTGACAAACTAGTTTGGAAGAAGGTTAGGGCTCGATTTGGTGGCAACATTAGATTCTGTATGTCTGGTGCTGCGGCGCTATCACCTGATGTTGCTGAATTCATTCAAATGGTTGGTTTTAGTTGCTATGAAGGCTACGGCTTGACCGAAACTGCACCACTGGTTGCGGCAAATGGCTGGTCTGGACCAGGTAAATCACGCCTGCGAACTGTTGGACTTGTCGCAAATGGTGTCAAAGTAACCATCGACACCGATGCTTGGGACGACCCAGACAGGCCGGATGAAGGTGAAATCATCGTTCACGGACCTAACGTTATGAAGGGATACTGGAACAACGAAGAGGCTACCAAAGAAGTAATCATAGAACCTGGTGTCTTTAGAACTGGAGACCTTGGTAAACTGGACAAGGATGGTTACCTTGCAATCACTGGTCGTGTCAAGAGTCAATTCAAACTAGAAAATGGTAAGTATGTATCGCCTGCTCCTCTGGAAGAAAATCTCAAACTTTCACCACTGATTGAGCAAGCCGTACTTGATGGTCGAAACATGTTGAAGACCTACCTAATTGTTCATCCAAATATGGAAGCTATGAAGGCTGCCATGGGTGCTGCTGGTGTTGATGCATCAGGTAGTGATGCTGATATTTGTGCACGACAAGGCACTAAGGATTGGTTACTTGCTGAGTTGAAGGCTAACAACATGAAAGCACCTGTTTGGAAAGGTTATGAGGTTGCGGCCAACATAATCCTAGATCCCACAGAATGGACTACGGACAATGATATGTTGACTCCTTCAATGAAGGTCAAACTACGCAACTTGTTGTCCCACCATGAGGGCGAGATTGCTAAAATCCAAGGTTAAGATTGGCTGTTTTCCGGTATTCGCTTACCGGTAGCCGTTCATTAATGGCATTGAGTTTATACGAGTTGGCAACTAGTTTATAAACCGTCATTGATTTTTTCTATCAAATGACTATAGATGGTGTGGGAACAATTTCTAGTGCTGACTTCCCAGGTGTAGCGCTACAAAAATCTCCATCATCTCTTATTTATCGAACCCTGCAAAAACCACTTGGTATCGGCATAATTGTTGGTATTATCACCGGGTTCTCTAATTCACTGATTCTAGGCTTGCCCCTATTATCATCTTTAGCAATCGGTGGCGCTCTTGGGCTATCGGTTTGTTTATTTGGCTGCCCTGGTATGATGAAAGGACAAATTGCTGCTCGTCGAGAACTGGAAAAGCTACGTCGTGCAGATAGAGCACGCCGGCAACGCATCATCAAGGCATTTACTGCCTTCGATTAAGTCATTCAAGGACTTTGTTTATCAATTGGTTATCAGCCGGCAGGCTGAGTGATATCATGGTGAGGGAGTTAATCACTGTTGAAAGCGTTGACCGTAGTTTCGGCCCGGTTGATGTACTCAAAGACATCAACATGATTGTTAATGACGGTGATAGAATCGGTATTGTCGGTCACAATGGTGCTGGAAAAACCACACTACTCAACACTATTAGCGAGCAAAAACAAGATGTTGGTGACATTGATTTTGCTCCCGGCATTCGCATCGCTTACCTTACCCAAATTAGAGACATAGAATCCGATTCAACAATTGAGGAAGAACTCGGTAGAAAGGGTCGTCAATTCCAAGAGTTGGAAGAAGAGATTGCTGCAATTGAGGCACAGATGATTGACCCTTCGTTCTATGAAGGAGATTGGGAGCCAATAATGGAGCGATATAGCGAACTTCAGCAAATGCTTGCTAGTAGCGGTGGCGGCAATGTTGCTGGTATTGCCAAAGGAATCCTTGAGCGATTGGGACTCGATAAACATCCAATGGACATGAAAGTCAGTGCGCTATCTGGTGGAGAGAAAGCCAAACTTGCACTTGCTCGGCAACTTGTTGGCCTCGCTGGTGTTGATGTGATCTTCCTTGACGAGCCAACCAACCACCTTGATATTCAAACCACAGAATGGCTTGAAGCCTTTCTCAGAGATTTCAAAGGTGCTCAGTTAATCGTTTCACACGACAGGTATTTCCTTGACCAAGTGTGCACAAGAATAGTCGAGGTTGACAACCTCAGAGCGTGGCCTTGGAAAGGCAATTATTCACAATTTATCAAGCAGAAAATCACCAGTGAAGCGTCACTGGCTGACCGAATTAAGACTATGGAGAAAAAGATGCAGTCAACTACTGGTGCCCTACAGCAAATGAAGCGTGCCAATAAGTATGACAAATCTATCTCTGCCAAGCATAAGATGTTAGAGCGCTACCAGCAAGAACTCAAAGCACTAAAAGCAAGGGTTCCAAAGAAACGTAAGCCATTGATTCTCAAACTCGAGGCTACTGACAAGGCCAGTATGGATGTGCTGCAAATTGATGGAGGTTCAAAGCGGTTTGACGGTCTAGAAAGACCAATCCTCGACAACCAAGATTTGGAAATCCGTAAGGGTGACCGAATTGGAATTGTCGGCGGTAATGGTCAAGGAAAAACTACCCTACTGAAGATAATAAATGGGGAATTAAAACTTGATTCGGGCAAGCGTGATTTAGCACCAGGTTGCCAGATTGGTTACTTCCATCAAGACCACGCCACCCTTGA
>DAHU01000114.1 GCA_002495945.1 Euryarchaeota archaeon UBA13
GTTTCAGAGAAGGAAACGGTTCGTTCGAAAGACACTTTGTAATTCGCAGAGACCATTTCTGAATCCTCAAGGCCAGTCAATTGGATTTTTTCTTGTATTTCATAGATTCCACTTGGCGAAGAAATAAAGTTTCCACTGGTATATTCGCAGAAATCGCTTTTCGAAATATACTCTTCAATCGAGTGCACAGTTGCTTCGATTACCACCATACATTCAGCGACTAATCTAATGTTTTGGCTCCCGCTAATCTTTACAGTAGAGTACAAAAAGTCGGCAGAAATTGTGTTTGAAATGTCTAAGTCAAGGCCATTGTCAATACATCCAGCAGTGTCGTCAGGGATATCTTGGAAGAAATCGACAGATGTATGATGGTAGGCATTTCCGACGATTATTGTGTATTTACCGAAGTCAACCATGCATCCCTCTTGGTTAGTTAATTGCCAATCGTGCAGGTCAACTACAAAATTACCATTTTGATTTTCTTTAACTCGGTCTGTTAAATTGCATACATCAATTAATTCGTTCGTATATACTTCACCAAAATCACTGACAATGAATATTTCCAATTCACAACCAGTGTCCCCAATTACTGCTTGATTTTGATACTCTGCAGAGATAGTGAGGCTTGGATTTCTTGATTGATCATTTAATTGCCATTGTAATTTACTCAATCCAATATTCCCATCATTAATTGTGGCATTATTTTCAAATTGTTTGATTTCGGGAGTGTTAATCTTGTGCTCTGGGAAATCACCCAATATGTAGATGGATAAATCGCCAAGATTCTCTAACCATGCCTCTTCTATGACGTGATTTGCCGAGTATATATTTTCTTGCGGATGGAGGATTGTAGTACCTTTGAAGCAGTCGGTAAAAATTTGTTTTATTGATTGGTATTCAAGTACAATCACACAGTTTTCATCAGCCAAATCTATGCTGCTAGCGGTAGGATTGTGTAAAAATCCTTGAATTAGGTAAGTATTTGATTTGACACTTGGTAATTCAACAACGTTCAATTTCAACTCAACTTCTTCAGATAATGTACTGTTACCATAGAACTGTACATATGTGCTATCACTGATTCCCATTGTGCTGTGAATAGTATTGATAGTGTAGGTGCCTGTGGCAATCTCATCTCCATTATTATCTTTAAAATCCCACTCATGGGTCATTAAATCAATTAATTCGCCTTGGTTAATTTCTACGGATTGCACTTGATTTCTACATCTATCTATTGAGGAGAAAATTACCACATCGTTATCATTTGTTACAGTAAAAAAGTAGTCACACGATGGATTGTTTTTTATTTCTACAGTGGATGATGGATTGTATAAAGTTGGACTCAAGGATAGTGATTCACCAATCAAATAATATTCATTAAAATCTTGTTCATTGATTTCGATTATCAGGCCATGGCCGTCATTTGTCTCGGCATTAGAGTGAGGTATCGCTGAAAAAATTATCACGCCGGCGAGCAAAGCAATGGCAAACCTTTGAGCCCCGGCCATGGTACACAGTATGACTCATCATTTGAAAGGGCAGCGGTCATCGGAACTATTTGTGGGTGAAATCTTGAAGATGCCGACCTTAGTTCTTGAAACTGATAAGTTGCTAGTTTATCAGCAAGAATTGGGCCAGTGGGACAATCTAAATCATTTGGTTGTCTGCAAATTAACCTCGCATGCATGCATTGTAGACCCTTTTGACGGTGAGTATTGGTATGATTTCTGTACTGGCCAAGGAATTCACATCACTGAAATTTGGCTAACCCATAGCCACTGGGACCATGTTAAAGGGGTACAAGAACTAGTCAATGTTTCAGGCCAAAAACTAATCATAAGATGCCATGAGTTAGAACAACAGCGTGGATTTGAGTTCGATGGTATAACTTGGTGGAGCCACCCCAAATTCACTGCTGTAAAACAAAATTTTGGCGGTTTAGAGTTTACCATACATTGTACTCCTGGACACACGCCAGGCCATGTAACAATCGCTGGTAATGGCTTACTTATCACTGGAGATTGTTTATTCTTAGGTCGATGTGGAAGAACCGATTTGTATGGTGGCAGTAAAGATCAGCAGCGACAATCCTTACTGTACTTAAGCGATATTATCTCCATCCTTGACGGTGAGAGTGTTGTACTACCAGGCCACAGGTATCCACTGGCTGATGGGACAAATCCAACAGTTCTCAAACTGAGTGATTTCGTTATTGCCAATGAAGCATTAAATTCCGTAGGAAATGATGAAGACTGGAATAGCTTAGATTTCCTTGCCTTCGATGATAACATGGCTGCTAAAGCGCGTCGTCAAGAAGCTCAAAATTCAGAGGATGTCCTCTAAGTTAACCATATTTGGAATTGCTGCATCTTGTTCTTGTTGCTGTTGAATTTCAAATTGTTTCCATTGCGGTAACTCTGCAGGGTCTTGACCAACCCAACCCAAGGCACGTGCTTCTTCCAATTGACCATTCGCAACATAATAATCAATCCAAGCCGTACGTCTCTCTTCTTCTTCATCGGAAAAGGCCGAATTCATCATTGATTCCTCAGCTTTTTGTTGGCGAGCTTTGTTGCGCGCTAAAGTCTTAGAAACTTGAGCCACTACGATAACCGACAATAGTACCACAATTGCAATTCCAAGATAAACAAGAGTGGGTTCAATGCTACTTGCTGTTGCGTCAGAATCGCTCTCTCCATTTTGCTGCGGTTCAGTAATTTTGCACACCACCGAACCAGTTCTGCCCTCAAAGATTTCAGGGTCGTATGGGCACGGGTCCGATGCATCGCTGGTCCCGTCTTTATCTGAATCTAAACACCCAAAAACATCCCTAAATGATGTGCCAAAGTCTTCTGTACAGTCATCTCCTTGGTATGCTCCACTGGTGAAATTATCACCATATCCATCGCCATCAAAGTCACTCCATTGGGTTGGTTCTAGCGGGAAATCATCCGTCCTATTATCACCGTAACCATCTCCATCTTGGTCGCTCCATTCGTCAGGTAGTAACGGAAATGCATCTCCAATTTGATTCCTTATCTCAATTATTCTATTAGCGTCGTTTTCATCTTGAACATAGTCAATTGTCCACAGATAATTATCACCATATCCATCCAAATCAGTGTCGACCCATTGTTCTCCATCTTCGGGGAATTCATCATCAACATCGGCCCAACCGTCGCCATCGGAGTCAACACATCCGTATCGATTGTTTTCTTCTGATGTACCAAATGTATCAGGACAGTCATCACCACCCGGCTTGTTTATTTCATCACCATAGCCGTCACCATCACGGTCAGCCCATTGTAAGGGATTCTGTGGAAAGGCGTCTTCAGGGTCAACAAATCCGTCTCCGTCACTATCAGGACAACCGCGTGAAATAGGATTGGCAGAGCTGCCAGCCTGGGTTGGACAAATATCACCGTTAATTGACCCAGTCCCGTTATTGTCGCCAAATCCGTCCCCATCGAAATCGGACCATTGTGTTGGGTCAAATTTGAATGCGTCACCATTGTTTCCTGCAGCATTATCGCCGTAACCATCGCCGTCAGTATCCTTGCACTGGGTTGGATCATCAGGGAATATGTCTGGATTATTACCAGATTGGTTGTCGCCACCGCATTCTAGTGAGTCGCCATCGCGATTTTCCCACTGGGTTTTATCGTTTGGAAACGGGTCACCCTGGTCGGAATAACCGTCGCCGTCAGTATCTAAGCATCCTATTCTATCTATTGTAGAGAAACCAGTTTCGTCGGGGCATTCATCCGGATTATTGCCATCTTGGTTTTCTCCAAATCCATCACCATCCTTATCACACCATTGTGTTGGGTCAAGTGGCGCACCGTCGGCTTGACAATAGCCTGTTGAGGATACAGGTCCCCAATTGGCGGTGGGGTCAGAGTAAGTATCTCCATCAGTATCGATACAACCGTACCTGTCTGCTGTTGAGTTTCCGTATACAGTTGGGCACGCATCAGCATCATCTCCGACCTGATTATCACCCCACCAATCGCCATCTGTATCGACCCATTGGTAGTGATTAACGGGGAATTTGTCGATTTCAGTTGCGCCAGCAACTATTGTGCCTGGCCAAGTACCATCTCTATTATCATCCCATGATTCATTATCGTAATTATCTCCCCATCCATCACTGTCAGTATCATTCCATTGTGTTGGATTATTTGGAAAAGCATCACCACGTTGATTGATATGGAAAAACGAATTTACCAGTTCAAAATAATACTCATCGCCATAGCCGTCACCATCACTGTCTTGCCACTGCTCAGGGTCGTTAGGAGCCCAGTCATTATCGTCAGACCATCCGTCACCATCGTTGTCAGGACAGCCATATCGATCTTGGTTTGAGGTGCCAAATTGGTTGACACAAGAGTCCGGAGTTGTCGCAGGGGCAGGATTGTCGCCATAGCCGTCACCATCTGTATCGTTCCACTGAGTGCCATCATATGGGAATGCATCGGTGACACCATCACCTTGGTCTGAGGTATTGTATCCGTCTCCATCTTCATCTAAATCTGCTAACCAGTAATAAATTCCTTCATCATCTCTGCCATACGTCGTGACAATTTTGGTACCGTCTGATGACCATGTGAGGCCATTAACTTGGCCACAGTTGTTGCCGCCACAGCCATTTGGTGCCGGCGCCCCAAAGAAATCAACGACTTGTCCGCTATCAGTAGTATGAATCTTGATTGAGCCACCGTCACCTTGGTAGTAAGAATGTCCGTTGGCTATTTGCTTTGAATCACTTGAAAAATCAGCCGATAAGCATGATGATGTTGTTGGCCTTTCCCAAATTCTTGTCCATGCAGAATTGACATATTTGTACATGTCAAAACTGGCGCCTGACCCTTCCCAAGCACCGCACATTGAGATATAGTTGCCATCTGGTGACCAATCGATATCGTTTATTCCGGATGGAGGACTGCTGATTGAATGAACTGTGGCTCGAGTTGTTATGTCAACAACATAGAAGTCACCATTTGCTGCAACTGCAATCATGCTCCCGTCAGGTGAGAATGCTGAGGCATAGAATCTATCCTCGCCATTAGGATTTATTCCACTGCCCAATTGTTGGCCATCAGCCGTTTGAATTAGAATAACCTGGCCGTTAGTCCCTCCATTGCCGGAGCGACCTATCGATACTGCGACTAAGCTGTTGTCCGGTGAAAATTCAACATCGTATACGTAATCACCACCGCCGACATCTACGCTTATTTTACCGTGTATTGAAGTCATGCTTGCAGAATAATACAGGTTTATTGAATCATCATCAAGGCCTGCGACGACCATACTATTGTCTGATGAAAATGCTACTGATGTGACTTCGCCACCGTTAATCGCTTGAGCTGATCTTGTGTTTAGGTGAGTGGTTGCATTCCATATTCTAACCCAACCATTTTCGTCGCCAGTAACGATGAATTCATCATCGCCGGAAAAGTCAACGTCGTTGTAATTTTGGCTAGATGTTAAACCGAATTCCTCTTGGAAATTTGGATTATTTGCGCTCCACCCGTCATTGAAATCAGAAATCCCGTCGCCATCTCGGTCGGGACATCCAGCACGGTCGACTGTTGAGGTACCTGATGCCCAAACACAGTCATCGGACGAGTCGGCAACTCCATCACCATCTGAATCAGCGGAAACAATCAATGGCATGGTCGAGAGAACCAGTAAAGCAATGATTGTAAAAACGCCCCTACGAGGTTCCATGCTCTTCGGATTGATGATATAATAAAGGAATTATGGTTAAATTGCTCTTACAAGTATCAGCAAAAAGCCAAAATCGCTTAGTTATAGAAAAATCTCGGAAGTCTGTGAGCGCAGGTATCCCTAAGGTCAATGTTCCTGTTCAGGACCGCGTTATGCTTCATTTATTCGAGAATGATGAGCAATCAGATAGATATCTCGTTGGCCCCGAATTGACTAGACCAGGTATTGCTGAATCGTGTGCTTTACATCCACCAAATGTTAGTAGAACGATGCGAGATTTACTCAAGAAAAATTTGGTATCAGAACATACTCGCAACATCAAAGGTGATGACAGGCGACAAAAAACTTGGCAACTA